>JAKVCT010000001.1 GCA_022448995.1 Saprospiraceae bacterium
ATCCCTGCGTTTTTCGCCTTGTTCAGCATCAAAAAATCTTGTGAATTATTATAAAATTAATTACGTCCACCTACTTACTTAATCTAAGAAAAGATGAAAATCGATTTACTTTCTCAGCAATAGGAAACTTATTTATTACATCCATCTTTATTTCATAAGTCTTCCGTAAGACTTAAATAAAAGCCAATACATTAACCCTTAAACACTACAAATCAACATACTACATATTAATTATAGTTAAAATAACTAGCCTCTTTTTAGAGAAAATGTATTTTATAATGTTTAGAAGAATGAATATTTTTGTAGTCAAAAGCTGTGGTACTATTTTCTAATTTGAACTTCAAACTATAATTAATGGAACAAAAAACTGAACATATATATTGGTTTGCACCATACAATTTATCTTGCCCAAGCACTAGATACAGAGGAAAACTTCCCTTAGAATACCTAAGAAAACATAAACAAATTACCTTTGATTTTTTCTATCCTCAACGGTCTTTTGCTGCCTACTTTAAATTTTTATTTTTATGGATAAAAATCTGCCTATTTAGAAAAAAAAACTCTAAAATTTATATTCAAAAAATCTGTTCGAATAGACTGTATGCTAAAGCCTTAAAATTACTTATATCTATCAGATCTAAGCAAACAGTTTATGATATCGATGACGCAGAGTATCTAAGACAAGATGATATCTCTTTACATTTTTTCTTAAAAAAATGCTCTCTGATACATGTTGGAAGTCAAGCTCTTTACAAATATTGTTCAGCACATAATACAAATATCAAAATCATAACTTCTCCTGTTTTTAAGCACAAGTTCCAAAAGAGGAAACGAAATGATGTCTTTACGATTGGTTGGGTTGGAGATCTGGGTAATGGGAAGACTATATCTAAAAATTTTGCACATAAAACAAGCATTTTTACGCTACTATTTCCTGCCCTAAAGAAACTTAATATTCCCCTTAGACTGATTCTAATAGGAGTTAAAAAGGAAAGTGATATCCCAGAAATCAAAGATTATTTCAAAGATTTACCTCATATTTCTCTCGAAATTCCATTTCCATTGTTTTGGGAAGAAGATTTATGGTTATATCAAGAGATTGTTAAATTTGATGTAGGAGTATCCCCTCTTGTCAAGCATCCTTTCAATGAGGCTAAATCAGCCTTCAAAGCTAAGCAGTACCTGTCTTGTGGTGTACCAACTATCGCTAGTGATGTAGGGGAAAATAATAATTATGTTTTACACAAAAAAAATGGTTGGCTCTGTTCGAGTATAGATAGTTTCACAAATGCAATTTCTGTGTTCGCAAACATGCAAGAAGAAGTTTACTTGGACTATGTTCACAATGCGCTAGAAGGTTTTGACAGCTTCTCATTCCAAACATATACAGAAGCATTAATTTAAGAGTATGTCTAAGAGCTTGTCTAAATAGATTAGATTAAGACTGTAAATATTTTTATTTAATTCAATATCAAATGTTTCCCAAAACATTCTAAGTTTATTCAAAAATAGATTTGCTTCCTTATCATTTTTTTTATAAATTGTGGAGTGGTTCTTTATTGAATCTACTATAGTCAAAAAACACTAAATTAGATATATACTATCATGAGCATAAAAATTAAACTCAAACCTAATGTTCTAGATAAATTAACTTTTGCTAAGTATGCAACCTTGTTGCGTGTAAAAATCCAAAAAGTTAAAAAACTAGGTAAATCCGTTCCTTGTCTGATCTTCACTGACCATTCCTTTCCTGATCCAAAATTAAAAGGGAAATTATTGCCATTAATATTGATTGGTGATGTCCCTACTGTTTGGGATAAGTTATATAAAGATCGTAAAAAGGCTGATGCTAAATTGGGTATGTGTTCAGTCCCTGCAGACCAACCCACTTTCTCTTTTGAGCAGCAAGGGGGTAAAACGATGAAGCCTGATGCCTTGAAAAGAATGAGACTAGTCTTGAAACAAGCCAAAATTACCAATTTTGAGCTTAGCGAAAATATCAAGGATAATGATAAAGGAAACCCTAGCCCTAAGGTAGCTGCTGCCGCAGGTGCAGTTGCTGGTGGTACTCCCAAAGCAAATCCAGAAGAAAAGAAGAAACAGAAAAGAGCTAAAAAAGTAGCTAAAGCGAAAGAAATTCTTGGAAATCAAGGCAAAGAACTAGGCAAGGTCTTGAAAGCTTATAAGGCTCAATATAAGGTCATCCAAAGTAAGGTTGTTCCTAAATTGAAATCAGGGAGAACGAATCGTAAGGATTTGACAAAGATGAGAAGTATCCAAGAAGTTCGCAAAGACTTTATGAAGAAATTCTCAGAGGCAAACAAGAAGATCCAAGGTAAATTCTCTTCAGCTAAAGCTCAAATTGAAAAGCAAGAATTGAAGTTAGCAAAGTTGAGTCTTTCGGTTAAGAAACATAAGTCAACTATGGCTCAGCAGATTGCAGATAGCTATTTTAATAAAAAGAAAAAGCGTAAAGCTACTGAGGATGAGGTAAAGTTATTTCAAGAGAATTTGAAAAAAGGCATTGCATATCGCAAGGTAAATGAATTCAAAGGAGAAGAAAGAACACTTCACCTCAAAGCAGTTGTCCAGACCTTAAAACTTAGAGGAACCAAGTTCAAAGTAGAAGATACAGATAAGGTATATAATAAATTAGCTGCTTAAGTCGCTAAGAAATAGTGGTCAAGAAAGGCCAATCGTAAAAAATAGAACCAAAGTTTATTTGGTTCTATTTTTTTATTGGTGCAAATAAAAGTAATGTTTTGATACTTTTTCTTGCCTTTTGATACAGCCACGTTTTATACATGTATATTAAAAAATATACTCCATTTTCTACAAGATTTAACTTGTTGGTTTACTTACTTGCTGTAGTTTTTCAAGAATTGGCAGCCATTCGGCCTGTGTCGTCTCATAACGATCTCTACCATACCATAGTTGAACTTTTTTAACAAACTCACTATAAGGCTCCTTAGTCACGGGATCTTGTTGTTTATAAGCTTTCACCATTTCTTGAGCAGGCAGCGGTCGAGGGCCCCATACAACTAACTCTTCCATAGTAGATGGATCAAAAACAATCACTTTTGGGATGGATTTTCCACCATCTGTCAGATAATGCTCAATCAACCTAGGATCTTCATCTCTCCAAGTCAAACGGATACTGATCTTAGGGTTTGTAGCTAAAATCTTGTGTACAATTGGAATATTCTGTGCAACATCCCCGCACCACAGTTCTGCAATAATTAAGACCGAAAGTGGTCGATCAATCTTAGCAACTAAATCTTTGAGCGCTTCTTTTACAGTTAGGCTTTTATCAATTCTGTGCATACGATGCATATTCATTTTAGTATATCCAAGCATTGCTTCAGTATGATTAGTGCCACTTGTCTTGCCTTCTGCTAATAAACGATCTGCCAAATCTAAATACTCTTCGTAAGTCATTCCTTCTGCAAAATGTTTTTGTAATAGTGCCGTTTTGTCCATCTTATTTTTTAATTTTATTAAGAATTTCGAGTAAAATTATAAAAGTAATCATAGAAGTTATTTTAAAGCAACTTCTGTAAGTAACAGTCCAAACTTAACATTCAAATATCATATTATGTTTATAAAAAATATCACTGATGCTCCTGAGTTTCAAGCAGGAGATGCTACTCGTTTACGCGAAGTATTACACCCAAACCATGATCAACTACCCATTGGATATAGCATTGCACATGCTCGACTACTTGCAGGAACAGCTTCTCTCCCACACCGACTAAAAAGTTCTGAGACTTATTATTTTTTACAAGGTAAAGGTCTTATGCATATTGAAGGGGAAACACAAGAAGTCTGTGCTAATAGTATTATTTTTGTCCCCCCCAATGCCTCACAATATGTCAGTAATACAGGTAATGAAGATTTAGTCTTTTTATGTATCGTAGAACCATATTGGAAGGAAGAAGAAGAAGAAATTGAGTAAGTATTCATTTTGCATATACACTTGATCCTTCAACCCTATTCCAAAAATAATAAATGCTATGCGTACTCCTCCTATATGCTCGAGTATAATCATCCTCTTGCTGATGTTTGTAAACTTCTCCCACACCTTACAAGCACAATTATCCAGTGCACAAATCAGAGCGTTGGGAATAAATGAGCCAGCAGCATTAGCATGTAAGACTACAGCACTATATTATCACAAGCAGAAAAAGATGGATGAGGTGCTGAAGTACTTGGAATTAGAAGCTGCAATTCGTAAACAATTGCCATTATCTGCTCAAAACGATACAGCTTTATGTAAAGTTTACTATAACCTAAGTAAGGTTAGTCGAGTGGTTTCTCTATTTGAAAAAGCTCTCATGTATAATCACGAGGCATACACGCATACGCTTAAGCTCTATGGAAAAAAACATATAGAAACATTGGATGTTCTCGGCTCAAAAGCTGAAATTCTAATGGAAATGGAAACCCACACAGAAGAAGCTCTTATTTTATTCAATCGTGTAATAGAAGATATAGAATTACAATTGGGTAAACCTAGTTTAAAAACGGTTTCTTTTAGAACACATGTGGCAACTATCTACTACCTGCATGGACATTTGGATAAGTCTATGGAAATCTATGAGGAATGTTTGGATATTTTGGATTATGTAGAACAAGACCAAGCTAGTAATGAAGTAGCTCGAATATATAATAATATGGCACAAGTCAAGTTTGAAGAACAAAACTTTTCTGAAGCAATTGGACTCTGCCAAAAAGCACTGGATATTCGGCTAAACATCTATGGTGAGCATTCCCCCAATGTAGCGTATATCTATGATCGGTTGGCTTTTTTCTATTCTAAGCGCGATAAAACAGGAGAAGATACAACGACCTTGTATTATGCACACAAGGGCTTGGGAGTTTATATAGAGCGATTTGGGGAACATCATCTAGCAGTTGCTAATAGTTATAATTTTCTTGCTGATTATTTTCTTACTGCTCAAACGCTCAATTTGGATAGTGCCACTTATTATAACCAAAAAACTATAGATGTCCATTATAAGTTGTTTGGAGAGAAAAGCCTAAAAATGGCTTATCCGTATTTCCAACTGGGTAAGATTTATCTTGAACAGAAAGACTGGAAACAAAGTTTGGCCTATTTCCGAAAGGCCTTGGCTATTTATCAACAATACTTAGGAGATAAGCATCCAGATATTGCAACTGCATATACATACATAGCTAGGGTCTATGAAAAGCAAAAACAATATGAAACAGCTTTGGGCTATTACCAAAATGCGTTAGTCAGTAATATTTTAGATTTCAATAGTTTGGATTATCTAGATTTTCCCAATCCTAATACGGTTCGTAAAAATACCTTTCATCGCCAAAAACTGTTTGATGCACTGATTCCCAAAATGACTTGTTTGTATAAGCTGTACCAATCCAAAAAAGATATTCATTATCTAAAACAGGCTTTCCAACAACTTCAATATACTCAGCAACTTGTTAGTACGTTTAGACATAATATTATTAATGATTCTGATAAACATAGTTTTCTACATAGTTTAGCTGATTATTATAATGTAGGCTTGGAAATCTGCTGGACCCTTCACCATAAGGATCAACAATCAGAATATATAGAAACCGCCTTGAATATATTTGAACATAATAAATCTATTTATTTGAGCGATCTACTAGAAGAGGCTTCAATTTATAAGAATCAGGGTTTATCTGCCAAGCTAATCCGAAAATATAAGAATCTGCGTCTAAAAGTGATTTATCATGAACAAGAAATCTTGGAGGCTAAACATAAACATAATAAACAAAAGACAGCCTTTCATCAACGTCAAATTTTTAATTATACTCAAAGCTTAGATACCATCTATACTATTTTGGGTAAGCGGTATTCTACAGATACAATTCCTAATCAAATTTCGATTCAACGTATTCAACAACAGCTAGATCCACAGAGTTGCTTAGTCAATTATTATTACAAGAATGACTGTTTGTATAGTATCTTTGTGGAGAAGAATCGAGTCTCTTTTAATAAGGAGGTCAGTTGGATCAAACCATTACTAAATGCTTATTTTAAGCAAACGATTTTGAATGATCAAAATCAGTACAGCTGTGAATCTTACACTACAACTTCTCATCAATTGTATCAGGTTTTATTGGGAAAACATTTTGAGCAGAATCAACTCCCGAAACATCTCATTATTATTCCAAATAATTGGCTTAATTATCTAACATTTGAGAGTTTAGTTTATGAATTACCTCAACATCAATGTGACTTTCGTTCCTTAGATTACCTTATTCAAAAATCAAGTATTTCCTACAATTATTCTATTCGGATATGGCAGCTTACTCAACAACAAACAACTGCTCATAATACAAATATTCTAGGTTTTGCTCCTGATTATAGTCAAGACAAAACACTCAAAAACCTAGATGGAGCATACAAAGAGCTAGAATTCCTAGAGAAAAATTTTGAGGGGAGCTATCATTACGGACAAACAGCCTCTGAGAAACAGTTCAAGAAACAGCTTAGTGATTATGGTATTCTACATTTGGCTATGCACAGCGAGCCTCATCATCAACACAGTCTAAAGTCACGTCTTATCTTTAGTCCGTCGGTTGATAGTAGCCAAGAAGATAATTTTTTATATACTTATGAGTTGGCAGAATTACCCTTCCAAGCACAGTTAGTCGTGCTCAGTGCCTGTCAGACAGGAAGCGGTCAGCTTCAGGAGGGGGAAGGGATTATGAGCTTAGCTCGAGGTTTTGTTTATGCACGTGTTCCTAGTTTGGTTATGACATTGTGGAAGACGAATGATTATGTATCCATGCAATTGGTTCAGTCCTTTTATCAAAATTTAGCTAAAGGACTTACTCAAGATAAAGCACTGCAAGCTGCAAAATTAGAATACCTAGAAAACTGTAGCGAGGTTGCGGCACATCCTCACTATTGGGCACCTTTTATTCATTTTGGGGATACTTGTCCTATCCAACTCAATATAAAAGAGTCCTCTTCTGGTTATAGAAATTATAGCATAGGCGCTGTTGCAATAATTTTGCTCAGTCTCATTGTTGTTTGGCGACGAAAGAGGCACAAAAGTAGAACTAAAAGAAAAGGTGAGAGAAAATAGAATCCTTAATACTGAACCACGAAATACTCTATAATCTCCCTGCTTACTAAGAAGTTGTTTAAAAATCATCTTAACACCTGCAGTTCAACCACTTTACTCATCGAATCTGCAGCTATTTTTAGTCCCGTACATTCCATGTACGAAACAAAAAAGGAGCTTTGCTCAATAAAAAAAGCTAAACAACTGAATGTTTAGCGATTATAATAATGATAAGTTAGCATTTTTTTGTGTATCAATTCTTCATTAGAGTAGGTTTCCTTTCTTAGTATATTCTGGAACTCATCATAAGTATACAGCTCATGTTTAGTATCACCTGTAACCTTGTCAATTTCTCGTTTTTTACTAAGATTTTGGAATGAATCATAATCATAATAGATCACATAAGTTACCTTACCATATTCTCTAAAGACCTTTTTAATAATATTCCCTAGTTCATCTTTCTTGAAAGTTATAGTACTAATAGCTTCATGCTCAATATTTTGAAAAGGATCTCTAAGTGCATCATCATATTCCATAAATGGATCTTGTTCAGGAATTGGCGGTTCTATCTTGTATTCTCGATACACCGTGCTAGTATCTCTCCCCTTGTGTTTGAAATGATCTACTAACTTACCATTTTTGTACACAATACATTCTCTCATAAACCCATTTTCAAATTTATTGATTTCCTTTGTGCGTTCACGAGCTTGAACAATCTCTTTTTCGGATCGAACCAATCGACCAGAATGATCATATTCATGCTTAGTACTTACTGATTTTTTAATTAACTTATCTCCATCCAATACATACGACCAATTAGAGGCAATTTCTAGCTCTCCATTATGATTGTACAAACGTTTTTTCTCGGCAGTTTGCTCATCCTTATCATTATAAGTTTTGGTACTCACCTTATTTCCATGTTCATCATACTCATAAAGCGTATAAGAGTGTTGGTGTGTAGGTTCATAAGATGCATAATCAATCCGTAGAACTTGATTATCCTCCCCCAATGTCAGACTTTCACTCCAAACTAGATTTCCATCTTGATTATATTTCAGGGTACCAATTTTATTAGAGCTAGCGTCATACTTGTAGATGGTTTGGTACTTTAACTTAGACTTTCCGTTCTTAGCTTGACCATATTCAACCAATTCTACAATTTTACCAAAGACATCGTATTCAGTTTCAGTATGTTCTTTGAGTTCAAGTATATCTTCTTGCAACTCAAACTCTTTGAGAACCTGTTTTTTGATTTGCGGAGCGTCATCATTATTATCCAAAAGCGTTAATTCTACCCAATGAAAGCCCATCAATGCTCCTAGAAACATCAAAATAAGCCCTCCCTTAAGGGAGAATTGAATAGACTTAATACCTTTAATAATACTGATAGACATATAAATCTTCTGTGATTAGTGTGTTATTGATGTATTTTGCTTTACGCAACAGGTTATTATTATCATCAAACTCACTTAGTTCTTCTTCGCTACCTGCCTCTTCTCCTCCTTCATAACGTGTTGTTTTCATTTTGGTTGTATTTCCATGCACATCATAAGCATATTCCATGATTTGTACAATTTCTCCCTGAGGTGTCTTGTCCGTAATTTTAATCTTTCGACCTTGATCATCTAGTTCCTCTTCAGAATCATACATTCCAAAACCACCAAAACCACCACCTCCACCGAAGCCGCCACCGCTGCCAAAACCGCCACCACCTCCTCCACCAGAGAAGTCCATCATTGTTTTATTTTTGCTTGGGTCAAACTTAGTCTTATTACCTCCTCCTCCGAACTGGCTGACAAGTTCTCCATTCTCATATCGAAAACTTTCTTTTACTTTGTAACCATCAAAAATTGTCACCTCTTTAAGGTGTTTATCTCCATCCTTGATCACTTTTTCAGATTTATTCAATGAGCCATCTTTATTGTAGAAAGTTTTTTTCTCCTCTTCATATTTTCCATTACTTCGAGTTTCCCATTTCTTGTAGCGGATTTCTTCTCCCTCTCGATTGTATTTCCAAGTCTCTGTTCCAACAGTTTTCCCCTTACTATTTAGTAATTCTGTTTCCAAGGGTTTAGGTTTGGGATCCTTGGTATAAGCATATTTTCGAGTAAAGGTTTCATTTGGATTTTTCAGAACATCTTTGTATTCCTCTTCTAATTTTTTATTCTTTTTATTAAATTGAATTTTTTCTTCTTTGACCAAATCTCCCATTTCATCAAATGTCTTCCGAGCTTCTAACCTACCTTTCTCGTTCCAAGAACGATCTACCGAAGAAGCTTTAACAATTTCACCCCCAGGATTCAATTTTGAGATAATGCGCTTAATCTCTCTTCCTCCATTATTATACTCCTTATAATCAACTTGCATTACCCACAACTCTTGTGCACTTGGATCTGGTAATTTTCTTTCCTTATATTCCACAGACTTTACCTGTTGAGCCATTACAACCGTAGACCAACAAAATGCTAAGAAAGATACAAGTATTTTAATTTGAGTTTTTTTCATATCCTTTATGGTTTCGCTAACAGCAATTTACTTGTGTAATTAATAGTAATAGAAACTAAGATATATATATTCTATAATTAGAGTATATTTCTATTTAGAGGTTGTTTAGAAATTATCTTCATCACATCAGATCCATTGATTTTATCTAATTTTCACTTTATTGAGCCACACAGGAGACTCGATGAAATTAAAATATGCTCAGCTCAAATTGACTAAACCCTGAAGGGCTCTGCGAAGCTAAATCCTCTGATTTTTTGCATTAAACTTACCTCTCAAACAACTTCTTAGTACCCCCACATAGATTTTACTTATATAAGCCTCTTTTTTAGTGAATAACACACAGATGAATTTGAACGTCCCTACTATGAGTAGCTAGGACTATTACTGAGTTGTTGATGGAAAATAAGTGGAGCACAAGAAGTAAAAAAGCTTTTAATATAGTAACTCAGAATAAATTCAAATGTATACTTAGTCGTAGGTATAAATATACATAGTTTTTTCAAATTTTACATTATTCTGAACAAACATTGTTTTTGAAAGTAAGTCTCCGACAGTATTATATTCATACTCTAGCCTTGAAATCTCTTTATTATTTGCTATACGTATTGTTTTCATTATCTGTCCTTTAGTATCATATACAGACTTTTCTTGATAATGTGGCTTTCCCTTTTGAGTGTAACGCTGTAGTTCCTTTCCTGTTCGGATCCCTTGATCGTTATAACTATAGGTTACCTCTTCCCAAGTTTTCCCCTTGTACCACATTGTATAACTTTTTTCTAAATCTCCTTCATAAACCTTTTCGGTTCGATTAACCTCATTAGAATTCTTAATTTCTTGGTAGTAGACACGATTTCCATTTTCAAACTTCTCTGTGATCTGGTTAATTCTCTGATAATATTTTTTTCCTGTAGTTTCTCGCATTTTTTGAGGAGATTTTGACCTTCTAGTTTCTGTAGTCTGAAAAAAAGTCAAGGAACCATTTTTATCATACTTCTTTTCCTGTTTGTACTTAGTCTTATAATATTTACCTTTGGATTTAATGTGTTGCCCTTTGGAATTATAAGAATAGCGATAATCTCGTCGTTTAGAGTTTCTCTGTTTCACCTTACTATTAATATTGATTGTCGTCCATCTATTATAGGTTTTCCATCGGACTCGTTTCCCCTTCTTATTATAAAAATACTTATCACAAAATAGAGAGGTTGACCCTTTGTAATTATATAAACAGCGCTCTACTAATTTTCCTTCCTCATCATAGGTTAGTGTATCTTCTTTAATAATTTCCATAAAATTATCTAACTTCTGCCACAGTCTAGGTTTAGAATCCTCGTCTTTTGCAGCATATTTCAGATACCATGTTCTTAACATTTCTGATTTGGGCTCTGTTTTTCCACCATAACCATAATTCACAATAGATTGTTCGAGTAAATTATCATCCTTAACAAAAATCGTTTTCTCTTCTCTATGCAAGGTATTTGGTGGATCATTACTACGCATACTATACATATAGTATTGTTTATAAATTAATCGACCTTCCTTATCATATTGCCATTCTTTTATAGACTTAGGGATACTATCTGTTTTGTTCCGGAACCGGTAGACCATTTCCTTTTTATTTTTCAGTAATGGTACGTCTTGGGCATCCACAACACCTACAAATGAAAATAGAAATAAAACAATCAATACTTTATACATAATTATATTTTTTGTGTTCAAAACAATCATTTTTCATAATGCACAGAAACCATTTTAGGTTTTACCAAAGCATAAAAAACAAATTTACTGCCACAGCCTCCGTTCCCTTCTTCCATTAACAAGCCATTAATATTCTTGTATAGAATTTGTGGTATGCAAACAAGTTAAGCAGCATTTTTTAATTAAAAAATTTTGTACTCCGCATTTAATGTACTATCATGAAAGTAATAGACATTTTAGTATGATTTAGATTTATCATTAGTTCATTATATATGAAAGATACCTACTTAACATTAGCCGCTCCATCCGAAGGACTTTTTAAAGACAAAGGCAGTAAATTCTTAGCTTATGCCTATGAAGTAAATAGCCTTGGTGATGTCAAAAAACACTTAGAGATTCTAAAAAAAGAGCATCTCAAGTCAAGACATCATTGCTATGCCTATCGTATTGGTATGGATGGGAAAGTCTTTCGTGCTAATGATGATGGAGAACCTTCGGGAACTGCTGGTAGACCAATTCTTGGACAAATTGATAGCTTTGGTTTGACTAATGTTTTTGTGGTAGTCGTTCGCTATTTTGGTGGTGTCAAACTGGGGACTTCTGGTTTGAAAAATGCTTATAAAGCCGCTGCGCGTGAGGCTTTAGACCTTGCCCAAAAAGTGGAACGTATCATAGAAGATGTTTATGAATTAAGTTTTGATTATGCACATACTAGCGATGTGATGAATTACTTGAAAAAGGAAGGTTTTGAGATTCTCAAATCTATCTATGAGGAACAAACTAAGTTGCATATTCGCGTCCGCCAAAATGCAGCAAAACGCTTCAAGGAGAACTTGGAGAAAATTGATAGTGTAGAATTAAAGCTTGTTTGATAATTGTAGCAGCATTGGGCTAACTCCCAATGCTCACAACTCTGTCGTTCCTTCAGAACTCAGCAATACTTCTCCGCAGATATTAATTATTCAATACTACAATATTTACACCTATAAAAACAAGCTGAATTATATTTTTTAAGCTTTTCAATCACCTGTATTCTAATTTATTTTAGGGCAAGACAATCCATACATTCAAAAAAATCATAATCCATTTAAACATGACTGAACCTCTAGATAAACCTATAAAAACCAACACTCACAAAGGATCAAACTTAATAGTCGCAGTATTGCTTTCCAGTATATTGTTGTTCTTATCTTTTCCCATAGTTAGTTATATAACAGAAGGTATTGAACAGAGCCTTTATGAAGATGCCATTGCATTTGTACAACGAGAAAATAACTTTAAAGCAGCACTATTTAGCTCTATTCTCTTCAATGTTCCCTTCTATATTAGTTACATCTTATTATTTTCTATGAGCTTTAAAAAACATTTTAAAGGTAATTTTTTTAAAACTGTTGGGATTGCTGTACAAGTTCCTATATTGGCATTACTGATACTGGAAATCATAATATTTTTAATACTAGGAGGTAGTTTTATCATGTCTTTATTAGACCCCTATAGATGGTATACTACACTTACACTAATGTTCTTGCCTATTCTGCCTGCCATTATTAGTGCTTATGTTTCATGGTTAAAAAAGAATTATTTTATTTTTGTTGCGACCATGCTAACTATGATTATCCTGCAAAGTTATCTACTAGAATATTTGTATAATAATTTATATCCTTATTAATACTAATATTAAGAAATTAAACAATAGAAAACTTGGGAGTTAAGTATAGTTAAGTTTAATTTTTTAGTGGCATTGGGCTAGCTCCCAATGCTCACAATTCTGTCGTTCCTTCAGAACTCAGCAACATTTCTATGGCATTGGGCTGACTCCCAATGCTCACAACTCTGTCGTTCCTTCAGAACTCAGCAATGCTCCTTGCCGAACAACTGACAATTATTAACTTTTAATTTAAAGACCTATTTCCCCCTCCCCTGCACAATTACCAAAACCGTATAAAACAGAATCTTAATATCCAAAGAATAAGATAAATTCTCAATATACAGAATATCATACTTCAAGCGCTGCACCATCTCCCCCACATCAGAGGCATAACCATACTTGACTTGTCCCCAAGAAGTAATTCCTGGACGAACCTTATGCAGTTGATAAACATGTGGTGCATGTTCTGCAATCTGATCTACATAAAATTGACGTTCGGGACGTGGTCCTACCAGAGACATATCACCTTTTAATACATTCCAAAACTGTGGCAACTCATCCAAACGATATTTACGCATAATTTTACCCCAAGGCGTGATGCGACTATCGCTGTCTGATGAAAGTTGAGGTCCTAATTTTTCGGCATTGGTATACATCGAACGAAATTTATAGATCATAAAGGGTTCCCCATACAAACCAATCCGTTCTTGCTTGTAAAATATAGATCCTTTCGAGGATAAACGCACACGTAAAGCAATAAAGATGTAAATTGGCGAAAATAGAACTAAGACCAACAAAGAAGTCAAAATATCGGTGCCACGCTTCGTAAATTTTAGCCAAGGCTGAATAAAATGCGGAGAAATTTCAATTAAAATCGCTCCATATACATGATTCATTTTAACATTTCCTAGCAAAATATCATACATATCTGGAATAACTTTGATCAAAATATTGTGGTGATGACGTTCTAGGATATTCAGGATAGATTTTGTTCGTTCATGTTCTGATTTTTCTAAAGCGAGAATAACCTCCTGTATCTGATACTCCTGGATTAACATGGATAAGTCACTAATTCCCCCCAAATGTTCTAAATGTTCAGACAAACCATTAGGATGTTCAGGGTCAATCGTTACATAACCTATAAAATCATAGCCTGTAGACTTCTTCTGTGCAGTAATTTCTTGATATAAAGAGACTGCTTTCTGATTACTCCCCACAATTAGAGTACGAAATCCTACTTTTCCGGACTTGATCTGCCAACTTGACAACGTCAATACAGTCAACCGAAAGCCGACTGTCATTACAAAATGAATTCCAAACAAGCCAAAGAAAGCTTGGTAGTAATTTTGGTAACTTTCGGGATAATATTGTAAATCATCCAACAAAAAAGTAAAGAAAATCAGCAAGGTTCCTAATATTGAAGCTACAAATGTCCGCACAAGTTCTTTCATGCGTGACATACGATACAAATTGCGGTAGCTATCTAATAAAATATAGAGCATTAACCAAATAATAGGTATAATAATTAGCCCATATTGCAGATTTACATCTGCAAAAAACTCTTGTGAAAATGGAACACGTTGTATATAAAACTTGCGGTAAAAGAAGAAAAGAAACCAGCCAAGTCCTGCCAATACAAAATCAGAGATAATATAAAAAATAACGCCTTTGGATACTTTTCTTCGATGCTGCATGTCGCTTTTTTAGCTCGGTGATTAGGTTAATAATTAAACTAACTTAACTAGTAATGAAGTAGCTTGATGTTGTCTACAAAAATTTGTGGATTTGGGATACTATCTGTCTTGAATGCCTTGAGTGCAATGATGTAGGAACTAGCATTTGCACCAAATACATCCTCTGTCAGATTGATATACACCTTATTCCACTCATCACGCGGATTCAAACCTACATCATAAGCAATATTAGATAACTCTCCTCCATAATAACTTCCCAAACCAACATATAATGGTACATTCGTTTTATAATCAATTTCTAAATAAACTGCTGATGCCCCTAAAGATGCAGGCTGAAGTCCTTGATACTGCACAGAGGTCGCCAACTCGCAAGTATTCTCAATATCATCAAAAACAAATTTTCCAGAATGTGTCCCTTCCAATACATCTTCGGTTGACTTAATAATATCAGTATTCGGATTTTCGTCGATATCAAAACCAAATACAATCCCAGGATCTTCGAAGGCATCTACAATTTTGATTTTCACATCCTCATTATAGCCTATGATTGGCGTAACGGTCACCGTTTCCCCACTTTCTAAATCTTTGCTAACCTCATAACGTGAATAAAATGGATAAGAAAGTCGAGTATTTCCAATCCCATTATCCTTGATTCCCGCAGCCACTCTGATTATATTAGAACTAGTTGCATCATTGTGCAAAACAGGAATGGTCATTGGTAAAGTATTCGTACCAATTAACTGCTCATCTACCCAAACCCAAGCATCTGAAATATTGCTTGTACTTCCACCTTCTGATGTAGCATTCTGAGATTCAAACTGAATCTGATCTATAAAAATATATGCTGGGATTGGAATAGGTTCTTCCTTAGTGCAAGCTTGTGTAAATATCAATACTAAACCTAAACTTAATATACTTTTCAATTTCTTCAATGATTCTTTGTTTATCATGTCAATTCATTTTTGTGCGCAACTACACCTTGATTCTTAATTATTCATTAGTGCCAAATTCTGTTCAATCTGCTCACTGATTTGATAAGCCAATTCTAATGCTTTAACGCCATCAACTAGGCTAACCGTTGGGCGAAAATCATCTAAAATAGCTTTAGCAAACAATTCTAATTCCATTTTGATTGCATTATTTGCTTGAACTTCAGGCATAGCTACTTCAATATAACGTTTTTGTTGTCCTGTATCCAGTTCCATCCAGTGTTGTCCATCAGTGGGTGCATGATTGTGCAAACGAATTACTTCTGTTTGCTTATTTAGAAAATCTAAGCTGAGATAAGCATCTGGTTGAAAAATCCTAAACTTACGCATACTTTTCATTGAAATTCGACTGGCTGTCAAATTAGCAACAGCTCCATTTTCGAACTCTAAACGAACATTCGCAATGTCTGGCGTTTGGCTCAATATAGCCACGCCATTTGCATGTACTGCCTTGATGGGTTGTGGAATAAGTGTTAGGAGAATATCTAGGTCATGGATCATCAAATCTAAAACTACAGATACATCTGTTCCCCTCGGATTGAAGGAAGCTAAACGGTGCGCTTCTATAAATTTGGGATCAATAGGTATGTCTTGAATGGCTAGCAAAGCAGGATTAAATCGTTCTACATGTCCCACTTGTGCTTTGATAGGTTGGTCTGCTATCAATTGCATCAAAGTTTGTGCCTCTTTTACCGTGTGTGTGATCGGTTTTTCAATAAAAAAATGCTTTTGTTTTTCAATGGCTTGTTTTGCCAAATCAAAATGTGTGATGGTTGGTGTCACAATGTCTACCACATCCACTTGGTCTAGTAATTCTTCTACTGTTTCAAACCGTTGAATTCCATGAGTATCTATAACCTTTTGCGCAACCTTATCGTCCGGATCATAAAATCCTACCAAATCATAAATCTCAGGTAATAGTTGTATACATTTTACATGAATTCGACCCAAATGCCCAACTCCAAAAACACCTATTTTAAGCATAACTTTTTATCATTAGATTGTGTAATCTCCTTATTTTCCGCACAAAGATACACACAATAAAAAAATCTTAAAGCTTATTAGGTATAAAGCTTTAAGATTCTTGCTTAAAATTTTATTTGTGGCATCGGGTTCACAAAAAGTCTAAGGTTATTGCTCTGAGTCTATACCATACAAATCCTTGTAATTAATCCCTGAATCCAGCATCTCTAGCGCATAAGTAGCATATTCTATCAGATGACTATCTTTGCTATTTATACATTGTACTAAAACAGGTCTAGCACTTTCACCAATTGACGCTAAGGCTTCTGCAGCAAAACTATGCCCCTTATAATTAATATTCTTATATTGAATCATGCCAAGCAAAGCAGGAATAGCTTTTTCAGCCTCTTTTCCTTTTGATGCCAATCTCCGAGCAGCGCCCATCATATTTCCTCTGCCACTATCTTCTGCTTCAAGTACAGCTATCAACCCATCTATATCATTTAGCTCGACTAAACTTTCTCCTACTGAACGTCTAAAGGAGCTATCCTTATGGGTTAGCAAAGCACTTGCTCTCTCCACATAATTATTAGGAAATTTACCTCTTGAGTAATATAATATTATAATCAAAGTTAAAAGAAAAGGATCTGATGCTTCCCAAAAAACCTTATCTATTTTTTCACAATATAACCCTGTGAATGTATTTGGTTTCAGCTCATTGAGTGCCATAAAGAGTTCATATTCCTCAAAAGAATTATCTACATAATAATAATGCCACCACTCATTAAGCGTCTTTCCTCTTACTTTTCTTTCCTGTTTAAATACTTTTTCTAATAATGAGCTTCTAAAAAAAAGCTTTTCACTTGATTTTTCGTCTTCTTCTCTTTCCTTCTCCCTATTGAACAGCCTTTTGAATCTATTAAACATATTTATGATTAATCATTTTTTTATTTTAGTGGCATCGGGCTAGCTCCCAATGCTCACAATTATGTCGTTCCTTCAGAACTCATCAATATTTCCATGGCATCGGGCTAACTCCCAATGCTCACAATTCTGTCGTTCCTTCAGAACTCATCAATATTTCTATGGCATCGGGCTAACTCCCAATGCTCACAATTCTGTCGTTCCTTCAGAACTCAGCAACGCTCCTTGCCGAGCTATATCCAATTTTTAACTTTCAATTGTTCATTTTTGATTTTTAGAGCCTATCCACAGGATCCTTCATCTCCAAAGAAACCACAACCTGCGCATGATCCGACTTCCAAGATTCCACACGATCCTCACTCAAAGTTTGATCAATCAAATGATCATTAAATACCTTCACAAAACCAACTCGACCAATACGATTTGGATTCTCACGCACCAACTCCTGACTGACCATAATATGATCTAGACTTTCGTAATGCCCATTGTGAATATGTGTATAATAAACATCCTTAAACGATTGACGTGCTTGAATATCCTTAGCATGATACAAGAGTACATCCCAATATTTGAGCTTCTTATCCATTGGCATTTGACGCCAAGGTGTATCTCCCGAAATGATCTGTGTAGTTACCGAAGTTCCCGTGTCATTCAAATCACCCATAGCGATCACAGGATGATCTCTGTGCTGTAATGTTTCCATCAAGATAGTGCGCAAAGCACCAGCTTCGGCTGCCCGGAGTAGCAAGGAACGTGCTTTTCCTTTTGCCAATTCAATAGGATCTTCCCGATCTGCACCTTCCGACAACATTGGTCGCTTAGATTTCAAATGAGCCACAAAAACGATCAAATGCTGATTTTTAGAGATTTGTACTCTAGCTTTTAAGACAGGACGAGAAAAGTTCGTAAAAGGAATCTTTAAACCTTTCACCTCTAGCTGCTCTGGAAAAGTAGAAATAATTGACCAATCTGTTATCGGGAATCGAGAAAGTAAACCTACAGTTGGCCCATTTCCATTAGCTCCCGCAACTACCATATGTGCATCTTTGTACTCCGAATTTGCACTGATCACATCTTTAAGAGCTTCTTCGTGAAAAATTTCTTGAAAACCCACAATATCTGCGTCCATATTCTTCAGCTGATGATTGATCCAACCCTTTTTATAAGCATATGCTTCTTTGGTATAAGAACGTCTACCATAATACCTTGTCTCAGGCAAAACTAAGTTATATAGATTGAAGGTTGCTACTTTGATAATGTCGTTTTTTCGGCGGCGCATAATTATTGGTTTAGTTAAAATAAGCTGAGTGAATTGGTATTCTTAGGTGAGTTCTTTTGTACTTGAGGATTACTAAAAGTAGGAAAAATTCAAGGTAACACAAAAAAGTTCCCTAAAAATCTACTGTCTAAACGCACGCATCCTAAAATTGCTACTAAGTCAACAGTTAATAATTTTTATTTCTCTAAATACTTGATCCAAATCCTGTAAAAAGCAAATTTTGTGGTGGAGTTTGGTTCAGAGCATGTCTGAAAATTTTAGGTGTACAGTAAGATTCGATTCTAGATATTATCTTACATTTAACTCAAAAAATACTTTAACTTTTATTAACATAAGTAAATTTTTATGCTAAAAATCACTATTTGTAGGACTTTCCATGTTAAGTAACCAAGTTTTTGAGGAAAAATCCACAAGGTATTTTTATAAATGCAACAATATCTTTAATTTCGTTGTTATCAACACAAGAAAAAACAGAGATCTATCCCAAGGTCTCAAGTGTACTTTAAATTATCAAACGTATCATTAGTTTATTTTAATAACTCAACTATTTATTTTACCGATCTCGAGGGATTCTAGAGTAAACTAATTAAAAAACTGTAGTAGAAAATGGCATTACAATTCACAGATTCGAACTTTAAAGCTCAGGTATTAGAATCTTCTTCTTTGGCAGTAGTTGACTTTTGGGCAGTATGGTGTGGTCCTTGTAAAGCAATCGCTCCAATTATTGACGATTTATCAACTGAATATGAAGGTAGAGCTGTAATCGGAAAAGTAGATGTGGATAACAATCCTGATGTAGCAATGGAATATAATATTCGTAGTATCCCAACTATTTTGTTAATCAAAAATGGTACTGTAGTAGAACGCCAAGTAGGTGCAACGACTAAAGCTGCATTAAAGAACTTAATCGAAAAGCATGTATAATCTTATTTTCTAAGATTATCTATAGAGATATAAAGAGCTTGTCTTTAATAGACAAGCTCTTTTTTTGTTTCCCAAAAAAAATCATAGAAGCCCCAACGGGTTGATATATCATTAGTGAGGGGAGCACTAAAGTACCACCCTGTAGTACACCTGTCAATATTGTTGTGATAAATGATCGGGCTACTCTAAGTAGCCTCCAATGTATAAATGTAGTAGTTTAGTGCTACGCAAAAAACTCCATCCCACTATAAATTCTACTTAATCGTCTCTTCTATTTCTACGTTTTTTCTTAGGTTTTTTACATTTGGTGGCAGTTTTCAAACATCTTGGGTTCTGAATCACATAAATAAGTAATCCAACAAAGCCTAAAACACCTAAAATAAGGAATAATAAGCCCCAAAAAATAGCTCCGTTTGATAGACAGACAATCCCCATGATAATCAGAATCGTAATAATAAGCACCCCACCCCAAAATAAAATAGCTCCACAGTTGATGCAAAAACTTCCACAACAACCAAAGAAATTTCCACAGTTTTTGCGCTTTGCCCACAAACCTTGTAGACGTTGCTTAAAGCGAGCTTCTTTGCGTTCTTGCTTTTTCTCTGCTCTTGTCTTTCTACGACTTCTTCCCCAAGCCATTCCAATTCCAGCCGAAGCAAATAAAGCCGTAAAAAATGCCAACCAAGTAAACATAGCTGTTTTTCCCTGACTAACCACTGCATCTTCTGTTGCTTGTGGTGCTACAAAAACCGCCAAAGAAACTAAGGTGTGATTCATTTTACCCAAAAAATTAGATTTGGGACAAATAATTCGGCTTGCAATCTGCTGCGATTGTTCCCAACGCAACTGCCAACGTTCCTTGAAGGTCAGTGGTGCTTCCTTTTCTTGATAAATCCGATTGGCTAGATTGCTCGTCATTCTAGCTGCATAACGCTCCACCACTGCGCGCGCCAAAGGTAAGTTTTCTAAGGTTTGTATAAATACAGTTTGTAAACTTATAATTAGGTTTCTGACTATATTGAGGTTCTTTTCTTTTAGTACTTCTTCCCTTCCGTAGTATGCTAACAATGGATTGAATTGCTTTTTTAGAATATCTTTCTCAATATCTTCCAAAGCATCCAAAGTATAAATCAATTGACCAAAATGGTAACCTAAATCTCGCATTTTAGCTGCCAAGCCTTCTTGCTCAAATTCACCCAAAGTCACTGCTTGTTCAAAGATAAAAGCAGTCATTTCAGCTGTAGGTTCTGCATAATATTTCAGCTTAGATCCTAAACTCTCAAAATCCGATGGATATTGGTTTTCACGTTGATATTGGACTTCTACCCAATGCTCAAAAGCAGCTGCATCAATTCCCCAATCGTTAAGTTTTTTTCGAGCCTTACGGAAAGAGCTTGATAAGAGCCAACGCGCCCATTTCCAGCGCTTTCGAGCAGAATCCTGAATATTATCTTCTAGCTTTAGCTCTGCCAAAAGCACATTGGTAGTTGCTGCATATTCTAGTGCCCAAGGTCGCTGTTCTTTCTCTGTGGGCATAGTCATACAGCGATTAATCGCTTGATAAGCTTTAGTCCAATTTTGTGTAGAATCTTCCGCTAACTCAGATAATAATTCAGCCAAAAATACGGTATCAAAGTTCAAACTAAAACGTGAACGATGTCCATACAATTGTCCCATAGTCTTGCACGTACCACAATAATGTTTTCGGTGATAAATAAAATCCTGATCTTGCCAGTCAACGGAACAAGCCGTTTCTGCCTGCATGAGTCCAAACATAAATAACTGTATTTTGGGGTTGGCTTATGAATTAATATATTTGATTATTTGATAAGATACAAAGTATTTTCTTCCTACCTAATACTATTTTATCAAAAAAAAAACAGAAAAATCTAACTTTTTAGTGCATTAGATATTGTTTGGAACTACAATATTCTTATTGGCACAGAGCTAACCTCGAAGAGCTCAACGCAGTTACTGTATTAAAAATCTGCGCTGTAAATGGATATATTTCATTAAGAAAATCAATTTCACCTTTTTAGACAGACCCAAGCTAATACTTCACTAGAAAATTAAAAAATATTTATTACACACTACTAAAAGCCAAAGTTTGTGATTTTTTCTCTGTTTTCATAGTACTACTACAAAACCCAATAAGAGATTCATCTTGACTTCCAAGTGATTATCTATTAATGCTAGGATTTACTTCTAAAATTAGGTCTTAGATAGTTTTTATTATAGAGTTTGAAGATTCTGTTAAATATCAATCGATATAATTTTATGGAATAGTTTTGGGACGTCCTGAGTCCATTAACCAATAACACTTGGACAAGAAATACTTGTAAAAACTACATATAATATTATTTTGAGTAATAAAGTAATAGTCCAAATTCTCAAACATAGAAATTATCTATTTATACCTACTTATTTAACCCTTTAAAACACCAAACAGAATGTCAAGCTATTCATTATTAAGCTTCTTTTGCAGTTTATTCCTTAGTAGTATTATGTATGCGCAATCTCCTTTGAACCTCGATATTGACATAGATGAAATAAAACTAAAGGACAATGTAATGACTGTTTCTATAAAAAATACAGGTAAACAAGGGATTTTATCTCCAAAATTACAAGTGTTTAATGGTGAACAACTCGTTGGAGAAGCTCCAAGTTTTTATTCTAAAATAAAGGTTGGAGAAACACAAACATTTAATATTACACTAGTGAATGGACAAAAGCTTAAAGATCTAAGATTAGAATTTAAAGAAATTAGCCATTTCTCTAAAGGAATTGTACTAAGCTCATACCTAGAAAATAAATCATATAATGTAGAAATAGGAAAACTAAACTTAAAGAAAATAAAAGATAATCGTCGGTCTTTTTTGGAACTTACTGTCACCAATAGTGGAAATGCAGAGTTATTGAACCCACAGTTTGCTGTCTATTCTGATGAAGGTGTGCTTCTTGGAAAATGGGAGGGATTTGGCAATATCGTTGCAGGTGAAACTCAACAATTTACTATTCCAATGGAGATTCAGGAATTACCTAAAAAAGTAAAGGTTCAATTTATTGGCAGAGAACTAGGTTCTTTTAAATCATTCATGACTGATGATGATTACATGAGATAATGATAATAGTTATTCGCTTACAAACAACTTATTAAGTAAAGTGAAATATAAGTAAGTGGGTGGACATAATTAGTTATAGAATAATTTAATCAGCCTTTTTGTAGATAGGTTTGCTTCGCAGAGTACTTCGTGGTTCAGGAGACTGTTCAATAAAGTGTGTCAAAGAAAAAAGTGAATAAAAATAGTAACTTAGAAAAAAAGACAAACTTTATGGAAGACTTTGATTGGGAAAATTACAAAAAAGAAGCAGTAGAAAAGCTAAAGAAAGGAGGAAAATTAACGGGCAAAGATGGAGTAATGGCACCGTTAATAAAAGGCTTATTAGAGGCAGCTTTGGGAGGAGAGCTAGAAGAGCAACTGAAAGAGGATAAGAAAAAAGGGCGAAAAAATCGGAAGAATGGGAAGAGCCGCAAGCAGTTGAAAACGGAGCAAGGTTCTATTGAATTAGAGACTGGTCGAGATCGAGCAGGGACATTCGAGCCAAAAATAGTAGAGAAACGTCAAACCAC
>JAKVCT010000010.1 GCA_022448995.1 Saprospiraceae bacterium
TTGATGATGTAATGGATGCAGCTTCTGCTTCTAACCCAAGTAACTATACGGTTTCTAATGGTTTGACCGTGAATTCGGTGATCTTCACTCCTCCAAGTACAGTGACTTTAGCTGTAACGCCTAATATGATAGATCAGACTCAGTATACAGTTACCTTCAATTCGAATATTCAGGATTGTGTGGGTAATCCAATCGTTACAAATACAATTAACTTTACTTATTATGATATTGTTGCTGCAACAACTGGGGATTTGATTTTTAATGAAATTTTTGCAGATCCTACGCCTTCTAATGGTTTACCAGAAGCTGAGTATGTAGAAATCTTCAATCGTTCTAATAAAACCGTAGATTTAGAAAATTATAGATTTGAGGATGGACAGGTGCATACCTTACCACGTCTTATCCTACCAGCTAATTCCTATGCAATTTTGTGTACAGCTAGTCAAGATACTGCTTTTTTGACCTATACACCGAATGTAATTGGTATATCGGGAATTGGTTTAACCAATGGTGGTGAAACGATCAAATTACGCAATGCCAGTGGTTTGATCCTTGACTCTTTGCGTTATGACGATGCTTGGTATCAAGATAATTCTAAAGATGATGGGGGATGGTCCTTGGAATTGAAAAATCCAGATCATGCCTGTAAAGGGGAGAGTAATTGGTCTGCTTCTATTGCAACTATTGGAGGAACTCCAGGTATTATAAATTCTATCTATGATAATACTCCTGATACAGATTTACCAAGTATCACAGGAGCACAACAAATCAATGCCAACCAAGTTCGGTTGACCTTTAGTGAGGTTATGGATATTGCTGCTATGACCACTGTTGGAAATTATAGCATAAGTAACGGTTTGTCTTTTCTTTCCGCCACAGCACAAGGAAACAATAGCGTGATTCTGACAGTAGATAATAGTTTTACCAATAATACGACTTATATAATCAGTGCTAATAATGCGAGTGATTGTGTAGGCAATTCTACAAATCTAAGTATCGATTTTACTTATTATGATACCGAATCAGCAGGACATTATGATATTATCATCAATGAGATTTTTCCGGATTCTGATCCACAAATTGGATTACCTGAAAAGGAATATATAGAGTTATACAATCGTAGTGACAAAGTAATTAATCTACAAGGGTATACTATCAGTGATGGAAGTTCTGCGGTAGGAACTTTACCTTTCTTTATCTTGCAACCCAATAGTTATGTGATTTTACACAAAGATGATGGAGTGTATGAATATGCACCTTATGGTGATTATGTAACTTCTACGGTGTTTCCTGATTTGAATATTAGTGGAGATGATTTAGTCTTGCGCAGTGCTGCCAATACAGTGATTGATGCGGTAAGTTATGATCCTGATTGGTTCCAAAATGGAGATAAGGATAATGGTGGTTGGTCATTGGAACGGATCAATCCGAATCGCCCTTGTGAGGGTAGTAGCAATTGGCGTGCTTCTGAAGATAATTTGGGTGGAACGCCAGGTCGTGTTAATTCTATCTTACAAACTGAGGCAGATACTGATGCACCTGATGTGATTAGAGCATATCCTTTTGCCAACAACCAAGTGCGTTTGTTCTTCTCAGAAGCTATGGGGGATTTCACTGCTATTGATGCTTCTAATTATGATTTAGATAATAATCGAGTTGTTATTTCAGCTAGTTTAGAAGCGCCATTTTATAATACAGTGCTTATAAACATAGATACAGATTTGGAAGCGGGTATAATTTATACTTTGAATATGTCTACAGGTCTGACCGATTGTGTAGGCAATGCGATTGGAGTGAATAAAACAGTGCAGTTTGCTTTACCAGAAGATATTCAGGTAGGTGATGTGATTTTGAATGAGATTTTATTTAATCCAGTAACAGGTGGTAGTGATTTTATTGAGTTGTATAACAATTCGAATAAAGTTGTGAATATTGCAGATATTATCTTGGCCAATACAGATGATAATGGTTTGGTTAATCAGACAGATAATGTAGAAACAGACTGGTTACTCTTCCCACAGCAGTATGTTGTACTTTCTGAAGATCCTAATCAAGTCAAGGAAACTTATGCAACAGAGAATCCAAACAATTTTGTTGAAAATGACTTGCCAACTTATGCAGATAATGAGGGCAGTGTTATTATCTACAATATAATTGATTCGATTATCGGTACAGATACTATTCCGAGTGATCAGATTCTCGATCAATTTGATTATTTAGATGATTATCATACGCCACTTATTGATGATGATAATGGTGTTTCTTTAGAACGTATTGATTTTAATGCACCGACTCAAGATGAGGATAACTGGCATTCAGCAGCAACTGCTGTTGGTTATGCGACACCTGCTTATCAAAATTCTAGTTTTCAGGATAATGTAATTACAGATGAGGATCTCATTCAGATTCCAGACAAGACCTTTTCACCTGATGGAGATGGTTTTGAGGATTTCTTATTGATTAATTATAATGTGGAGGATATAGGTTATGTAGCCAATGTAACTATTTATGATGCAAATGGACGTCCAATTCGTACCTTGGTTAACGGTGAACTACTGATGCGCGAAGGAACTTTCCAATGGGATGGTGCGGATGATGCTGGAAATAAAGCTAAAGTAGGGGTGTATGTAATCTTATTAGAAATATTTAATCCTGCTGGGGATGTGCAACGCATGAAGAAAACTTGTGTAGTAGCTGGAGCTTTCTAGTTACTATAAGTTGATAATTAACACAATATATACTTCAAGGAGTTAGGGTAGAGTAAATACCTTAGCTCCTTTTTATTTTTTGAAAAAAATATATAGCTAAAATTATATAAAATGTCACCGTTTGACGAAGGGCTAAGCTCGAAGAGCTCTGCGAAGCAAAAGGCCAACCCTTTATATTTTGGTGTTTTTCACGTTCATCATTACATCTTACAGCGAAGACCTTTAGCTCTTCGCCACCAAATTTTTGATTTATGACATTTTCTTTAAATTCAGCTATAGAACCAAACTTTAAAACAATTGAGTAAATATATACATGTAAAAGCAGCAAGCTGTAAACTCTGCCCGTTGTAGCTATAAATTCTATTTTCTAAACAAAAAAATATTGGAAACTTGATCTGAGACAGATCCCAAAGATCAAAACTCTACAAGACTCTTAATCAAAAGATAAAAAATATGAAATTCCAATACCCACTGCTCTTTATGCTAATATTGAGTCAGATTTCTAATGTTTATACTCAAACTAATGTTAGTTTTTCTGCTAATCAAACTCAAGTTTGTGCTTCAGCATTAATAGAATTTTATGATAATACTACTTCTGCAAATCCGATTGTAGCTTGGGAATGGACAAGGAACGGTACAATTGTAGCTAATCAACAGAATCCATTTTTATTCTTCTCTAGTCCAGGTAATTATGATATTTGTCTTACAACCACTGACAATGTGGGCAACAGTGTAACACATTGTGAAAACTCCTTTATTGTAGTCAATTCTTTACCACAGGTCAACTTTAGTATAGATTCTTCTATGGGTTGTGTACCATATACGGTTAGTTTTACAGATTTGAGCACAGCAGGATCAGGAGCCATTACGAGTTGGTTATGGGATTTTGGGGATGGAAATTTAGATCCCCAAAATCAGAATCCAAGCCATACTTATACTGTTGCAGGGAATTTTGATGTTACTCTTGTTGTGACAGATATTAACGGTTGTTCGGAATCTCTATTAATTAATGATACGGTGAACATAGTAGATCCCCCTTTTGCTGCCATCTCTACCAATGGTTTTTCTTCGTCTTGTGATTTCCCTCGTACGGTAACTTTTCAAGCAACAAGTGCCAGTACATCAGGACAAACCTATGTTTGGGAGTTTGGAGACGGAGATACGGCCACAGGGCAAACTGTAAGTCATATTTACACAAGTGCAGGTTGCTATACTCCAACACTAACTGTAACTTCTGCTTTAGGAAACTGTACCTATACAAGGGTAACGAATAACTGTATTAATGTAGCTCCACCGCCTGTGGCAGATTTTTCTTTAGGTTCACCAATTGGTTGTAGTATTCCCCATACAACCTCTATTACCAATAACTCAACTAATGCCACTACTTATACTTGGACTCTAGGAGATGGGAATTCTTTGGGAGGCTCCATAAGTTCTTATACCTATAATAGCTATAGTACTCTATTTACGCCTGATGGTTTTTTTTCTATTAAACTAATAGCTTATAATAATACAGGTTGTCAATCTTCACATACTGAAGTTGTACAGGTATCTGATTTACAGGCAGAATTTGATTACTCTGTACTGAGTTCTTGTGCTCCTACAGCAGAGGTTAGTGTGCAGACCATGTACACGGGAGGTACTCCTTATTTTGAAACCGGAATACAATGGGATTGGGATTTTGGAGATGGGCAGCAAAGCACAGGTATGATAGCTAATAATATTTACGCAGATTCAGGTACTTACATGATTAATCTTACCGCTACGGATACATTAGGTTGTACTATAACCCTAGAGGATTCAGTAGATATAGGGATTACTCCAGTTATTGATAGTCTCTATCTAACACAAGATACCTTGTGTCATAGTGATAGTACATTGCTTATGGCTTGGGGACCTGATTATATAGATGAATGGTATTGGAATTTTGGTTCTACTGGAGCAACTGGAGATAGTGTGTATGTAAGTTTTGCTGATTCAGGAAGTGTATCTGGAAATTTAGTGGCTACATTCAATGGTTGTCAGGGAAGTATTCCTGTGGGGGAGGTATTTGTAGAGCTCCCTCTTGCCGATTTGGTGAAAACAGTACGATGTGGGAGCTTTACAGTTGATTTTGAGAATATCTCTGCAGGGGCTGATCAGTGGTTTTGGGATTTTGGTGATCCTACAACTACAAGTGACACGAGTTCTACCTTGTGGGATGCCACTTATACTTATCCAGATACAGGAATATACTATGCTTATCTTTGGGTGTATAACGAAAGTACAGGCTGTTCGGATTCTTTTGAATGTAAGTTGGAGATTTATCCAGTTATTGCTGATTTTTTGGTGCAAACTACTGTTTGTGCACCAGATACGATCAGTGCCATCAACCTAAGTACAGGTGCTGCAAGTTATTATTGGGATATCGATCAGATGGGAAACTATCCCTTAAGTCCTGATACATTACATGCAGAATTAGTTTTTGGGGTGGAAGCCTATGATACGATTACCTTGATTGCTTGGGATGAATTTGGTTGTGCAGATACGGTTCAAAAACCGATTATTGTTTCGCAGATTTTCCCAAACATTCATGCAGATCAACTTGTAGGTTGTTTGCCCTTTCAGCCTACTTTGACAGATAGTTCTATCAGTGGTATTAGTCCCATAGTAGCTTGGGATTGGGGAGCATTTGGGACAAGCTCGTCTATTAGTCCCACACTGACAAATTCTGGTAGTAATGTCATTACAATGGAAGTGACCAATGATTTGGGCTGTCAAGAAAATACCTTTATTCTTATAGGAGTAGAATATGCTAATGCTATGTTTAATACAGCGGCAGATGTATGTCTAGGAGATGTTACTGGATTTTTAGGCTATCCAAGTTCTGGGACTTCTCCTTTGACTTATACTTGGGATTTTGGAGATGGGACTGTACCTACTATTGGAGGTTCAAATATATTACACAACTATGCTGATGCAGGGATTTATTCACCTTGTTTGGTCGTAACTTCTCCAGCAGGTTGCGTAGATACCTTTTGCAGAAATAATCATATAGAAGTACATGATCCTGTAGCAGACTTTACTCAAGATACTACTTACACTTCTTGTCCTCCCTTAGAGGTGAATTTTAATACTCTTTCTACAGGGGCTAATCAGTGGTATTGGGAGTTTGGAAATGGGAGTATTTCCACCTTGGAAAACCCAAGTCATATTTATTCAGATGTAGGGATTTATGATGTAACTTTAACCGTAACAGCAATTCCAGGCTGTAGTCATACTGTTACCTTAGATAGTTTGATTGAAATAGAAGGACCTTATGGGGTGTTTAATTCTATTCCTTTGGATACTTGTGCTCCTATAGAGATGCGTTTTGAGGGAGAGGCCTATGGCACAGTGAGTTATACCTGGCTATACGGAGATGGTGGTATTGGAGTACATATGAGTTCTGATACGGTAGATACTATCAATTATGTCTATACTATTCCAGGGGTATATGTTCCTGAATTAATCTTGGATGATGGTTTTGGCTGTATTTTATCTTTTGAGGGTGCACCAATAAATATTGATGGTATTCCTGATACTGAGTTATTAGTTTCAGATTCGATACTCTGTGTTGGGGAACAAGCCATTTTTGATATAGACCCTCAAGGAAACTATACTTATACTTGGGCATTTGAAGGAGGGAGTGTAGATACTTCCTTTTTGGCGAACCCTACTGTTGTATATTCAGATACTGGTTTGTTGGATGTAAGTCTCATATTGAGTAATGGTTCTTGTATAGATACCTTTTTTAGGCAGGATTGGTTGAGTATACATGGTTTACCCAATGCAGCTTTTAGTCCAGCATGGATAGATACCTGTGGTGTGGCGAGCAATAGTTTTATGGATCTATCTAGTTCTGATTATGAAACTATACATCAATGGAATTGGGATTTTGGAGACGGGAGTACTAGTCTTTTACAAAACCCTAATCATTTCTTCAGTACGGTAGATTCTTTTCAAATAAGTTTGATAGTAGAAACTACAAGTGAGTGTAGAGATACTAGTTCTAATTGGATTCATGTTTATCCTATTCCAACTGTATCTATTGCGGCTGTTTCGCCAGTTTGTGAGGGGGATAGTCTGCAATTGCAGGCCACAGGGCAAGGTACGCCAGTTTGGACAAGTAATATTCCTTTGAGTGATCTTAATATAGCTAATCCTGTAGCTTATCCTACAACTACAGATGATGCTATTGTAGAATATACCAATGTTTTTGGTTGCCAAGCCAGTGATACAGTTCAGATTGTTTGGAATCCATTACCTAATATACAAGCTTTAGGAGATACAATTTGTTGGGGGGATGCAGCCAATTTGAATGCCGTAGGTGGGCAAACTTATGTTTGGCAATCTGCTGTGAATCTTTCAGATCCAAATAGCGCAAATCCGCAGACCAGTCCATTACAAAATACAATGTATTGGGTAGAAGGTACAGATGTTCATGGTTGTGTCAATACAGACAGTACAATTGTTATTGTACATGCTTTACCAACTCCTCAGATTACAAGTTCAAATAGCATGTTTTGTGAGGGAGATAGTTTAGAATTGGAAGCAACTGGTGGAATCATAATCAATTGGCAAACAGATGCTTTTTCGGAACAGATTAATGCAAATACAGCCTTAGTTTACCCGACAAATTCTCAGTATTTTTATGTAGAAGTTATGGATGCTAATACCTGTAGTAATCAGGATAGTATTTGGGTTGAAATTACACCTATTATCAATAATGCTTTATTAGAAGATCTATATATCTGCAAAGATGCAGCATTTACCTTAGGATTAAACTCTGGCAATCAGGCTACTTGGCAAGGTGTAAACTTAAGTTGTACGACTTGTCCAAATCCTGTAGCGAGTCCGATAGTTACGAGTTCTTATTATGTATATTTTGTAACCACGGAAGGTTGCCCAACATCTGATAGTTTAACCATTTATGTGTTGGATACAGCTCAGATTAATGCAGGAGTTGGAACAATACTATGTGAAGGAGAATCTTATTCCTTTGAAGGAGAAGGTGCTCAGGGCTGGCCATTCCAGTGGTTAGCTAATGGTATTGTGATTGAGGATCAAGATACAGAGATTTTGGTGACTCCAAACAGTAGCACGATATATACTTGGCAAGTAGGAGAGGGGGATTGTATTGTACAAGATCAGGTGACATTGGAGGTTATTCCTAAAACGGACTTACTTGTTCGAGATACCTTTGCTTGTGAACAGCAAGGGATTCGTTTGCGCAATACGAGTTCTACAGATCATCTGACAAATTTGGTTTGGGTTCCCAACAAAGGTACAGATACTTTATATGGTGAGGCTCCAATTGTCATGGCAGATCTTGCACCTATTATGTACACTGTTTCTGCTTTTGATGGGCACTGTCCAATAAACTCAGCTAGTTTTTCGGTGAATTTGCGTCCAAGCCCTTCTGCTAATCTCAATAAAAAATTTACTTTTGCTCGAGAAGGTACTACTGTAGATTTACGAGTCTTGAATCCTGCAATTACGAGTTTCAATTGGTCACCTCCTCAAGCAGTCAACTGTCCAACTTGTGCAAATGTAGAACACATTATTGAAGATGATATCGTTCTATATGTAGATATTGAAGATGAATATGGATGTATAGGGCAAGATTCAGTACAAATCAAAGAAGATAATCGTTGTGGAGCACACAGTGTATTTATTCCCAATGCCTTTACACCCAATGGTGATGGTGCAAATGATAAAATTCAAATCATTAGTAATAAAATAACAGAGATAGAATCTTTTATGATTTTTAATCGTTGGGGGGAAAAGGTATTCGAAACCAATGATAGAGCTGTATTTTGGGATGGGATTTACAAGGGCAAACATCTGCCAACAGATGTTTATGTTTATGTGCTCAATTTTCCTTGTCCGGATACTGGTGAACCTACACAGCTGACAGGAGACATTACATTGCTTCGTTAGTGTATTTTGCTTAGGCAGAGCTTCTACATCTAGTAGAAGCTCTATTTGTCTGTTAAGGAATAACTTTATCAAAATGAAAAGGTGGGATTCTTGAAAAAAAAGCATTTACTTTGTGATAATAGTCGACTCTACTGCTCTAAAAAATGATTTGAAAAATAACTGTTTCTATGAAAGTTCTCCCTAGCTTAAAGTATATTTATTGTAGCATTCTAGTGTTATTTTCCTTTACGATTACAGCGCAAACTACAGTCTCCTTTAGCGCAACAGATACTGCAGTATGTGTACCTGCACTAATTCAATTTTCAGATAATACAAGCTCCTCTAACTCTATTGTATCGTGGGAGTGGACTAGAGATGGTAATTTTGTTTCTAATTTACAAGATCCAGCTCTTTTGTTTAATACTCCAGGAACTTACGATATTTGTTTGTCTGTCACAGATAATTTAGGAAATATAACCACTCAGTGTGAAACAGCCTATATCACGATTTTTGCTTTACCCAATGCTGATTTTTCTGTGGATGTAACAGAAGGTTGTGCTCCTTTGGACGTGAATTTTACTGATTTGAGCACCTTAGGAGATGCTCCTATTACAGATTGGTTATGGGATTTTGGAGATGGTGTTTTAGATTCTACTCAGCAGAATCCTTTTCATTCATACACTACTTTGGGGAATTTTGATGTTACCCTAGTGATCACAGACTCTAATACTTGTTCTAGCAGTATTTTGGTGAGTGATTTAATTACAACATATGATGTTCCAACGGCTATTATTACAAACGATTTGACCGTGCCTGTCTGTGGCTTACCAGGTACTATAACTTTCAATGGTTTTGGACAAAGCGCAACACCTCCACTTACATATACTTGGGATTTTGGAGATAATACCACTGCAATTGGTCAGACTAGCACTCATTTGTATACTAGTCCAGGATGCTATACACCTACCTTAACTGTTGCTTCTGGTAATTGTGCAACCACAGTAGTTGCGGATACTTGTCTAGTAGTGGTGCCTGCACCTGTAGCAGATTTTACCATGGATGCACCAACAGCCTGTGAATTGCCCCATGTTGTAAATTTTACCAATAATTCTTCTAATGCAAACAGCTATACTTGGTCATTTGGAAATGGCGGCAGTTCTACTGCAATTTCTCCATCTCATACCTATACTGCTTATGATTCTGAGGGGGATAATCCAGATGGAGTCTTTCCTATTGTTTTAGCTGTTACAAATTCAGAAGGTTGTGTAGATACACTGAGAGATACTGTCTTAATTTCTAATTTAGAAGCGAATATTAATCTGGTCAGTATCAACAACTGTATACCTAGTGGAACAACTACTTTTAGTGATAATTCAACAAATGTTTCCAATGCTTTTCAGAGTGTAACTTGGAATTGGGATTTTGGGAATACCCTTGGTGCCACTACTGAAAATACTTCTACTACTTATCCTGATTCTGGAACCTATGTTACACAACTCATTGTCACAGATAATATTGGCTGTGTAGATAGTGTTTCGCTGAGTAATTCTTATGGAATTTTACCTGTCATTGATAGTTTTGTAATGACACCTGATACCCTTTGTAGAAGTGATAAAATTAGCTTACAGGCCTGGGGGAGTAGCTATATTGATAGCTGGTCTTGGTCGTTTAGTGATGGAACAGGAACAAATGGTGCAAGTACTACTCATGAGTTTATAGACACAGGGCTGATTACAGGAACTGTAATTGCTAGCTTCAATGGATGTGAGACTATGCTTAATCTAAATCCTACTTATGTATTACCACCTATTGCCCAATTTGCCCCCAATATAGATTGTGGATCCTTAACTGTTGATTTTCTGAATACCTCAATTGGAGCTGATACTTGGTTTTGGGACTTTGGCGATACAACAGTTACAACAGATACTAATTCGATTGATTTTAATCCAACATATACTTATCCAGATACAGGGATCTATGAAGTAGTTCTTTCAGTATGGAACGCAACCACTAACTGTTTTGATGATACTACTGTTGTTGTAAATTTACGACCTCTGATTGCAGATTTTGAAATCCAAGATACTATTTGTGCACCAGATACTATTCAACCTATTAATACTAGTATCAATGGGGCTTTTTGGTCGTGGGGGACAAGTTTTAGCGGAAATTATGTATTGAATTCAGCAGATGCAGAACCTCAGATTGTGTTTCAAACAGAAGGACTAGATACTATTCGCTTGCTTATAGGGGCATCTAATGGTTGTATAGATACATTTAAGCAAGTCGTTTATGTTTCTAGGATGCAAGCACAAATCAGTGCAGCACCACCTTTTGGTTGTGCTCCTCTCAATACAACCTTGACAGATGCTACCCTTAGTACTATAAGTCCTGTGATTGCATGGACTTGGGATATGGGAGAAACAGCCAGTAGTATCAATAGAACCTACACCAATCCAGGTGTATATACTGCATCACTCATTGTTCAAAATGATTTTGGCTGTGTAGATACAGCTTCCATACAACTCAATGCTGATTTTGTAGATGCAAGTCTAAATGCACAACGTGATGTCTGTATAGGTAACAGTGTGTTGATTTTCTCTAGCTCAACAAGTTCTGCGCCATTAGATTTATCTTGGGATTTTGGTGATGGCAATAGTTCTACAGATAATCCTTTTGTATTCCATACTTATGCTAGTGCTGGTTTGTATACTGTTTGTTTGGCTGCCTCCACACTTTCGGGCTGTTCTGATACTGTATGTTTGACAGATTGGATAGAAGTCCATGATCCTTCTGCTTTGTTTACGCAGGATACTACTTTTACGACTTGTCCTCCTTTGGAGGTCAATTTTACTGATTTGTCACCTAGTGGAACACAGTGGTCATGGGATTTTGGTGATGGAAGTACCTCTAATTTAGAAAATCCAAGTCATATATATTCTGATGCAGGTTCCTATGATGTGACACTTACAGTAAGTGCCATTCCAGGGTGTACTGATACACGAATATATCCAGATTTGATACAAATTTCGGGGCCATCGGGAAGTATCTATGCCCCTAGTGAGAGAGATTGTGCACCTGTAGAGCTTGAGCTTGTAGGTACTGGGCAAAATACCATAAGCTATACTTGGTTATATGGAAATGGTGATTTTGATGTTATCTCAAGTACAGATACTACAGATACGATTAGCTATAGTTATACACTACCAGGAACTTATATTCCAGAGTTGGTGCTAGATGATGGTTTAGGATGTACCATATCTTTTCAGGGAGATACAATAGTTGTTTTAGGAGTACCTGAAGTATCCTTTATTGCAGACTCTTTGATCTGTGAGACAGATTCCATCTTATTTGAGGCTGTGAATGCAGCAAATTATACTTATGAGTGGTCTTTTGAAGGAGCTATCCCCAATACGGCTAATATACCGAATCCTCAGGTATATTATCCAGATACAGGTACTTGGGATGTAGAGTTAATTGTGAGTGAGGGGCTTTGTTCAGATACACTAAATTTATCCAATTGGGTCGAAGTTGGTGAGCAACCCAATGCTGGTTTTGAAGCTCTTTGGGTGGATACCTGTGGAGCTGCGGTAAATATTTTTACGGATACTTCATCTAGTGGAAGTGGCGTAATCAATCAATGGATTTGGAATGGTGTTGTAGGTACGGCTACAGACACAGTAGCTTATCCTGTCAATGATTCTTTTATAGTTGAGTTGATTGTTTCTAATGATTATGGTTGTACAGATACAGCGAATTTAGAGATTTATACCCGACCAATTCCAACAGTGAGCATAGATCCTATTTCTTTGGATTGTAATGAGGACAGTGTTCAATTATTAGGTAATAGTTCTACAGGGAACTATACTTGGGAAACGGGGGCTAATTTGAGTGATAGTACAATTATGAATCCTTGGTTATATACTGATAGCGTGGTGACTGTTTTTCTGTCTACTGAAACTGTTTATGGGTGTAGAGCTATAGATTCTACGGTTTTAGTCTTACAGGCTCCTATCGCACTCAATTTAGAGGGGGATACCATTTGTATAGGTGAGACAGGTAATTTAACGGCAAGTTCTAATCCTGATTATACCTATTTGTGGCAATCTACAGTGGCCCTGAGCGATAATGCGATTCCAAATCCAAGTACTAATCCAAGTCAAACAACATGGTATAGTTTGTTGGTAACAGATACTACAGGCTGTGAGATTCGAGATAGTGTACAGGTGATTGTGAATGATTTACCAAGTTTTACGATGCAGGGAGACAGCATTTGTACAGGTGATACGGGAAACTTAAATGTAAGTTCTAATCCTAATTATACCTATCTGTGGCAATCTACGGTGGCCCTGAGTGATAATGCGATTCCAAATCCAAGTACCAGTCCAACGCAAGATACTTGGTATAGTTTATTGGTGACAGATACTACAGGTTGTGAGAATACAGATAGTGTGCGGGTTATTGTGAATGATTTACCAAGTTTTACGATGCAGGGAGATAGCATTTGTACAGGTGAGATAGGAAACTTAAATGTAAGTTCTAATCCTAATTATACTTACTTATGGCAATCTACAGTGGCCGTGAGTAATAATACGATTCCAAATCCAACTTCTAGTCCAGTACAGAATACTTGGTATAGTTTGTTGGTGACAGATACTACAGGCTGTGAGAATACAGATAGTGTGCAGGTTATTGTGAATGATTTACCAAGTTTTACGATGCAGGGAGACAGCATTTGTGAAGGGGAAACAGGAAATTTAACGGCAAGTTCTAATCCTAATTATACCTATTTGTGGCAATCTACAGTGGCCGTGAGTAATAATACGATTCCCAATCCAAGTACAAGCCCAATGCAAGATACTTGGTATAGTTTGTTGGTGACAGATACAACAGGCTGTGAAAATACGGATAGTGTACAGGTGATTGTAAGTCCTGCGCCAAGTTTTGCTCTAGAAGGAGACAGTATTTGTGAGGGCGAAACAGGAAATTTAACGGCAAGTTCTAATCCTGATTATACCTATTTGTGGCAATCTACGGTGGCAGTGAGTGATAATACGATTCCCAATCCAAATTCTAGTCCAGTACAGAGCACTTGGTATAGCTTATTAGTAACAGATACTCTAGGTTGTGAGAATAGTGACAGTGTGCAAATTGTGGTAAACACTTTGCCTAACTTCAGCATCGAAGGAGATAGTATTTGTGAGGGCGAAACTGCCTTCTTAACGGCAAGTTCTAATCCTGATTATACTTACTTTTGGCAATCTACAGTGGCAGTGAGTGATAATACGATTCCTGATCCAAGTACAAATCCAATACAAGACACTTGGTACACACTATTAGTGACAGATGTAACAGGTTGTGAGCGTATGGATAGTACTTTTGTTTTGGTAAGTACACTACCTAATGCTGCTATTACAGCGAGTGTAGATACTTTGTGTGAGGGGGATAGTGTGTTGCTTAGTGCAACAGGAGGAGCAAACTATACATGGTTGCCCAATAATTCAGTCAGTGATGTGAATCAAGCCACTACTTGGGCATATCCTGATTCTAGTCAGCAGTATATCGTCGAGGTTGATGAAAATGGATGTATTGCACGAGACACAGTTTGGTTGGAAATCCGTCCACGAGATGTTTTGTTAGGGAATGATGTGGTAATTTGTATTGGGGATACTGTACAGTTGGGCGTGAGTGGGGCAAGTGCTAATACCGAACTAATTTGGTCGCCTATTACTGGTTTAGGTACTAATGTTGGAGATAGTGTTTGGGTAAATGTAAACAGTACGACTACTTATTATGTGATTGGATATAGTGATTATTGTATAACTGATACTTTAGAACTTGTTGTTGAGGTGGGGCAGGATCCTGTGATTACCTTGAGTAGTAATTATGAAGAGGTAGAGTCGGGAACAACTTTGAATTTTAATAGTGAGCCTTCTGATTTGGATTATCAATGGCAAGCAAATGGGATTTTGGATTGTACGAATTGTGTAAGTGCAGCTTATACCGCTACAGAAAATGATGTAATTTATGTAACTGCTGTGGATTTGAATGGTTGTCAAACACAAGATTCTATAGTGATTCAGGTTGTAGAGAATTTAGAATGTACTACAGATTTGGTTTTTGTTCCAAATACCTTTACGCCCAATGGTGATGGTATGAACGACTTACTATATGCACGATCAGGAAGTATTACAGAGTTAAATGCATTTCGGATTTATAACCGTTGGGGAAATCTTATTTTTGAAACCAAGGATATGAATCAGGCTTGGGATGGGACTTATAGAGGAAAAAAACTAAGTACGGATGTCTTTGCCTATACCTTGGAATTTAGATGTCCTCAGACAGGAGATTTATTAATAAAACAGGGGAATATAAGTTTGATTCGTTAAGGTCTATCCAAGCTATACGTCCTGTGTGGTGGAAAACTGCGAAAAATATAGTAAATTTGGGGACTTTTTTGATAAAAGCTAATAAGACTTATGTTCAATGTCCCAAATACGCTCTCAGCTCTTCGAATTTTAGTTGGATTTGTCGTACCGTTTATGGTACTGGTAGAGGATATGAATATTCGGATTTGGTCTGCTATTTTATTTGCTATTGCCGCTGGAACAGACTGGTTTGATGGTTGGTATGCACGCAAGTATAATTTGATTACCAAACTGGGTAAAATAATGGATCCTATTGCTGACAAAGTGATTGTTTTAGGAACTTTCATTGCTATGTCTAGCTTGACAGCCATTAATATGTATTCGATTTGGTGGGTAGTACCTATTTTCTTTAGAGAAGTCGCCATCACCTTTTTCCGAATAATGTTCCTAATACAAGAACGCGAAACAGTGGATGCAGCTAGTTTCTCTGGAAAAGCTAAAACAGTGGTGCAAATGCTAACTTTACCATGTGCGTATTTTTATTATATGTTCTTGGAATATGGGCAGATAGAGCTAGTTGTACTTTGGTGGGTGATGTACACCATGTTGATAGCCTCTGTAGTATTTACCATGGTTTCGGGTTGGCGTTTCTTCGAACGTAATTGGAAAGTAATCCGTGGAATGGCTTAGGAATTACTTAGCAAGAAAATAGAATTCATGAAAGGAAAAGAATCACTCAGTAAGACAAAATATGCAGAATATATTCGAGATTTTACTGCTTTAGGAAATCCATTTTTGCTTTTATTGGTAACCTTTTGCACCCTAGGCATGTTACCTTTTGAGAAGGCAAGTCATTTATGGATACTTTTGCTTATTGGTTTTATGGTCAATGAATTTATCTGTTCTGGGATTAAATTTTTGTGGCATAAGCCTCGTCCAAATGGGCAAACTTTTGATAGTGCCTTTGAAAAAATTGATGCGGGAAGTTTCCCAAGTATACATTCATCCAGGATATCATTTGTCTATGGAAGTTTGGCTTACGTGCAGTACTTCGAACAGAATTATCACTACTTGATCGTCTTTATTTTTGTCATTTTATTGGTGGGATATTCACGGATTTTTCTAAAAAAGCATTTTTTTATAGATGTAATGGCCGGTTATGGCTTTGGTTTAATTACCTCAGTAATATCTATTTTGCTATATTATTAACTCATTATTAAGTGCTTATAGAAATTTTTTTTTTTAAAAAAAACTTATTTTCTCTCTGTTTTTTTTAATTTTTAGATAAAAATTACGACATTTGCCACCGCTCAAAATACAAAATACAGTATAAATAAAAAACTTTTAAAAATAGAGAATGAGAAAAGCTGATTTAGTTGCTCGTATCGCAGACAAGACCAAAATATCTAAAGTTGATGTATTGGTAACTTTGGAAACATTCTTTAAAGAGGTGAAAGAAAGCCTTGCAGAAGGTGAAAATGTTTATGTTCGTGGATTTGGTAGCTTTGTTGCCAAAAAGCGTGCTAAGAAAATTGGACGTAATATTAAGAAAAATCAGGCAATGGAAATTCCTGCGCACTATATTCCTGCGTTCAAACCTGCCAAAGTATTCGTAGACAAAGTGAAGAAGAACCTTGTGGTAGAGAATAAAAAGAAGGCTGGAGTAAGTACAAAGTAATTCCATAGGCACTGAATTGTTTAGTGTAGCTAATTTAAAAATATGCGGATTTCATTAGGTCAAGTCATAGCAGTTTTGGTTGCTATTGGAGTATTCACAGGTTTAATATACCTGCGTTCCAAACCCATTTTTGAAAAAGGAGGGAAGGACGCAGAGTCCTTAGAGAATTCTCCATTGACAGAAGAAGCCGTGCTTGTTGAAGCCCGAAATCGTTTGGATACAGGTCAACTCAAATATCTGACTGAGTTAGAACGGCACCGGGCGGAAGCTGCCACTATTTCTCTAGCTAAGGAGGCAGATGTCTTAAAATTGATGTCTCAAGCGTGGAATAGTTGGCAAAATTTCATGGTTGGTGGTATTTATGCCGAAAAAGTTGCTATATTGATGGACGAAGCACAAGCCTGGGCCATTGCAGGAACAACTTATGGGATTGGGTTTAGGAGATCAAAAGATGCTAAACACAAGATGTTTTCGGCACAAAAGGCAATTGCGTCTTTTCAAGAAGCGCAAAAATTAGCACCAGATGAAGAAGAGCATTGGATTAACGAAGCCGTTATGTATATTGATTTGTCGCAAGTGGATCGTTCCGTTATGCCAATGACAGGAATTCGTAAGCTACAAAATTTAGATATACAGTTTCCGAATAATGTGAAAGTTAATATTGCTTTAGCGCGTTTATCTTTTGATGTATCTAAAGATTACGAAAAAGCAATTCCACGTTTTCAGAAGGTTTTAGCTATTTATGATACTGCAGCAGTAGATTCAAGTGTATTACTTGAGGTTAATTACTCTTTATCAAAATGTTACGCTGAACAAAGTGACACTAGTTCTGCAATAGACTATTTGGAACATTGCTTAGAACTTACACAGGATTCTGCTATTCTTGCAGCGATACTTTCCGAGCAGAGAAACTTGGAGGTTTCCAATTAAGTAGTAGCTTGTCAACAGTTACTACGAACGATAGTTTGTTGATTTTTGGTCAAAGATTGAAAACCAAAAACCTGCGAACTATTGTACAACAGAATGAATAAAAATTAATTAATAAACTAAATTGTATAGCATATGCCTTGTGGAAGAAAACGCAAAAGACATAAGATTGCGACGCATAAACGTAAAAAGAGATTACGTAAAAACCGTCACAAGAAGAAGAAGAAATAAGATAGCTTGAGGTCTATGCTGCTGAATAAAAGTAGCATAGACCAAGTTTGTTTTATCACTACTGGAAAATTTATCTGTTGTATAAACAGATAAATCAGTCCGTATTCAGGGCATATCTAAATTTGTTCTAAAAGGTAATATGAGGGCTCTTTTTTTCAATAGCTGTGGTAGCTAGCAGAGCTCACTACAAGTTAGTTTTGACTAGGACTATTTCGCAGGCTATTCACTCAAACCAAGAAGAGTTCAACAAGGTTAAAATTGTACTCATATTAATAAATACACTAATTTTAGATATACTCTTAAAGAAAAAAACAATCCTAAATAGATATTATTTAGCATTGTAGCAACAAAAAATAAGCAGGTACAGCTCGCAAGAAAATACCTTCAAGTAGAAGTCTAAAAGTTTTGCAGATCATTGTTTATTTCTCACAAATTGAGTCTGCAAACAACAACAACAACTTCAACAACAACGCTTACATAAGTAGATAGCCACAATTAAGTTGCATTTAATTCAAACAGTCTTTTTGTACTGCACTTTGTTAAAAAGCCTCGCGATAGCCCTGCTATCCCTACGTTTAACTTTGTTCCTTGTTCAGCATCAAAAAAACTTGTGAATTATTATAAAATTAATTGTGTCCACCTACTTACTTCTACTAAAAAAATCCTGTTTTTCAGCTTACTGAAAGTAGTTTAATTCTTTATAAAAGAATTACTAAAACTACCTTGTTTACTTGCCATATCATATGAAATAGAAGAGCAAAAAATAATGGCTTTTCTATCAGGCAAATCTATGCCTAAAAATAAGATCATACATATTATTTATTTGATTGAATGATAGTACTTGGTTTTGTTGACATCATGTATGTTATACAAAGCTCATGGACTATAGATTGAAAACAGGGCTTAATAATTTTGGAAAAAGAATTAATCATAAGTTCTTCAGCAAAAGAGTTGCAAATTGCAATGTTGGAGGATAATAAATTAGTAGAGCTCCACAACCAAAAATCAAAAAGTGATCTTGCAGTGGGTGATATTTATCTAGGTAGAGTAACCAAACTACTACCAGGATTAAATGCTGCATTTGTAGATATAGGCTACAAAAAGAAAGATGCTTTTTTGCATTATACAGATTTAGGAGCAAAGCTTCGATCGTTAATCAAGTTTACGAACGGAGCAATCACAGGTGGACAACCTAAGGCAGTCTTAAAAGACTTTAAGATAGAGGCAGATATTTCCAAAAATGGAAAGATTAATGAGGTTTTGGTGAAAGGGCAGAAAATACTAGTACAAGTACTAAAAGAACCGATTTCAACCAAAGGACCTAGACTCTGCTGTGAGGTAACTATTGCAGGACGATACTTGGTGCTTGCGCCATTTTCAAATGTTATAGCAGTCTCGAAGAAGATAGTAGATGAGGATGAACGCGTACGTCTAAAACGATTGATGGAGAGTATTCGACCGAAAAATTTTGGGTTTATAGTACGTACAGCAGCCGTTGGGCGAAAAGTAGCTGATTTGCATAGTGATGTGAATGATTTGCTAAAGAAATGGGCAGAAATTCATAAACAACTGCACAAAGCAAAGCATCCTATTAAGTGCTTAAGTGAGTTGAATAAAACCAAAAGTATTATTCGTGACTTTTGGAATGATTCATTTACTAGAGTTATGGTAGATAATTCTCAAGTACATTCAGAGGTGATTTCTGAGATACAAAAGATAGCTCCTAACCGAAAGGATATTATCAAACTGTATTCAGGAAACCGACCCATATTTGATAAGTTTGGGATTACAAGACAGATCAAAGCTTCTTTTGGTAAGACTGCGACCATGGCTAGTGGAGCTTATATCGTTATAGAACATACTGAAGCAATGCATGTGGTTGATGTGAATAGTGGGCATAAGATGATCAGTAATGATCAGGAACAAAATGCATTGAAGGTTAACCTAGAAGCTGCAGAAGAAATTGCTAGACAATTGCGTCTGAGGGATTTAGGTGGAATTATACTGATTGATTTTATCGATATGAGGAAGGGGGAGAATCGACAAAAGCTTTACCAAAGTATGAAGAGTGCAATGAGCACAGATACTGCTAAGCATACAATTCTTCCTCTCAGTAAGTTTGGCTTGATGCAGATCACAAGGGAACGTGTACGTCCTGCTTTGGATATTACTACCTCAGAGGTCTGTCCAACTTGTAAGGGGACAGGAAGGGTCAATGCTTCCCTACTCTTGATTGATGAGATTAAACGCGATTTAGATTTTATTATGAAATCTCAGCGCCCCAATAAATTATCCTTGAGGGTACATCCATTTGTACATGCCTATTTGAGGAAAGGATTATTTAGTATACAGGTAGAATGGTGGAGAGAGTATAAGAAATGGACTAGAATAGAGGCTGATAATAATTATCCCATCTTATCCTACAAGTTTTTTAATGAGAATAATGATGAAATTCGCTTGACTTAGTAGTAGGGAGGCTAGTTTCACTGAACTTTTCGTAATTACCCCACTTTTGAATTTTATGGTCAAAAGCGGGGTAACCCTGAAGGGCTCAGTGAAACTAATTTATTTTTTATAAACATCTATAGATTATTGATTATCAATTGATTTAATTGATACTGAACCAGGAAGTGCTCTGCGCAGCAAAAGTCCCTACTGAACCTCCTTTTCTATTTCTATTGGCGTACAGCCAATCAACAGGCTCTACAAGTCCCAGAAAGAGCGGGGACGATGATAGTAAGCATATAGTTTGTGAATACTCTGCCAAAAGTACCAGGTAGTTAGTCCCACCAAAAGTCCTCCACTAGCAAAATACAATGCATTTGTCATAAATACCCAGAATGGAAGTAGCTTTCCAAGTGTTAGCCCAACCATAAGACCAACTATAGCTAAGATGAGCAAGGCATATACAAGTAAATGGTTGATAATATTAAGGTATTGATTGTATTGGCGATCCTTATATTTTTTGACTACATAAACCGCGTGTATTACTTGCCACAGAGAAATTAAAACAAGGAATATGCTTGTATTGTATATCCATGCTTTGGGATTGAGTAAACTCATTACAAGCAGCAAGATGATAAAGAAGCTTTGTACACTTAGATTTAAGATTAATCGGATTTTTGTCATATTATAAATATTTAGGAATTGATCCTTCTTGTTAAGTAGTCAAAAGTATAGTAATTAATCTCTTAGATAAATTTAACTCTCGTAGACAGGATGTCTTTTATGGTTAGTATCCAATTGATTAACACAAATAATAAAATCAGTATAGCACTAAACCAACTGTTTAAAGGTACTCCATTGCTTATGATGTCTCCAAATATATTATTAGAACCATCTCCAACAGCAATCATCAACAAAAAACTAATGATTAGAACTGCAAGCCAAATCAGAAGTGTTATTGCCCCAATTTTAATCCAAGGTAATTTGTTCTTAACCTTATATCCATATACTGTGATACAAGTGTTTATGATTTGCCAAGTGAGAAGAATAGTTGGATAAACTGTTATTGCCCCTAATAAATTTCCATGATAAGAATACTTTTGTGATGTGAAAAACTGCTTATAAGAATTCGATTTTGTATCTATGACTAGATAAATAATCAAGATAATTAGTAAGGATTGTACAATCAAATCTAAAAGAGCGTGTTTACGACGTTGCATAGAGTTTTTGTATTATAATAGAGTCTACTATTGTTGATAGTTGGAGACTGTTGTGCACAGTCTTTTTTAATTTCCCAAAATTACTCTTTTTTTTCAAAAGTTTCAATATCATCTGAAAATAAAACAATCCAGCTCTACTCAAGTTCAGTTTTGTAATGAATTTTATATAATTTTTGTTTAACTACATTATTGTATATAGCTATGGTGGTCAACAGATTTTTTTCATTGTACATAAAGTCTACTATAAAGCTACTTTTATATTTATGGTCTCCATTTACTACAATTTTTTGGGGACGCTGTTGCTCGTCTAAAAAGATTGTTTTTTTATATTTCCGTCTTGACAGATCCTTAGTGAAATTATAGTCCGAACAAGCATAACGTGTTTCTGTCCAAGAAGAATCTGAGGTTTCTATATGATGAAGAATACTTCCTTGATTATTGCAAAAAGCTTCTATATCATAATCTTCAAGTTCATTATTGTAGATATAGACAGAACGATTTGCTTTTTTTGAAAACTGCCGAGGGAGTTCTTCTACAAGCGTCTTATGCGTTTCCTTACTAACACTTTGTTTTAGTTGGTATGGATTGATTGAATCAAAGAGAAAGGTTTGTGATATAATTTGTTGTCTAGGAATCTCTCTCTCTACAAGAAATTCTTTTCCTCTGGTGGCATAATTATAAATTTCTTCTAGCTGTGTAAGTGATTTGGTCTGATCTTGATAAGTATAGTACGTTTCTTTGTTTCTGGCCTTATCTAACAGTTTATTATTAGAATGTGTCTCGATACTTTTTTGCAGTTTTGTGGTATTTCCTAGATAATGATAAATACTGGTTAGAGAATCCTTCTCCTTATACCGAATACGTGTTTTTACTCTGCCATAATTATCAAAGGTGAAATTAAATAAAGTATCATTACACACTGTGTAGCCTACTCGAAGGGTTGGAGTTTGATAATCCTCTAATAAAAAAGTATCAGGAACAGGAGTTATCTTAATGCTATATAACGTAGCTCCTCTAATCGACTGTTCTTGTACTACTTGGTGAGGAAAAGCATGTGCGTGATGTATAAATATTTTCCTTAAGGGAAATGAAGAAGATAGATATGGTGTACTAGGATAGGAGGAGGTCTGAGCCTGTGCTATACAGGAACTTAGACAAAGTAGATAAATAAGATATTTCATTGCATTAATTTTTATAATTATTCAGAATTGCATGAAAAAGTAATTTTGAATAAATACTAAGCAGACTGGAATAATTATTTACTTCTGTATAGGTTAACTACTCACAGTGTACTTATCCATTTTATTTATCTAATTCAATAAAGTCTCACAGGGCACAATCTTGTAGGATTAAAAGCCCTAATATTCTCATATTTAGGGTACTCAGTTGCACTGAGTCCTTTATGGTTTTTGTTGTTTTTTATTGCTAACAACCCATATTGGTTTGCTTGATTTAGTTGGGGCGATTTTAGCAAAACTGAGTGCTACTTTTTGGCTTGATATGACTTGTTTTTTAGTTAGAATACTAAACTTAAAAAAGAAATTTGCTGCTTTGATTACTAGTTGATTAGATTAACACCAATCGTTTGTAGATTTTTAACTTCATTGAGCCTTTTAGGGTTCGTAATTAATTGGTAATCAAAGGTTTTTTGTGGGAATAGTTGAGTTTCATAAAACCTTAATTATCCATTAACTCTGAACCTCCCAAGAATAAAATTAAGTTTGAGAGAACCATTTTTTAGATGTAGTTTTAGGAACAAAACTAAACTACTCTGAAGCAAACAAAAAGGCTGCAAAATCATTGGCATCTACCTTCCATTCCTTCAGGATATTCAATCCTTTTAGGAAGATTTTTTGAATTTTAGGAATATTACCTAAGGTTTTTAAGTTATTCAAACCTGCTTGAGTAACTTCTATAGAAAGCTTCTTTTTAGGTAATATTTTTTGATAGAGATATCCCATTTGGATTTGAGTTTTTCCCAATCCTAAATTATATACTTTGGGAGACACACTAGCTAATTTAGTATAAATATCTATAGCCTCATGACAAGCATGTTTGGCTTTTGTAACTTGCTTTTGTTGAATAAATAACTCAACACCATGGTACAATATTTCACCTAAATGAGGAAGCACTGCTAAAGGAGTACGCAAGGCAACTTGCTTGGCAATTACCAAGACATTATCATAGTGTGTTTGAGCTCGCAAGAAGTTGTTTTCTTGGTAAAAAAGCTGACTCAAGTGTAGAATAGGATTAATTAATTTTACTTGATAAACTTCAGCTTGTTTGAGTGTTAATCTAGTACCAATTTCTATCGCTTCATCTAGATATATCTTCGCAGTTTCTATATTTTTGGGAGTATAGTGAAGTCCTAAGGTGTCTAAAATTTGGCTCAGTTTACTAGAGTAATCAAGCTTTTTAGGATATTTTTGAATTAGGATTCGTTGAATTTTTAATGCTTTTTCTAGGTAGTATTCTGTCTGATCGAGCTCCTTAGTTTCTGTATAAAAATGGCTTAATGCCAGGTATAACTCTACTTTATCTGACCAAAGATGAGTATCATCCAAGGTATAATCTGCATATATTTTTAAGGCCTGTATGTAATAATCTTCTGCAAGGTTGTATTCGTGTGCTAGTGTTTTGAGTTTGCCTAGATACCTAAGTACTCTAGGATAGTCTTCATAATAATAAAGTTCATTTTCGGTGCTGAGTTGCTGGTAGAGGCTCAAGGCCTCATCCATTAGCTGAACAGCTTGATCAAATTGGTCAGGACGATGGAGTAAATCTAAGGCTAACTGAACGGAAGCCTGTGCAAGTTTAGCTGTATATTGCTTGGGATTTTTCTTGGCTAGTTGTTTATAAATCTCTAAAGCTCTAGACTGGTAGTTCTCAAATGGTGAGTGTTGATGTAACTGAGTATTCAACTTTGCCAGCGCCTCTAAGGTAGTAGCGATAGCAGGAGCATACTGCTCCAAGTTTTTGTCTGCTAAACGCTGATAGATTTTTAAGCATTCTTGATAAAAAATAAGGGCTTGTTTATAGTTTAGGAAATGTGTCTCTATCAGTGCTAGGTATGTTCTTACTTCGGCATCCAGGGCAGAATGTTTTTGATTTTTGACCTTTTTATTATAAATACTGAGCGCTTCCAAACGATATTTTTTGCTTTCGATAAACTCTTGTTCTAGATCTAGTAGACGAATCAAACGCCAAATAGCCTCTATTTGGATATGAGGTCTGTGGCTAAGCTCAATGGCTTTTTTTAGATATGTTATTGCAGTAGTTTTCTGTTGTTGTTCTTGCGCACAATCTGCAATTTCAAAACATAGACTATAGTCTTCTTGGAGAACTAAAGCATGATTATAGGCCTCCATTGTTTCATCATATTCTTTGTTTAGTCGATGTAGGCGTGCTTTTAACAGGTGTAATAATGCGAGCTCTGTTTTTGCATGGTGTTGTACATTAATCTGAAGAGTAGCCAAGGCTGCTTGTAAATCTCCTCCAAGCAATCTAGCCAAGGTCTTTTGTACAATCTCGAGTTGAAAAAAATCAGAGCTATGGTCTAATTCTTCCAAGATGACAAAAAAGGTATTACTGAGTGTTGTATAGCTTCTAATAGAAAGCTTTTGCAAAACCTGCTCTGTCAGATATGTTTCTGTGAAGGTTTGTAGTGCGCTATCTATGTAATGAATCAGTATATGTGTTTCTTTCTGTAATTCTATGTGATGGATACGAGTACTCATTCGTTTCTATGCTTGTTGTAATTAATTGTCTACTCACAATACAAAAAAAATGCAGAACGTTTATTATCCCATTTTCTAGGGAATTAGAATGCCAAAAAGGCGGTTTGGACTGTTGTAATGTCTGCTTTTGGAGATTGAAGGCACAAAAAAGCCAAGTTTCTCAAAATGAGAGACTTGGCTTTTATAGCTTTATTTTGCACTATTATTTATTTTTCCTCTACTGGAGCCGCTGTTTTTTCAGGACGCATTTGAGGGAAGAATAAAACTTCGCGAATAGAATAATTGTTTGTCATCATCATGGTCAAACGGTCAATACCAATCCCTAGACCAGAAGTTGGAGGCATACCATATTCCAAAGCACGTAAGAAATCTTCATCTAAGACCATAGCTTCATCATCACCACGATCAGCTAGTTCTAGCTGATGTACAAAACGCTCTCTTTGATCAATAGGGTCATTCAACTCAGAATAAGCATTGGCAACCTCTTTACCCATGATGAATAACTCAAAACGCTCTACCAAACCATCCGAAGTACGGTGTTTTTTAGCTAATGGAGTCATCTCAAGCGGATAATCGGTAATATAAGTAGGTTGAATTAGATTACCTTCTACTTTCTCACCAAAGATTTCATCAATCAATTTACCACGTCCCATCGTTGGATCTACCTCGATGTGTAAGTCTTTACAAACTTGTCGCAAAGCAGCTTCATCCATTCCAGAAATATCAATTCCGGTATATTTCTCAATAGATTCGTACATAGTCATACGTAGATAAGGTCCTTTGAAGTCTACCGTTTCGCTACCTGTAATTTCTCCTTTTTTATTACGGGTATTAATTTCTACAGTTGTTTTTCCATGTAGCTCTACTGTGATTTTCTCTAGAAGGTCTTCCACCATTTCCATCATCCAAATATAATCTTTGTAGGCTACATAGATTTCCATAGAAGTAAATTCAGGATTATGTGTCAAATCCATTCCTTCATTACGGAACATCTTACCAAACTCATAAACCCCATCAAAGCCACCTACGATCAATCTTTTTAGATATAATTCATTTGCAATACGCAAATAAAGTGGCATATCGAGCGAATTATGGTGTGTTGCAAATGGACGTGCTGCTGCTCCACCATGAATAGCTTGCAAAATGGGGGTTTCTACTTCCAACCAACCTTGTGCATTAAAATAGCCACGCATAGTTTGGATCAAACGCGCTCTTTTCAAGAAAATATCACGATATTCTGGATTAACTGTCAAATCCACATAACGTTGACGGAATCTTTTCTCAGGATCTACAAATTTGTCATACTCATTACCTTCAGCATCTCTTTTTACCACAGGCAAGGTACGCAAGGTCTTACTCAATACTTTGAATGAGGTAACACGAACACTAATTTCGCCTTTTCCTGTACGGAAAACATATCCTTTGATACCAATAAAATCACCCATATCTAACAATTTCTTGAACACGGTATTGTACAAGGTCTTGTCTTCATCCGGACATACATCGTCTCTACGAATATAAATTTGAATTCTACCTGTAGAGTCCTGTATATTGGCAAACATCGCTTTTCCTTTTCCACGCACAGCCATCAAACGTCCTGCTAAGCACACATTTGCAAACTCCTCAGGTTTTTCATCATCAAAATTCTGTTTTATAGCATCAGCATAGTGGCTTACCTCGTATTTCTCAGCAGGGTAAGGTTCAATACCCAATTCTAACAATTCTTTTAGGTGTTCTACACGTTTTATTTCTACGTCATTTAGTTTACGTTCACCTATTTGCCCAGAGCTAATAATCTCTTGCAACGAAGCTAATCGTGCAATAACATCTTCGCTACGTTCCATGTTTTGATAATGATTTAAGTAAATGATCATAATAGATATGTAACATATTGTAGGAGTAGTTACAAACGATTTTATAGTCACTTACGTAATGAAAAAATTAAGTTAAATCGTATTATTGAAAACGATAGGCTGCTAAGATAGTTCAATTTTTTTTCCTGTGCGAATCCATTATTAAAATTCCTAAGAGATTGGAAGTAAATTGGAATTAAGAGCATATTTAAACATACTCTAATCTATAGTTTGGTAAACTGGAAGCTTCGTAAAACTGAATTGATCATCAGCTTTCCATTCCAAAAGTAGCTTATATTGGATAGTGGTAGCTAATTGTTTGGATTCGGCCTCAGTTAATACATTGCGACAAGCTTGCCTCAATGTATATGCATCAGCATAAGCAACCAATGCTGTTTGGTTAACAGGCATAATCCCAATGTGTTGACTCAAACAAATAATTACATTTTTATTCAATTGGTTGTCGGTTATACATAAATCTTCAAAGGTGAGTTGAGGATTAGGAATAGCCTGCCAATTATCCAGAGAATTGGAAGTCCAAAAACTCGTTTTTTGAATCTGAAAAGGTTGATCTTCAGAATCTGTTCCTTCTGTGAGGACTAGTAAATGCTGTTTTGTATGAGAATAAATTCCCAACAAAACAAAATCTTGATTAACTGTATCTCTAAATTCTAGAAGATTACTGTATAGTGGATTAGGTAGGATGCTATAGTTTTTCCAATAACTAGATTGACTAATGTCTAATAATTCCCAATTAAATGTTTGAAGTGCCTCATGTTTGGTATTCAAAAACTGAATAGTTTTCGGCAACTCTTGGATTGTATTTATGGGGATTTCTACCAAACTATCTTGTGTAGGAGAGGGGACAGGCTGATTTTGAGCTGTAGGATCTGATTCAGAACAAGCTTGGAATAAGCTGATTAACAAGAGCAGCGATAATATTCGTGAAAAATGCATGATATTAGTCTATCCTTTAAGCAAAAATTGAATTGTTTAGAGGTAAAATAGATAGAAAGCAAGAGAATAAGATGAATTTTGGTGCTAATCTTAGCCTAAAATTGCATTGAGCTTTTCCAAATAATAATTTTCTTTACTTCTCATAATTTTCTGCTCTTCTGGGGTCTTATCACCATAGCCAATTAAATGTAGCACACCATGGATAATCACACGATGTAGTTCTTGTTCGGCAGTGCAGCCAAATTGAGTAGCATTTTCATTGGTACGATCTACACTAATAAATAGATCACCTTCGATATAATCCTCTGCATAAGGAAAAGTAATAATATCTGTCAGTGTATCGTGATTGAGATACTGCACATTCATTTTGTGCAAATATTCATCGGTGCAAAATATAATGTTGAGCAAGTGTAGTGGAATATTTTCTTCCTCTGCAGTAGCTTGGATCCATTTTCTGAGTAGCTGATCTGAATTTAGGGCAAAAGAAAGGCCTTCCCAATGGAAGGCTATTCTCTCCTGTAAAGGTATATTTTCTATCATCATTAATTGTATTCAGCGATATTTAGTTAAGCTTGAACTCCAATTTAACCAATCTGCCAGAATCATCAAAACTAACATTATCTGAGAGTTGGCGCATTAGGAATACACCACGTCCTCCAGGTGTCATTAAATTTTCAGGTGCGGTAGGATCAGGAAGCTGGTTAGGATCAAAGCCTTGTCCCTCATCTTTTACATGAAAACAGATCCTAGCTTGAGATAATTCTGTAGATACATAAACTTTTTTACTGCTTTTGGCGTGATTACCATGTATGATTGCATTGCTAACCGCTTCTGTTAAGGTAATCAACATATTTCCGAAAAGCTCTTCGCGTATGTTGTATTCCTTTACTATTTGCATTACATATGGCTCTACTTCTGCAATGTTTTTGGGGTGAGATTCGAGAATCAAGTTGAGTGCAAGTCCTGTCATTAGAAACCTTACATTTTGAGGAGATCAACAAAGAGCATTTAAGAAACAAGAGACCAATACACAGCAGAAAAAATATCTGTTTTTTTGCAGATATTTTTCAGATGTATGAGATAACAGTCGATTAAACCACTTTTGCTAAGTCCTTAATTAAACAATGAAAACCTTTTACTATAATCAACTAAGTTAGTGAAAACCCTCATAATCACTAACTTAGCTAAATGCCGCTTTATTTTAGCGCTTTGAAGTATTCTTCTACGAGATTTTTATAATAAGGTTTCAATGAAGGAGAGACAGTTTTGAACATTTCTACCTGTCCTTTGCGTTTTTTCAAGTATTCTTCCAACGCAGGAGGCATTTTAGGTTCATATTCAGGAGCACGTTCTGCCTTACGTTTTTTATCAAATTCACGTTCACGTTCTGCATTTTCAGCTTCCAATAAACGAGTCTCAATATCTTGCAAACGTTTATTAATATCATTTGGCAAGCGTTTGTTAACAAGATCGGTTTCAATCTTATCCATGGCATTCATTAATTCTTGCAATTGTTTGCCATTCTTCCCCCCCTTACCTTGCTGTTGTTGTTGTTTCTTCATATCACTCAAAGCCTTGCGAATAGCAGCTTGTTGAGCAGCCATTTGTGCAAATTTCTTACTCATAGCACCATTCGGGATCTTACCATCCTTCATTTGTTGCTTCATTTGCTGCAGTTGCTTATTGAGAGCACGTTGCATATCCATAATCCCCCCCATACCAGGTTTTTTACCTTTGCCTTGCCCTTGACCACTACCTTCACCACCTTCTTGACCAGGTTTTTCGCACATTTGTTCACCGGGCATTTGCTGGGCCATTTGTTGTTGCATCTGATCCATAGACTCACTGAGCATAAGTGCTAAATCATTGATCCCCGTCATGGTATATTGTTGTTGCACAACCGCATTTCGTTTCTGACGTTCTTCAAGTGTTTTTAAGCTCTTACTCATTGTTTTCTTAATATCAGTAGTCTTCTCTGTCACAAAGGCTTGTAGTTGAAATACACGTTTGCTCAAGGCTTGCAGACTATCTTCAACGTGCGCAAAATCATCTTTCAATTTGTACTGACGTTGAACTAGTGTTACATAAGCAGGTGTATTTTGTGTTGTTTTATTTACAGACTGGATCAATTCTTCTTGCTCAAAAGACATATCAACTAAGTTCTCCAACAACTGACGAATAGATTTGAGATCTTGTTCCATCTTTTTCATCTCATTCATCTTCATAGATTGTTGAAGTTTCTGAGACAATTGTTTCATCTTCTTAGAAGCATTTTTCTGAGATTTAGAAGCACCTTTGTTTTTCTTCTTTTGGAGCTGATCAGAACTATTCTGCATATTTTCTTGGATCTCTTCTTGCATCTGATCCATTTCCTCCTGATCCATCTCATAAGGCTGTTCTAACTTAGAGTTTTTCTCTTCTGCCTTTTTGAGTTTCTCTTGTATTTCTTCAAATTTCTTATTGAGTTCTTCTTGTTTTTTATTGATTTCTTCCTGAGTCATTTTCTCCTTCTGCTCATCATTTTTTTTGCCATCGTCTTTACTCTCATCTTTCTTATCAGGGTCGTTTTCTTCAGGATTATTTTCATCATTCTTAGCATCATCAGGATTGTCAGGATTATTTTCATCCTTATTATCTTCATCGATATTCTCCTCTTTGTTATCTTCACCAGTCTGTTCACTCAATTCCTCTTGCTCTTTTGCCAAAGAATCTAATTCTTGAATTGCTTCTTTCACATCCTTTTCTACTTCCATTTGCTGGAACAGATTCAGAAGATTATCAATTTTTTTCTCCAACTCTTCATCCTTCATCTCCATTTCTTCAAGCTTATCCAAAACCTGTTCTTTGTCCATTTTTTGCAAAAGATCCTCCATTTCTTTGATCAGGTCACGCAATTCGTCATTCATCACATGGTCAAATAATTCATCGAGTTTCTTTTGTTTTTCCATGAGAGCAGAATCCATTTTCTCAGGGCGATATTCTTGATCATTTTGCATATTTTGATCAAAGTTCTGCTTAGCATCATTCAACTTTTTCTCAATATCTTGGTGAGACTTAATCAACTTCTCTATTTCTTTACGATCTTGCCAATCCAACTTATCACGTTGCACAATATTGTCGCGAGCATCCTTCATCTCATCAGATAATTTTTTAGTTTCATCTAATGCTTTATCCAGCTCATCTTTGATTTCTTCGTTATTTTCTTCCTCTTGTTGCTCAATCTCCTTTTCTGTTGGCATTTTATAATACATTAGAGGCGTTCTCGCATACTTACTTCCCTTCACAGCATCATTATCATTTACTTGAAAGTAATAACTAAGTTTATCCCCTGGTTTTAGCCCCATCTCACGTACATCCAAGATGTGATCATAAGTAGTTTGTTTACCTTTATTGATGGCTAAACTTATTCTATCAGAGCGAGTAGCTGTTTTTTCGTTTTCTATTTTGTAATGAAAATTCAAGTTGCGAATACCATAATCATCTGTAGCTTCTCCTGCGAAGTATACAATTTTATCATTGATGGTATCTTGCTCTACTTTTACATCAATAGTTGGATGTAAGTCAGGAATTACGGTTAGAGAATATGTCATAGAATCTCCATTGGGCAATTGCTCATTAGAAATAAAGATGGTATAATTACCTTCTCTCATAATTTTCTTTTCAAACCCAAATTCACCACTACCTTTATCTTCAGCTATAATGCGTTCACTACCAGGGAAATCCACTTCAATTTTCTTCGTATAATTTGATAAGATTCCCCAATTAATTTTAGTTCCAGCAGGAATAACCAAGTTACTTACTTTCTCAATTCTTTCATCACGTCTACCTGTGTATGATGGATAATCCAAGCTAGCATTGATCTCTGCAATAGCTGGTTTCTCCAATACATCAATAGAATATTCTGTAGATTTGAAGCCATTAGCACTTAGTCTAAAATCAGTATCTTCCGGAATCTTGATAAACTGATATTTAAATCGGTTGGTTGTCCCCTTTATCTTCTCCAATTTATATTTAATGTTCTTAATATGAATGAACACTTCACTAGGCAATTCTTCTCCCTCAATCAGTACTTCTAGATCATAGTTCTCAAACTGAACTACACGCGGGTTTTCGTCTTCTACCACAAACTGAAAACTCGCTTTTTTACTAAATTCTTTGTTATTATTCAGTAAACGGGTTGTACTACTCTGTATGATATTGGAGCTCAATAACAAAACAAAGAATAGTAAGGTGGGAGGTACAGCGTAACGCAAATATTTTTTGTTTTTACTCAGATCTATGGCGGATCTAAAAGGAACTGGTTTTAGTTCTTTTGTTTTTTGGTTGATACTTGCTTGAATTAGTGCAGTATCTGATAAAGATGCTTGCTGTTTTAGTTGGAGTACATTCAACAACTTATCCTTTACATTTGGAAAATGCTGACCAATAATACTTGCTGCTTGCTCATGGGAGATAATTCTTCCCAATTTGAAGTATTGAAGCATTGGGCGTAGAACAAACCAACCTAATGTAGCTACACTTGTAGCTGCAAAAGAGTAGAATAAAACCTTGCGTAAGCTTGTAGATGAGGCTGATGTATTGTAATTATAATACTCAAACAGTACAAAACTGATGTAGAGTCCTACTAGGATTCCTAAACTATACAGGGCACCCCTTATGAGATTATTCACATAGAATTTGCGAATAAATTGGTCTAACTTCTGTATAAGTAATTGGTAGTTATTACTTTGCATAATTTAATCTGCTTTATGAATTGGAGTGGGTAGATGAAGATAAAAGATTCCTTATTGTTACTCCTTAGGATGTTATTTTGTTCCCCATATTAGCATTTTTTATTTAGAGTTTTAGGCTTTTTTAGAGAATTTTAACAATTTTAACAGTGTGGGAGAATTGTACTAAACAACTGTAATTCTAAAGATGTAATTGTGGAAGAAAATGGTGGGTGACCAATATTGACGAACAAGAAAAATATCTTAGCTTAGAATAGCTGTATTTTGTAGGAAATATAGGCGAGATTATACTTTGTTTTTGATGCAAAGTTGGCTGGAAAATTAACTCTTTTTCTAAGGGTTTTTGATAGATAACGTTTTGGGAATATGGATTTCATATTTCACTTTAGCTTTATACCTTTCACCCTTCACCATAATAATATCATGTCGGGGGCGAAGAATCAAAATACTTTTTTTGTCTTTAGTCTTTTTTATTTTTAGCATGGAGGTGTAGCTACCTTGGTCCATTAAGTATTCTCCCAAAATGGGACGAATATTAGGGAACTCAACAGAGGCCTTCACTGTAATGAAAGCCTCTTCTGTTTTGATGAGTTGATATTGGTTCTTAGGGTAGTATATTTCCAGTTGAGTGAGGGTAGCATCAAAAGGAAAAGATTGTTCTACAGTTTTAGGTTCTTGGCTATAAGCTGCTTCTGCTATCAACAGCATAAAAAAACTAATAGCACAATAAAATAAGGTTTTCATATATTCGTTAATATCTTAGACAAAATCTTTAAAGTGTTTTGGATCAAAAATAGAATATTTTTGTATCCTAAAACTTCTATTAATAACATTGTCTATTAAATTAAATGAAGAAGTATCAAAAATTGAACCACTTATAAATTATCTGTCTAATATTTTTGGTGTTTCGTTCCTGATCATAGAATATTTGAGAACTATTAACTGTGAAAATAGAGTGGTCAAGCAAAAAGAATCTCTCAAACAACTACTTGAATAAGCTTTTGTAATCCGTGAAGATTTTGTAATTACTCACAAAATTATGATTCACCATTGCTTTCTGTAAAAAAGAAGTCTCGCGAAGATCCCCTCCACAAGACTTTAATTGCAAACTAAATTCACCTAATAAAAATTTTCTATATCTATAAATGATAGTTCGTTACTTTTTAACTTTGACCAAAACCTGAAGGGCTTAGTAAAATAAAAAGTATAGAAATTATTGTTTAATAATTGATTAATACCTTATCATAAGGTGCTAACATAGAGTGTTATATAATCATATTAGCAGTCTTTGAGATTAGTTCTACCTGGATTTTTCATTACCTTAGTTCATACTTAATCCAGCTGTAGATGTTTCTGTTTCGCCAACCACTACAAGTTCAATGCTACTAGGTACAAAAATAATATAGCTTAGATTTTCTGAACATTCTTTTCCCTTTATTACAATTACATTATTGTTCTTTTTTGGAGAAAGAATTATCGCATTATCGGTTACGTCAAAAGAATAATTTAGCTCATAGCGACCATTATCTGCTAAATATTGTAACAAACGTTCATTGGCACCTGTAAGCTTAATAGTAGTTTCTACCACAATTCTAGAACCTTGTGTTTTACGAATGAGGACATCTTCTGCTGCTATATCTCCATTTAGAATCAACTTCACTATGCCACTTTTGCTAGTGAACATTTGGTGAGTATTTTGAGATATTTCTTGTGCTTGGCTAAAATTGGAGAAGAAACAAAGTGTAACGCATAAAACTATTATAGTATAAACTGTATTCATTGTGTTGGGATAATTATTATTGCTTGGGAAATTTTCTATGCTATTTATCTTGTACAGTCCAAATAGGATACCAATTTTGAAAATAGATTAATCGATGGAATATTATTTGGACAAATATTAACCATATATTAGCTTAAGTTTTGTGTGGATACTTTTGCGATTTTGTCTACTGTAATTGACCAAAACATAAAGTATTTTGAAAAAGCTAAAGCTTTAAGCTGCTCATATATACATAGATCTTTATGTGTTAATAATGTAAAAACATTACCTTCTATTTATTATTTTCATTGAATGAAACGAATTATTTGTTGATAAATAAATATGCATAACTGAGTTGATCCGTTACTTACTTACATTTTTATTGAATTAAAATTTTGTACATGAAATATATTTTACTCTATCTTTTTATGTTGTGTACTTCTCTATCAAGTTTTGCTCAAGAAGTTAAAATTTCGGAGCCTTTAGATATTACTAAGGATCTTCGACAGGAATTGATTGCTGATTATACAAACCATCTTTTATTGTATCGACAAACAAAAACTCGCCATTTGATACATGCATTTGACAAGGATCTGGGAGAACTTTGGGAGAAGGAAATAACATTTGATGCCTTGAACAAAGTGCATCCTTTGTCGGTGATTACTAACAAAAAAGAGAATACCTTTTTTATTTTGTACTATACACACAAAAAAGGGAAAACCTATTTACATCTAGCAGAGCTAAGTCAAGAAGCTAAAATATTGGAAGACTTCACATTAGGAAGTTTCCGCGAACGTCTTTCTTTAAGTTCAGATAACCTTATATTTTCCTCAGATAAAAAATATGTAGTAGTTTATGATCCAACTTTTGAGGGGAATATCCATTTAGCTCATATTGATATCCAAGCAAGGAAGATTGCGTGGCAGCGAGAATTTAAAGAAGCGGGATTGATATATTCAAAAAATTATTTAGAGCTTATTATTAATAAAGCAGGAACAACTTTTCTTTGTTTTGAGCAGAATAATCAACGCAAGAGGGCAAATGAGCATTTATACTCAATTTACGAGTTTGATAAGCAAGGCACAGAATCTATACATCATTTAAGTCATCCTGATGTCATGGCCTATGATGTCTCTTTTTGTTACGATGAGATGAATCAAAAGCTGGTTGCTGCAGGCTTATACTCTGAGAACTTCAGAGAAGCTAATGGTTTATTCTATGCAAATATTGATTTGGAGGAGCTTGATAGTACCCAGATTATCAACTCACCTTTTGATGAAAAACTAATGCGTAGTTTAACAGGGGAGCGCAGAAAAAACATAGAAGGGATTAGCAACTTTGATATTCAGGAAATGATTTTACGGAGAGATGGTGGTGTAATTCTTATGGCAGAGCAGAATTTAGTGTATGAATACGAACCTTCTTTTTTTGGTGTAGACAGTGGAGCAGAACAAACTGATTATCTCTTTGAGAATATTTTAGTAACCTCTATTCACCCAACTGGAGAAATACACTGGAAAGAAGTATTGCATAAGAGTCAGAGCTCAGAAAACGATAAGGCACGCTATTCCTCTTTCTTTTTGTTCAAAAATAGATCATTGCTAAGGGTATTATATAATGATGAGATCTCTTGGAATGCTAATGTCTATGAATATGTCTTGAACGGAGAGGGGCAGGTTAATCGTAATATTGTAAGTTATGAGAGTAAAAAACCATTACTTTTAGCCTTTCGAAAAGGCATACAGATATCATCGAATACTTTTGTAGCTTTATCTACACGTAACAATAGATTGCGTGTAGTAAAAGTAGTGTATTAAGATTCTTCGGAATCTTAATACACTACTTCTGACACTTCTTATCCTGCTGGTGTTGGGGTATTTGTAATTAGAGGTTGAAAATTAGGATCAACCTTTTTGCGTTGAGCTTCGTATTGTAGGCGCTGTTTTTCGTATGCTTGAGCTTTCTGACCATTTCCTTGAGCATTCATAATTATCGAGAGGTGATGATAAGCAGATTCCAAATTCTTGAGAGTATTTGGATTATCAGGGAAAGCATCTGCATAAATTGTAAAATACTGGATAGCAGTCAAGTGATTCTCAGGGTTTTGTGTGATTGTTCCTAAAATACCATTTGCTGTTCCTGCCATATTGAAAGCTTCCAAGGCTTCAGGATAATATCTAAAAATATTTTTTTTGCTACTATTATAATAATTTGGTGGTTTATTCTGAAAAAGATCTTGTCGGAATGCCTGAACAGCCTTATTTAACATGGGGATTGCCTTATCCATTTGGTTAGCACGTTGCCCCCACAGGCGTCCATAATTCATATTGGCGATCCCTTGCAAATAGAACAAGCTTCGATGAAAGGTAGAGAAGTTGACTGTATCTAAGTGATTAACAGCAATCGTATATGCATTAGAAGCCTGTGTGTAGAGATTATTGGCTTGCTCAATTTGTTGTTGAGCCTGAAATGCAGCACCTTCCTCTTCGTAGACTGCTCCCAAAATGGTATATCCTAAGCCCATGAATAGACTTTCGTGAGCTTCTGCCTGTTGGTTAACAACCTTCGTTTGGACTTCCTGTAAGTATTCTGCTAGAAGAGCGGGATCTTCCTTTGCGACAATCATAAATACTTTATTGAGATTATTTCGATTCCCGAAAACATCATTATGTGAAGGTTTCAAGAATAATGCATGATTGTAAGCTCTATAAGTATTTTCGTACAATTTAATTGTTTGTAGGCGAAGTGCTTTTTGTTCAGCAGGATCTGTACTTGCACGACTCAAGGAATCCTTGACTGTACCTAGATGAAAATTAGCATTTGCAAACAAGACCCAAGCTTGGTTGTAGTTGGGGTGCAAGGCCTTGGCTACAGAAGCATGTCGCCAAGCTCTAGTTACCATTTCTTCTTTTTTCTCTAGATCTTCCCCTGCATACTTATCCCAGTTACGTTGTTCTTGCAATACACCTGCAACAGCATTATTCAACTTTGCGCTATAAGGTGAATTTGCCACATCTGTGGTAAACAGGGTATAATCGTCAGCCCAAGCCATATTGCGAATTATTGTCTTTACACTATATGCAGAACAAACGATTACTAAGATTACAATAGGTATTTTTAGATCTTGTAAACTAACTTTTTGTTTAAACTCATTATTTTTTTTCTGTAAAAACTGAGCTAAAGTAAACAAACCTAAGGCACAAGCTAAACTAAAACCTACCGTAGGTAAGAATAAGAAACGTTCTGCTAGGTTGGTACCAATTGGAAAAAATAAGTTAGAAATGACGGAAAATGTAGCTGCATAAAATATAATACAAAAGGCAATAGGTTTTCGTTTAATTAATCCCCAAAAACCAATTATAGCTAGTAAAAGGTGTATAAATAAAGAGCATAAAACAGTTGGACTCCCAAACGTAGGAATGGTTTCCTTAAAATCTTCAGGGCTATATTCAACCAAAGGGTCTGTCATAGGGATAGATGCAGCTACAGGGCCATCATCCGTACGAATGTATTTGGGATAGTAGTCATTAGTCAGAGTAAGTGGAAATACCGTTAAACGAAGATAGATTTGCCAAGAATGTATGATAGAGGCAAATTTTTCAGCATCTTCATAATGTGTATAAGGAACATTAGGCTTCGTTTTCAAGAAAGGATTATTCATCAATTCTCTAGGTAATAATGCTTTATTTCCTTCGTTTTTATATTGTTTTAATAAGCGTTTACGTTCTTTTTGGATCTCTTTAGGTAATTCCAAAACATTAGAACGAATACCCAAAAAGGCAAAGGTGATGGCTAGAAAAATCGCTGTTCGAATTGCTATTTTCTTGATACTTGCTTTGGTAAAAAAATACAAAGCACAAGGAATAATAGCTAGAAAGGTAACTGCATTTTCCTTGGAGAAAATTCCAAAAGCAAATGCTCCTGCTGCCATGAGTAAATAACGTGTAGATTTCTCTGGTCGATTAATAGAACGCAATGTCCATAACAGTGCTAACATAGAACCTAGTAAGACCATGATTTCATCACGACCTTTAATATTTGCTACCGCTTCGGTGTGGATAGGGTGGGTGGCATAAAGCAATGCACCTGCTAGAGCAATAAAATAGCCTTTTATCTGATCTGTTTTATGTGTTGGATTGAACATTTCTAGAAAGCTCAGATAAATCACGATACATAAAAGTGCATAGAGTAAGATATTGATTAGATGACTAACATGTGGACTTATATTAGAAGGATTATAGACTCTTTTAGGAACTTTCTTCTTCTGTGTTGCATAGTAAATATTCTCTTTTTTAGTAGTTTTTTCTCCAAAAAGTTGAAGCTCCATTGCAAAAGTAGCAATAGATAGGGGACGATAGCGTCCACCAGAAACTAAATCTCTACGTCCCTTGAAAAATCCGACAAAGGCATCTTCTGTAAAAATGCCATACAGCCCTTCGGAACCCTGTCGGGTAAAGTCATTATCCAAGATCACCATAGTATCATCTACTGCATACTTATGTTGAATGGTATTCCCATAAATGACAATACTCAAGACAGCAACTAGGGTAATATGCAAATAGGTATTCAACCAAAAAGAAGTTTTTGGGAGTGCCTTAGAGATTTGCTGTTCCTGAACTCCTTCAGGCAGTTTTTCATTTTGTTTAGCTTGGGAGACTATTTTTTTAGCTTGATTTTTAGAACTTGGAGTTTTTTCCTTATTCTTTTTCTTAGAAGATCGTTTCTTTGCAGCCATATTCTATCTTAGCTTAGAAAAATTATGTAGTTTTTGGGCATCTCTAGTTAGATGCTCTTTAATATCTTTCGTCCATGAAGCCTTGAGGACTTATACCAGTATTTCCTCAAAATCTTTTTCGATATTTGATAATCAGATTATTACGATTTGTATCAAAAATAAGTTTTTTTCTATAAAGAGCTAATTATCAAATACCTTCAAGCTCTTCACGGACTGCTGTAATACACAATATTAACTAAATGTTTGCTTTTTAGCAATTCAACAGTAGTTTTTGCTCAAGCTTTCTGTAGAAAGCTGAGTATTTAGTAATTTTTCATATAATACCTTTGTGGTGATCGTTCGTTGATTCAGTAATTTTTCACCAAAAATTCAAAAAACATCATCCTTGAATAGAGAATTTTTGATCAATCTGATCCTGTTACTCTTGATTAATCTTCTAATCAAGCCTTTTTACACTTTTGGTATAGACCTTCGAGTACAAAACTTAGTTGGGACACAATCCTATGGACTGTATTTTGCCCTATTCAACTTTAGCTATATTTTTCAGATTTTTGGGGACTTAGGATTGCAACAATACAATAATCGAAATATTGCACAAAATGGTTTTTTGATAGATAAGTATTTACCTCACATTCTGATATTAAAGTCCATTTTAGCTATTTTAGTTATTGGAATAGGTCTATTAGTGGCCATAGGTTTAGGTTATCAAGCAGAAAGTTTATACCTCCTGACTTTTTTATTATTTAACCAGATCCTAATTACTTTTCTTTTCTTCCTACGATCCAATATATCAGGCTTGGGATATTACAGATTGGACAGTTTTTTTTCTGCATTAGATAAATTACTGATGGTACTAATTTGTGGAGTATTGGTTTGGACACCACTATCTAAAGATTTTAGAATAGAGTGGTTTCTGTATGCTCAAACTACAGCTTATGGGTTAAGTGTATTACTTGCCTTTTGGGTAAATTTAAGATTCTTGAAAAGAAAACTACATTTTCATTTCAATTGGATTGTTCTGTTGGCAATTCTAAAAAAAAGTTTGCCATTTGCCTTGGTCGTAATTCTAATGACACTCTATACACGAATAGATGCAGTCATGATAGAACGTTTGTTAGATGGGGTAGAAGGTAAGAAAGAAGCGGGTATCTATGCCTTTGCTTATCGCTTTTTGGATACCTCTAATATGTTTGTTTATTTATTTGCTACCTTACTTTTACCCATGTTCAGCCGTTTACTTAGTCAGCAAGCAGCTTTAAAAGCTCTTTTAGTTTTTAGTTATCAACTTATGTTGGTCTTAACTATTGGTTTGAGTATAGGTTTAGCTTACTATGCACCAGAGATAGGACAAGCTCTATTTGATGAGTATACTCCCTACACAGCAGAGGTTTTTGCCATGTTGATTCTTAGTTTTAACGCATTGGGAATGTTGGCGATCTTTGGAACTTTACTGACAGCTAACGGAAGTTTACGTGCCATGAATACTTTGTTTGTCATAGGTATCTTACTCAATGTTCTTATGAATTATATTATGATTCCTAAGTATGGGGCTTGGGGGGCAGCCTTGAGTACTTTATGTACACAGAGTTTTGTAGCCTTAGGAGAGATCTTTTTAGTAATTCGGATTTTTCAGCTAAAGGTCAATTATAAATTGATTACACAAACACTATCATTTATTATCTTAGTACTGGTAGGTACATACTATTTATATCACTATCTAGAAGTATTTTGGTTTTGGAAGTTTAGTATGACTGGCATCATGGTCTTGATCTTTGCATTTGCAGTTCAGCTAATTTCTATCAAAGAATTTGTTTTACTGCTTAGTATTAAAAAAAGAGGATAGTTGGATGGATAAGTACTTGGTGGTCAAGGTGAAAATCGTTTTAGGTTTTGTAATAGAGCTAGGAGTGGGCATAAAGCGTTACTAGCATTAACGTTGTAAGTTAGTTAAGGAGGTTTGCTATTTTAATCAACTGTGATCGTGTAGTTATTTTTTAGGTAGCACTTTGCTCTAAGACTAGTCTCGATTTGGTGAAAAAACAAGGAAATAAAGAACAGGAACAGAAACCCAAGTAGAACTAAAAAATTATTCAACAACTTAGTGAAGTTGTTTGCTTTACTTTTCCTACTTTTGTACGATTTTTAGCAAATCTGATATATACTATTCATATTTGAGTAGATAACTCAACTTATAATTTTACTTTTTGATGCAAGACGAAAATAAATCTGAAACTCAATCTAACAGATCTCAAAACGAATTGGATTTTAATTATTCCTTGTTAGATCTTATTGGTGTATTCTACAGATGGCGTAAACCAATCCTAATATTAATAGTGGTAGCTATGATTGGGAGTATTGTTATTAGCTTACTATTGCCAAACTACTATACTGCTACTGCTACTTTTGTTCCTGCCAATGAGGAGAAGGAACTTTTCAATGCTGAGGGAACCAAAAATAATAGTTTGTATGGAGATGAAGATGCTATTGATCGTTCTATGATTTTTAGTAATTCGCCCAAGTTAATTGAGTACATGATTACCACTTATCAATTAGCAGAGCGTTATGATATAGATGCTTCTACTCCCAAAGGACAAGATCGAGTAGTCAAGACCTTTATTGATCTTTATGAGGTAAAAAAGAATGAGCATATTGGTATTGAAGTAAGTATACAAGATAAAAACCCTATGGAGGCAGCCAAAATGCTACAAGGAGCTTTGGATCATATTCAGCTTTTGCACAAGGACGCTACTAAGAATAATAAGGCTTTAATTAAGAATACTTATGAGCAATTATTAACTAAGAAAAAAGCAGAATTAGATAGTGCTTCTAGGGAAGTTTCTGCCTTGCGCTTAAAATACAGTATTTGGGATGTGGAAGAACAAGGAGAGTTAATGGCTGGATTAGTTGTTAGAGCCGAAGCAGGACTAGCAGAGAGCAAATCTAAACTAAAATCTTTTACGGCTAGTGGTCAACGTGATTCTATTCGCATCTACAAGGCGCGTGTAGCAGGTTTATCTAGAAAATTAGAGTCTCTAACTACAGAAGTAGATAGTTTAAGAGGTTCTATTAATATTTATTCCTTCAATGAAGGAAAAGATAAGATCCTGTATTACGAAACTATCATTGAAGAGTTGAGTGAAGATGTTGCAGATATCAATACGAAGTATTCACAGTTTGATGGGCAAGCTAATAATCAGGCTTCGTCGATCATTATTCTAGAACCTGTTCAAGTACCCAAGATCAAATCCTATCCAATTCGTTGGTTAATTGTAGCTGCGTCAACCATATTAGCTGCTATCTTTGGATTATTAGGAGCATTATTATTCGATTTGTATAAAAAGGTGAACTGGAATAACGTATTACATGGCAAATCCTAATTTGAGTATCAATAAAACCTCAAAATTGCTCTTTACGGTTTATGCACTTATTGTGCTAATGAGCATATTTTCGGCACTCTTACTAGACGAACTCTTACTAGTAGGCTTGCCTGCTTTTGTATTATTGATATTTCAGACACTTGCCAATTACAAAAATGTATATTTCTTCCTTTTTGCTTGTGTGCCAATATCCACAGAGTTTTATTTTTCATCCAGTCTAGCAACAGATTTACCGACAGAACCACTTATTGTAGGATTGACATTAGTTTATCTATTACAAGTGTTACTCAACCCACAACGGATTAATGGACTTTTTTGGAAACATCCGATTGCCGTTATTTTGCTTCTGCATTTTATTTGGATTGCTTATGCTTCTGTAGTTTCCTATGATATTGGAGTTTCGATCAAATATAGTCTAGCCAAATTCTGGTATATTATTACCTTTTTCTTCTTGTCAGGACATGTGCTTAAAGAAGATAAAGACATCAAGAAAATATTTTGGTTGATTGCCATTCCCTTGGCCTTGGCTACTGCCAAAGTTATTGCACATCATTACACACTCAATTTTGGATTTAAGGAGATTAATAATGCAACGTTTCCTTTTTTCCGAAACCATGTCAATTATGCTGCAATTTTAGCTTTATTTGTACCGATTGTCTGGTTCATGCGACACTGGTATCCTGTTTTTTCCAAAGCCTGGTTGCTTGTTATCGGGATATTAGGCATCTTACTGATGGGGGTTGCTTTTGCTTATACACGAGCAGCTTATGTTGCTCTTATAATGGCAATGGGTGCTTACTGGGTGGTTCGTTTCAGACTTGTTCGTTGGGCATTATTAGGAGCTTCTGTACTTTTAGTAGGTGTTTTCATATACATGGTCTCCAACAATAAGTTTATAGACTATGCACCAAGTGAGCGAACAATTGCTCATGAAGAATTTGGAGATATTGTTTCAGCAACCTCTAAGTTAGAGGATGTCTCTACTATGGAGCGTTATTATCGTTGGATTGCAGGAGTACGCATGTCAAGCAAGGAAGTTTTGACTGGTTATGGACCAGGTAATTTCCATAATTTTTACAAAGGTTATACCCTAAATAAGTTTGAAACCTATGTGAGTGATAATCCAGAGCGTTCAGGTATTCACAATTATTACCTAATGACCTTAGTTGAGCAGGGAATTATTGGTTTATTGATTTTCGTTGGATTGAGTTTCTTTGTATTACTCAAAGGAGAACAAATTTATCATGAATGTAAAACCCAAGTACGTAAAAATATTGTGATGAGTATGCTACTGTCGCTCATTATTATAGATGCTTTCCTATTGATTAATGATATGATTGAGACAGATAAAGTAGGGTCTTTCTTTTTCTTTTATATGGCTGTTTTGGTGGTGATAGACTTATGGAATAAACGAGAGGCTCAAGCCAAGTCTGTGAGCTCAAATACCACAAGAGATGTTGTCGAATAAATCATTTCATTCTATTCAACTAGGAGATACAATTATTGTAGATACCACAAACTACCTGGAGCATTATGGGAAAGTATTTAGTCAGCTTTTAGGGGAATCAGGAAGAGTGTTTTGTTTCGAGCAGGATTCAACGTTGTGTGAAGTAGCCAAACAGAAATATTCATTAATGCCAACTGTTCATTACTACAACAATAGTCTAGGTAATATAACCAGAGCCAAGCAAGTTCAGATAGATGCATTTTTAGAGAATTTAGAAGCTTTACTAGAGAGAGTTGATGCGGGGAAGGAAATCTATATCCTGGGCAATGTAAATATTGATTTTTTGAAAAAGG
>JAKVCT010000100.1 GCA_022448995.1 Saprospiraceae bacterium
TCCCTACGTTTTTCACCTCGTTCAGCATCAAAAAATCTTGTGAATTATTATAAAATTAATTACGTCCACCTACTTATTACGAATAATTTTGTATGCAAAACTACGAAGTGCTCAGTGAAACTAAAAAACTGAACACTAAGGATAAATACAACTAGTATAAATACTTCAAACGTCTATTTATTGACTCTAGAATGAACTATTTATTGGTCTGTATAGTTTTAGAAATTGAAACAATAAATTAGTATCTTTTAAAAGTTCTAATTTATTGTTTTCTACAATCAATTGACTAACAAGCATTAATAATACCTGCTATCTTAGTCTTCTAATAAAACCCATAAAATGTAGTGAAATATAGTGCCATTTCTTTGGTCTTTTCTAGAAAAGCATTATATTTGCTACCGCAACATGCAAAAGGTCGGGTGGCCGAGTGGTTAGGCAGAGGTCTGCAAAACCTTGTACGTCAGTTCGAATCTGGTCCCGACCTCTTAGTGCAAAAGCGTTGATCTATAATAGATCAATGCTTTTTTTTTTATATAAACTGTTTATTGATTGTTAAAAAATTAACAAACAACCAATAGTAAAATAAAGAAACGCTCTGCGAAGCTAAAATATTCTGTGAAACTATTCACTTATATACCTTAGGAAGGTTCAGCATCAAGTAAAGTGCCTGATAATCAAAATCTATGGGTATTTAGGGAGGTTTGCTTCGCAGAGCACTTCGTGGTTCAGTATTAAGCATGTTTCTTCTCTCGCCTTTTGCCATTGCTGCAAAAGCTGACCAAAAAATCCCGAAGGGATCAGCGAAGTTAACCCCGAAGGGATCAGCGAAGCTAACAATTCTCCTCATTGACTGCTTCTTCTAACTCACTTTCATCTGGACAACTCGTACTTGTGATACAGGCTTACAAAATTCTAGTTCATTCACTCTCAATCGATTATAATGTTCGGACATCGAAGCAGTTAACTTCGTTGAGCTCGCTGTGGGCTCGGTTCCTTCGGAACGTCAATGTTCGTCGTTCTTTGTTGCTGACAACCCATATAGTCCGCTTGATCCGGTGGGGTAGATTTTACTAAGTTTTTAGCGAAACTGAGTCTTGATTATTACGTTTGACTGGATATTTTTTCACCTGACTTATCCAAACTCCAAAAAGAAATTACCCCGCTTTTGACTATAAAGTACAAAAAGCGGGGTAATTTCTTTTTAAATTCGTCTTATAAAGACTTGACTATCATCTACTTTGCTTAATACTAAACCACGAAGTGCTCTGCGAAGCAAAAGGCCCTAATTATGCTAGTCCTAAAACTCCCTACAAGGACTTTAACCAAGCTAAGGCATCCTCTTTATTGGAAAAAATTTTAGTGGGATATGAAGGCTTACTAAATTTTAAGAATAAGTTAATCGTAATTTTAGAAATGCTAGAACTTATTATGAATGCATTTGCTTTGTTTGTTCTCGCATTCTCTGGCTGTGCAAAATAATCTCTAACCTTTTTGCTAGAACCTGCACGCATACTCTCCATACTCACCATAACCAAGAGTGGTTTTACATCTGCATTAAACTCTTTTCTCATGATACTCATATGCTCAATACATTGACCCAAGGTATATCGATGTCCCAACATATTGGCGTGTATTAATCCTTCTTCTATCTCTTCTAATTCTGCAATTGGTGTTCTTATCAGCTTTGTAATATTAGACATAAATGGTTTAAGTTATTGAAATTGTTTAAAAACGCCTAACTACTTTTTGAACCCTAGATAGAGCGGTGAAGCTCCAACCGAACTTCAAATTGATTTCAAGGCATCTATCTGCCATTAATTCTTAAACAACTTCATTCGTTAGTTAGAAAGGGATCACTATTAATCGGGATATAAATTAATTTTCGGTTTCTATCCAACAAGGGCAATTCCCCTGTCAGCAATATGAAAGATATTGAGAATATTACAGCATCATTAATGAATATTCAAACCTGATATCTGTAAAAGAAAGTTAAAATGGTATTCTTTGATCCTTGCTTTGTATATAGTCTTTATCTATCTATAGGTAACTAGTATAGTTAATGATTTTTCATTCATCCGCGAATATAAGGAACTTGAAGGTACTAAGGAAATAGTGTATAATTTTTTATTATCATATTTTAGTAAAAAAACAGCCTGTGACTTTTTAACCTTTAGCCTCTTGAGACACTGCACGATTAATTATTCCTCTAAAGTCCCTAGAAATATTGCTCTACGGTCTGTCTCGCCTTTGGCATAAACTCGAGCAATGTGATCAGCCCTTCGGATAGGTTCAGAAACACGATATTTAGAGGATAATTTAAGAATAATCGCCTCCGTATTTTCCAATGAAATTTGGTGTCCTGTACTCACAAATACAGGCTTAACATAGTCTTGTGTACGCAATACACTTCCCACCCGTTCATCGTCCAAAGAGATAGGAGAAGAACTTCCTCTAAACAGAGCAGGACTAGTTTCGTAAGGGAGTAAGGTTCGTTTGGCAACACCAATAGAAGGAATAGCAAGCTCAACTCCTAGCCAAGATGCTACACCAAACTTTCGTGGATGTGCAATACCATGTCCATCTACAATTAATAAGCTAGGTTGCATAGTAGATAGTTCAATAACCTTTCGAATAGTTTTGGCTAAGGGTGGGCCTTCTCTAAAGCAAAAATAACGTGGAATGTATTCCATCCCTGCTTTGGTCTGTGCAGCGTATACTCCCCATTTTCGTCCAGCATAAGACTGGATATCAACAGCTACATAAGCGTCTTCACCTACATACTGAATATCTAAACTGAAGATAATATCCTCATCTTTGGGTAGATACCCTTTTCCACTGGGAGGAACTACCACTAATTTTGCCATTCGTTTTTGCTTCTCTTGAAGCGCTTCTAGATTCATCATTACAACCGTAATTTCACCCTGATTAGAAAGGTTTTGCCTACAATGGAAATGCTTCTCCCCCACACTAAGTATGAGTATCCTATTTTTGGAACTCCCCTCATCTAAAAATTTTACAACAAATTGATAGTCAAAATATAATACGTTTCCATTCCAATAATGGTAATTTCTATAAAATATGGCTTATCAATCAGTAAAAGACAATTGTATCCACACCTCATTGAGTACGCTGTAGAATTATTCGTTTATCTAGATTTCAGAGTACTTAGCATCTTCCGTTTTTATGATCAAACCATCTTGCATAACAAGTTGTCGATCACTCATTGCAGCAAGTTCCATATTGTGTGTAACAATAATGAAGGTTTGTTCAAAATCTTTGCGGAGCGTAAAAAATAAATTATGTAATTCTTCAGAAGTTTGGGTATCTAAATTTCCTGAAGGCTCATCGGCAAGAACAACAGCAGGATTGTTCACTAGTGCCCTAGCGACAGCCACACGCTGTTGTTCTCCTCCAGACAACTGAGCTGGTTTATGTTCTAGGCGTTGACCTAAGCCTAAATATTTTAGCAACTCTGTTGCTCGCTTTCGAGCTTCTTTTTCATTTCTTTTTTGGATAAAAGCAGGGATACAGACATTTTCTAAAGCCGTAAACTCCGGTAATAAATGGTGAAACTGAAAGACAAATCCAATATGTTGGTTTCTGAACTTGGCTAGAGCTTTTGAACTTAGCTTCGTTGTATTTTCACCATTAATTGATAGTGCTCCTTTGTCTGGACGATCCAAAGTTCCTAAGATATGTAACAAGGTACTTTTTCCTGCTCCTGATTTACCAACAATAGAGACAATCTCTCCCTTACGAATGCTCAAGTCAACTCCTCTAAGTACCTCTAAATTTCCATAAGTCTTAATGATTCCTTCTGCTTCTATCATATCTATTTTTACTTTAATAGCTTTGTTGTATTTTAATTGACCATAATTCCTAGATTTTTTTAATGATTAATTGCGTCAAACCCTTCAGGATTTGACTAAAAATTAAAAAATCTACAAACTGCCATTAACCAGTCAACAAACTCATCTTATTTGAAACGCCAATCGTATTGATTCAAATCTATTAAGCATGCTTTTAATAAATCTACTCCACCCCGTATATCAGCTTTGTGTGACATTTCAATAGATTGGTGTACATGACGACAAGGGATAGAAATCGCTCCTGAAATCGCCCCATTCTGTCCACGTCGTTGAATAGCCGCAGTATCTGTTCCACCTGCTGTAAGTATCTCAGGCTGCCACTTGATTTCTTCTTTGTCGGCAGTTTGCTTCATAAAATTAACCATACGATAATCACAGATCAATGAACCATCCATTATCTTGATAGCCACTCCTTTACCTAAGGCTGTTATTTCTTCATGCCCCTGAGCACCTGGTAGATCAAAAGCAATGGTTACATCAATACCAAAGCCAAAGTCTGGATTGATACGTTGCGCAGCAACACTTGCACCACGAATACCTACCTCTTCCTGAACCGTGAATACACCATAAACATCATAAGGAACTTCTTGGTCTTTGAGCTCTCTAAGTGCTTCGAATAAAATATACACCGCCAAACGATTATCCAAAGATTTAGAGTTGACACAGTCTCCCATCTCTATCAACTGACGCTCTCTTGTGATCGGGTCACCCACTTTGACAATCTTAGAAACCTCTTCGTAAGTCATTCCTGTATCAATAAAATAATCCTTAATCGTTGGAGCTTTAGTTCGCTCAGATGGAGACATTAAATGAATAGGCTTGCATCCCATAACTCCCATAATGTCTTCTTTTCCGTGTACAATAACACGTTGTGCGGTGAGTGTTTTGGGATCAAAACCACCTAAGGTATGAAAACGAATAAACCCTTTATCATCTATATGGGTAACAATAAATCCAATCTCATCCATATGTGAGCCAATCATCACTTTCTTGGATGCACTACCTGTTTGTGTCCCCTTTTTGACAGCATAAACATTTCCTATAGAATCGGTATACAATTCGTCTACATAGGGGGCTACTTTATCCATTATAAACGCTCGAAGTCTTTGTTCAAAACCAGGTGCTGCAGAAATCCTACAAATTTCACTCAATAGTGCTACATCAATCATAGTCATTAGTCTTTTAATTCCATAATCCATAATTCCTTACTAAAGCATAGATTGTGATCAACAAACTTATGATCTCTAAACTTTCATTACAGATTATGATTGCATAAAATGGTGCTCTAATATATATTATACAACTTGATAAGAGAATTCTTTAACTGTATTAACAAAGACTTTAACATTATCTAAGGGTGTATCTGGATAAACACCATGTCCTAGATTCGTAATGTGAGATCCTCCAAAGTCTTGAATCATTTGTAGTGTTGCTTTCTTCAGCTCTGCTGCAGGTGCATACAAATAACAAGGATCTAGATTTCCTTGCACAACTTGTTTGGCTCCTAAGGTTTTCCGTACATCTGTTGGAATCATTGTCCAATCTAACCCAACAACATTACAATCTGACTCAGCAATAGATTTGATAGAATGCCAAGCTCCTTTCGCAAATAAAGTTACTGGGACTTCAGTCAAGGCAGTTGCAATTTTACGTAAATAAGGTAAGGCAAAATGCTGAAACATGTCATAAGATAAAACACCAGCCCAAGAATCAAATAATTGAATCAAATCTGCTCCAGCAGCTACTTTATTTTTAAGATAGACAATAGTCGTTTCTGTAATCTTATCCAGTAAACGATGTGCCCAAACTGGATGCTGATAAATCAGTTTTTTTGCTTTTGAAAAAGTCTTACTTCCGCTTCCCTCAATCATATAGCATAGAATCGTGAATGGTGCTCCAGCAAAACCAATCAAAGGCACTCTATTATTGAGTTCCTGCTTAGTTAGACGCAAAGCAGCATATACATATTCTAAGTCTTGGGCAGCTTTTTCTCCACTAATCAGTTGATCTATATCCTCTAGGGTTTCTATAGTTTTAGGAAATAATGGTCCTTTCCCTTTGATCATTTCATAAGGCAAGCCCATTGCCTCCGGAATGACTAAAATATCAGAAAAAATAATAGCTGCATCCACATCCAACTCATCTACAGGCTGGATAGTCACCTCACAGGCCAATTCTGGTGTCTCTACCAGTTCTTTAAATCCACTTAATTTCTCCCGAATTGCACGGTATTGTGGTAAAATCCGACCTGCTTGGCGCATCAGCCAAACAGGAGGTCGTTCGGTTGCTTCGCCATTCGCTGTACGAAGCAATAAATCATTTTTCAACATAATCTTTTTCTATTTTTCCAACTGACGTTGATAATATTCATACATACGCTCTTGCGAACGCCAAGGATGTTCTATATCATGCCTTCTATAAAAATTATTCTGCTGTTCATCTATAATCCGAGCCTTGACATTTTCTCTAAACTGAATCTGTAAAAAATCTCGAATTTCTTGTCGTAGTTTTTCATCATAAACAGGGAAAGCATTCTCTATTCGTCGATGCAAGTTACGTGTCATCCAATCTGCAGAGCTCAAATAGATCTTTTCTTCCCCATCATTATAGAACAAATAAGCACGTACATGTTCCAGAAAACGATCAACAATAGAGATAACTTCAATATTTTTGCTGTAACCCTCAATATCTGGTACCAAACAACAAACACCACGCACAATTAATTTAATTTCAACTCCTGCGTTGCTTGCCTCGTACAATCGAGCAATCATTCGTTTATCCTGAATACTATTAACCTTGACAATAATTCGTGCCGTTTTACCTGCTTTGGCATTCTTAATCTCTTGGTTAATCATGTCGTATATATTCCGACGCATTCTAAACTGTCCAACCAACAGATGCTTAAAAGGTTTACGAGGATGCTTACCATATTCTAAATAATCAAAAATCATATCGACTTCATTACTGAGGCGCTTATCAGCAGTAAAGAACCCATAATCCCCATAAATTCTAGCAGTATCTTCGTTAAAATTACCTGTACTCATATAAGAATACAAAGCTTTTTTACCCTCCTCTATACGATTCACAAGACATAGTTTTGCATGTACTTTTAGCTCAGGTAAACTGTATAACACCTTGGCTCCCCAAGATTCAAGACGCTCTGCCCAGTATAAATTAGCCTCCTCATCAAAACGAGCTTTAATCTCCATAAAGACCATTACCTTTTTGCCTTCTTCTAGTGCAGATCGCAGTGCATTTACTACCTGAGAATCTTTGGCAACTCGATATTGTGCAATCTTAATCTCTGTGACATCAGGATCATGGGCAGCCTGCTCCAAAAAGCGAATAACATAGCTATATTTTTGGTAAGGATAATGCAAAAGCTGGTCTCCTTTTCGGATAATTTGAAATAAATTATTCTTGTACGATTCTAGCTTAGGATGTGGCAAAGATGGCATAGGCCTATCCTTGAGATGATTGAGTTTGAAATCAGGAAAACGAAAAAAGTCAGTATTATTGTGGTAACGTCCTTCTGGTTGTAAATCCTTATCACTCACACTCAATGCACCTTGAAAGAAATCAAGTGTCTGCTTGAGCATCTTTCGGTCATAGACAAATCGTGTACCGGGACCAATATTCCTCTTACTTAATCCCTTACGAATTTTCTCAACTAAATCTCCCTCGTATTCATCCTCAACATTTAGATCAGAATCCCTAGTCATTTTTACAGAATAAGAAGCTACTACCTTATACCCAGGAAATAATTTGGGTAAACAATGCCGCACAATATCATCTAAAATAATCAATTCCTTGTGCTCAGGATTACTAGCAGGTAACTGTACAAACCGAGGAAACTTCTTGGATGGCACCTCTACTACAGCATACCTACGTCCACCTCCTGTTGTTGCTAAAACTACAGCCAAATATAATACATTATTGCATAGATAAGTACGCACTTTGTTTCGAACAATCAATGCAGGTTGTAGATATTCAATCAAACGATCTTCATAGTATTGATCAAGAAATTGAAGCTGCTTATTATTAAGTTCCTTGCGACGTAATATATATATATTATAAATACGTAATTGAGGTAGAATATGGTTCTGATAAATCTGACTAAATTCTACTTGTTGCTCTTCTACAATCTTTTGAATTTTAGCTAATAGCTCCTCAGGTTGATCAATCATTCTTCGCTTGGTTTTTTTACCAAGACGAATCAGACTACGCAAAGAAGCTATGCGTACTCGAAAGTATTCATCTAAATTGGAGGAATAAATCCCCAGAAACTTGATTCGCTCAAAAAGAGGAACATGAGGATCTCTCGCCTCTTGTAAAACACGATAATTAAACGACAACCAACTTATATCTCTATGGATATAAGGCATTCTATTCATATCCATTGTACTTACTTTTTACCTTAGTACTCTCAATAGCCTGTTAATATTTTGAAGATATTTGATATATCAAACCTCCAAGATAAACATTGGGTAATGTAGCTGGACATAATTATTTTGATAATAACTCATAAGAATTAACTTCGTTGAGCCTTTCAGGGTTAACTACAAAATAATTATGTCCACCTACTTAATTTATTTCAGTACTCTATAAACTACTAATTTCGAGCATATGCTCAATGATTACTCAAGTATACAATAGTACAAATAACTTGTAAGGGATCAAAGGACTTAGAGCAGTAGTTTGAAAAATATATTAAGAGGTTGTTTAAGACTAGAGGATAAATACTTGGTAGTCAAGATAAAACTCCTTTGAAGTTTTGTAGTCGATCTAAAGGAGAGCATAAAGAGCTATTATCATTATCTTTCAACAACTTATATAATTATTTATACTCTATTTTTCAAACTATTCTATTAACAACAGAATTAAGAAAATAACAAACTTTCACTAAGAACTTATCTACCTAATATTTCTTGAGTTCTTTTTCTAATTCTTTTGTCAAAGCTCTTTGATTCTTAGGTTTGAAAAAGTCCTTGAAATTATCAAACTCCTTACGGAACGAAATACCAGCTCCATAACGCATGGTTTGCCCCAAGATAGTATTCTCTGTTCGGCTGTAAGCACGGAGTGATAACTGACCATTCTCTGTTAACTGATATTCTATAGTAAAATCTCCACCAAAATATTGCGCATTACCATCCACATTCAAGCTATTTCCACCAATATCTGCTGTTCCTCCAATATGAACCTTTAGTTTACCATCCAAGAAGGTTGGGTCTAGAGCTAGACGAACCTGTGCGTCAGAATTCTGAACATCATCTAAAGAACTCACTGCATTATCACTTAAATTTATCCCTAAATCAACCATTAAGTCAACCCCTTCTACATCTGAAAGTACTTGAGAGAGCAAATCATTAATGTGATTATTTAACTGTTGGGACAACATCTCAGTCAGTGTATTCACCGTAGTAGAAACTAGATCTAAGCCTTGACCATCTATATTGTCTTGTGGTAAGAATTGCTGAAAAATAATCGCTCCAAAAACCTGACGATTTAACTCATTTATTCCCATATTACCCAATGAACTATTAATCAAAGTCCGAATTCTTGGATCGACTTGTTCGCTTACCTCCATTTCAAAAGTAATATCAGTTGCATAGAGTGTACCTGTGATATCCATCAAAATGTCAATATCAGATTTCTGGTTAGCAATACTCTTCAAGGCTGGATTCTCTGAGATGTAAGGTGAAACTAGATTATAAGGAGAAACACGAGCTTCATAAATAGCCTGCAAATCAATCTGTGCATTATAGGGATCTCCTGTCCAACTAATGAGTCCACCTTCTTTTACATCAAACGACTTATTCACCAACTGACGCAACGTAAACAAATAGTTTCCTTCTTTGATTTCATAATCGCCATGAATATTCAGTTCTCCAGACGGGGTATAGTTAATCCGTAGCAAACCTTCTCCACGTCCCGAAATAATATCTCCAGTCCGCTCATCAAAAATCAATTGTGCCTCAGCTTCAGGAGTAACGGTTACCGATAACTCAATATCCAATCCTCCTACTTCCTCTGGAACATCATCCACAATTGTTCCTACATTACTTGTATCACTTCTATCCACAAATTTGATAAACTGTACTTCTTCAATATCTGTAGGATCACTCAATGGTAGAACTAGACGCGTATTTTTAGCAGTAGTCGCATCTGCAATAAGTTTCAAACGATTAAAGGGACCATAGAAATCCATAATTCCATTAGTTACGTACACTGTCCCATAAAAAGTACTGTTGTCTTCTTTGGTAGTACGCATTGCCAAAAAGTTATTTTTAATCGTTTTATTACTATTGGGGATGGATAGGTTTTCAGGAACTATAATTTTAAATTCTAAACCAAAATTCTTCAATCTGTCATGGCGGATTGCCCCCCCTACAAAAGCTTCTCCCCCTTCTTCATCATAAATCACAACCCCTCCACTCTCATATTTATCTTCTAAAATATCAAATTCTAATTTGGGGCGAACATGAAATCCATCATTAGACAGCTCGATCCTACCCTCAGGTGCATAATATGTAGTTTGTAAACTAGTAACAGTAGTTGTCAAATCTTGTATTTCCCCATTCCCACCAATACTTAGTCGTTGAGGTACTCCACTCAAGGTTCCTACTGCTCTCAGCATCCCGTCTGTATTGGCCAATTGTGTTGGCAAGAAATATTCGATGATAGAAGCACTGGCACCTTGCACATCAAAATCAAAATTTAAACGATTTTGATCTTCTTTTTTCTTCGTTGCAAAGAATGGTAAAAAAGAACCCTTGATATAAATACTGTCTACAATTGGCCCACTATGTTTCAGAATAGCATTCAGCTTGGATCGAAGACTATCTGATTGAACATACATGTCCATTTTACCCCAATCATCCCCATTAATTACTAAATCGTGAAAAATGATATGGGAGGTTAAGTTTCTGAGTTTAAACAAATCCTCAACCAATATATTAGATGAAACTTTTCCATCTAAATCAATTTTTGGAAGTGGTTTGAGGTCATACCACCAACCTAAATTAATATTTTGCAGACAGAGTCCTAATCCCTTATCTCCTTTATTATTGAGTTCTAACAACTGTTCATTATTTGTCAGACGAACATTGTGAACTTCTAGTTTTCCCTTCCCAAAACGAATATAATTATTCTCTCGAATACGCCAAGGTTCTCCCAAGAAAGCAAGGTCTGCAGAGTCTAAACTAATTTGAACAGCACCAGGTAAAAATGAAAATTTCCCATCTAAAACAATTCCGGATACAGCTCCCCCTAGTTTACTAATTTCAGTAGAAAAAGATAAGGTATCCCCCAAAGCATTCAAATCAAATACAAAAGAAGGTAAAAAAGTAGAATCCTTGATGTAGACCCCTTCTATCTCATTAGTTAACTGAAAAACACGTCCTTTCCCCTCTCCTTTCAGCAAGTTTTCTGCTATTCGTATATTCCCAATCTGTACCTCTCCAACATAACCATCTAGCTTAAGTTCTTCTGATTCACTCTCAAAATCAAGATTAATAGACAGATTCTTAATATGTTTGAATTGTTTAGTAATCAATTCTGTAAAGTTTTTAGAATCCTTCATCTCTATCTTCACATTGACCTGTTGTGCTTCGATTGGAATAGAATCCAAAAGAATACTTGTAGTTTTAGCAGTATAGGTAGAATCAAAAAGATGTGTATAATCCAAGTCCCTAAAGAAATTGGGATAATTGGATTGTACAAACTTCTTGAAAGATTTGACTAAATCCACTGCATCATAATGTCCTTCTACATCAACCCTTAATATATCTGAATTCAAATGTACCTCTCTAAGGGTATCTATTTTACCTCTCCTCTGAGTTTCAGTATTCTTAGAAGTCATTGTTATATTATTTAGGGTGTATTCGTCATCACCTCTAAATCCATGAATTTTGTCAAAAAACAACTTACCTCCGAAATTATTAATGTCTCGACCTTCTGCATCTACAATGACCGAATCAACCTGAATAACTACACGTTCATCAGGTGTAATATTCAGTTCCTGAAAATCAATATTCCGTACAGCTCCCAGTATATCAATTTTAGGTAACTCATTATTTAGATCAACTAAACCATTGAGATACACATCTAGGTTTTTATCCTTAGATAGGAATTTTCCATCAAACTTCTTTCCTTCAAATAATCCTTCAATTTTTAAATTCTCATAACTATATCCCTTAAACTCAAATTGCTTGATAATTCCCTCGGCCATAACAGCATAAAGGTTATCTAGATCAAATCCTCGACCTGTGATCCCCTTTATTTTCCTATTCACATCTACTTTTCCTAAAAAGTTCTCTTTGCTAGTAACAGTGACTATTCCTAAATCTTTTACGCCAGTGAGTCTTCCTACATCAAAATTGATGAGTGCTAAATCTCCATCATAGGTTGCTTTTACATTTCCCCCCACTATCTTCATGTGCAAATCTGACTTAACTTGCCCTATGGAAGTATTTAACAGTCCTTCTGCTACAAAATCCTGAAAATATCCTATAAAAATCCCTTGAAACTGGAGTTTATTGAGCGCATTAAATTGAGCTGGAATTTTGGTAAATGAAAGTAAATTACGCACCTCTCGAATATTCGTATTTAGCTCATCTACATTCAGATGCATGAAGGCAGCATCTGGATTCATAATATCTCTTAGAGTAATATTTCCAACAACATGTGTGTGATCACCTAGATCCAACTCCATATCTTTTACTCGAATAGCCTTACTAATCGTCGAATTCTTGAGTACACCATTCAACTTAATTTCTTCGTCCAAATTGGCTTTTATGAATGGATTGTTTAAGATTTTGGGCGAAAAAACAGCAATATCTCTAAATGTGAAATGGGAGCCATCTAGTTTTGCATTAATTTTGACCTTATTTACAAAATCTAAATAATCTCTGTAGGTTTGATACTCAAATACCAAAGAATCTTTAAAAACACTATTATCAGTTCTACCCTTCAAGTCCTTGACAATCAATTTTTTGGAACTTAATTCTGCTCTACCTGTAAGCTCTCTAACTTGGAAGCCTCCTTTCTCTTTTCCCTCTAACTGATGTACAATTCCCTTAAGCACTTCTTTTTCTAAAGAAAAAGAGTCAACCCCCATGTAGATTCCATACATATTCATATTGTTAAAATCCAGAATACGAGTAGTATCTGCAGGTTTACGATCATTCCGTAAGGAAAAATTCATATTCTCAAAGGACAGATGATCTGCAAGGACATGCCAACGTGGAAAAGAAGGATGTAAGGGTTTGATGTCATAAGTAAAAGTATCCACCACCGTAGAATCAAACTTTTCTATATGTACACGAACTTGAGGATCATCCAAGAAAACATCTTCTACCTCTACATATTTCCCTATCAAGTCTACCTCTTTTCCATCAACAGTACCAAAAGGAGTATGAATATCTACGCGTACTTGTTTGATATGATCATGAAATCGGAAAGCAAAGTTTTCAAATTTTGCATTAGTAATCCCAAATCTAAAAGGGTGCTTAGGTCTAACCTTAGCAGGATTTTTAGGTTGAAAAAACTTGATGACTTTCTGAAATTCGAAATAGCGTTCTCCCTCATGTTTGATGTAGTGAAAAACGGCATTTTTAGCACTAATTTCACCAATATTTAAATGCTTATTCCATGGCGTTACTACATCAAATTCTGCATCTATTTCGTCTGCATACATCAGTGTATCTCCATGTGTGTCTTCTATATAAAATTCATCAAAGCTCACTTCTGTAAACAAACCCAAGCGCATTTTCCCTATCTCGACCCTCATTCCTAAACCACTCGAAAAAAACTCTGCTGCGCGATCTGCCATCCAATTCTGCACTGCAGGGATCTCTAATAATCCTCTTATGATCAACAAAAATACAAATAAGGTTACCAAAATCCGCTTGAAGAGCTTCCATGTACCACCAAGGATTCGCATCAGAAAAGATCGCTTCTTCTGATGGACTAGTTTTGTTACTTGTTTTGATGACGTAGAATTTTCTTTAGCTGACAATCTTTTTTTATTTTGGGCATACCATTAGACCAAAAATCATTTTAGTCTAATGAGTTGAAGTTATTTAAAAATAGCTATCATCCACTCTTTACAATAATAATGTGAAAGGTTAGTTTCACTGAGCTCTTCGATGTTTACAGAAAAATATATAAAGTCACAGACTATTTTCTTTAAACAACACCTTTGATAAGAATAAACATGACAACCATTAATATTCAATTATTGTACTATGGTAACTATTTTCTTTTTGTTTTAATAAAACCTTAACTTTGATTCCACAATAATTAAGTTGCACAAATTTACATTTTTTTTAGCTTAAAGCTCTGTTTTCTTTGAATAAATAATCAAGTTATTAGTGAAAAATATAATCATTCTAGCCATAGAATCTTCCTGTGATGATACTTCAGCTGCTGTAATCAAAAATGGCCAAATTCTATCTAATTGTGTAGCAAATCAAGCTATTCACAAGGCTTATGGAGGTGTTGTGCCTGAAGTCGCCTCTAGAGCTCACCAGCAACACATCCTTCCTGTTGTACATCAAGCGCTAGAACAAGCCCAAATAAAGCTTTCAGATCTTAGTGCTATAGCCTTTACTAGAGGTCCAGGCTTACTAGGTTCTCTCTTAGTAGGTGTTTCCTTTGCCAAAGCATTAGCCCTAAGCTTAGCCATCCCAATGATCGAGGTCAATCACATACAAGCACATGTTTTGGCACATTTCATTGATGCTCCTCAACCCCAATTCCCCTTTTTGTGCTTGACGGTTTCAGGTGGACACACACAAATTGCTCGAGTAGACTCACATTTAGAATTTAAGATCTTGGGAACAACCATTGATGATGCTGCAGGTGAGGCTTTTGATAAGACAGGTAAATTAATTGGATTAGATTACCCAGCTGGCCCTATCATTGACAAACTAGCACAACAAGGAGAAGCTAAGTTTAAGTTTACCAAACCTAATATAGAAGGACTCAATTTTAGTTTTAGTGGTCTCAAGACGAATATTCTTAGATTCTTACAAAAAAATGTACGTCAAGATAAAGATTTTATTCAGCACAACCTTAATGATATTTGCGCTTCTGTACAATCTAGAATTGTTTCCATATTGCTAGATAAATTACAAAAAGCTAGTCAACAAACAGGTATTCTAGAAATTGCAATTGCAGGAGGTGTCTCTGCTAATTCAACATTGCGTAAACAGGTTCAGCTTTTAGGCAAAAAACATAACTGGAATATATATATCCCAAAACTGGAATATTGTACAGATAATGCTGCTATGATTGCAATGACAGCACATTATAAATACCAAAAAGAGATGTTTGTAGGCCAAGACATCAGCCCTCTAGCGCGATATGTTATCTAAACAATAGTGCATAGTTTTTCAATTTTTGTAAGAACATCAAAGGACTCTGTAAAGCAAAAATTAAAAAATCAATGAACTATCAATCTAAAATGACTGTAAGGTAATTATTTCCGTCAACTACTTATGCCTAGGCTTGTCCTTAGTGTAGCACAAGGAATAAATAACAGTCCAAGTGTTCTTATAGCTATCTTTAGTTGACTTTCAACTATGTTGAGCCTTTCAGGATTGGCTTTACAGAGCCTTACTATAACTATAGCTCGCTACAACTACGTTCTATTCATTAAAGTTCACGAAATCTATTCTACTATTACTTTTACCCACTTACTGAAATTTCAATTGCCTTCAACAGCTATAAATAAGTAGGTGGACGTAATTAATTTTATAATAATTCACAAGATTTTTTGATGCTGAACGAGGCGAAAAACGCAGGGATAGCACCGCTATCAC
>JAKVCT010000101.1 GCA_022448995.1 Saprospiraceae bacterium
TAGTGGTTTGCCACAAAGTGATTGTGGGTTGGGTACAGCGAACATTACAGTAGAAATTCTTAATGAGGGTTTCTTTGCATTGAATGCAGGCGATAGTGTTGAGTTGACTTATTCTGATGGTTTTAATTTAATAACGGAAACTATTCTTCTGAGTACCAATTTCAATCCTCAAGATACATTAACTTATACTTTTCTAGCAGCAGCAGATTTTTCAACAACAGGTGCTATTTATAACAGTCAAGTGTGGACAATGTATGCAGCAGATTCACTGAATACAAGTAATGATACATTGATGGGAGCGATGGTACAGCATATTCCTACAATTAGTTCTTTTCCATATAATGAAGATTTTGAAAATGGACAAGCTGGCTGGACAGCAGACAATACCACCAATGGTTCTTGGGCATTTGGGACACCTCTAAAACGAACTATTTTTGGAGCAGCTTCAGGTGCGAATGCTTGGACAACGGGTGGCTTAGGACAAGATTTTTATAATGCAGATGAACAGTCTTGGGTGCGTAGTCCTTGTTTTGATTTTAGTAATGTTTGTGATCCCAAAATTGAAATGGATGTTTGGTGGGTGACCGAAGAGTCTTGGGATGGAGCTAATTTACAAGCTTCTACAGATGGTGGACAGACTTGGCAACTAGTTGGAAATTTTGGAGAGGCTTTTAATTGGTATAACAATAATGCAACGAATGCAAGTCCTGGTGGATTCTCCGAAGCATGGTCAGGTGGTGGACAGGGTACAGGTAATGGTTCAGGAACTTGGGTAACAGTTCGACATAGCTTAGCTGGTTTGGATAGTTTGAGTTCCGTGAGTTTGCGTGTATCTTTTGGTTCGGATAATGTATTCCATGATGATGGTTTTGCTTTTGATAATGTGCGCATCTTCGATGGAGTAAATTTGAGTGATAATTATCCTGTAGGACTTGGACTGTGTGGAGCTGATTCTATTGAAATTAATGTGAGTGGTGGGGTGAATGATGTTTACAATTGGTCAACTGGGAGTAGTGATTCTGCGATTTGGGTAAGCACAGCAGGAAATTATGCAGTGACGGTGACGAGTACGGACGGTTGCGTTAATATCGATACGCTTTCGGTAGTTGCAGGAGCACCAATTACGGTAGATTTAGGTGCAGATACAATCGGAAGTTGTAGTCAGTATATTATGGATGCAGGAACAGGTTATGCAAGTTATACTTGGTCTACAGGAGCTGCTACTCAAGTTGATACAGTTGATTTTAATGGCTGGTATTCTGTGACGGTGAGTAATTCTACTGGATGTACAGCAGAAGATTCTGTCTTTGTGGAGATTTATTTTGATCCTTTTATTGATTTAGGTGCTGATATTACTACATGTTTGACGCATACTATTGATGCAGGTGGTGGTTTTGTGAGTTATTTATGGTCGAATGGAGATACAACGCAGCAATCTATAGTATCATCGAGTAGTGTCTATACTGTGAGCGCCACTAATACAGATGGTTGTGTAGCGGTAGACAGTATTTTTGTAGATATAACAGGTGTTAGTACAGTAGATTTGGGACAGGATACTACTGTATGTAGTACTTATACCATTGATGCAGGTACTGATCCTGATACTTATTTGTGGTCAACAGGAGATACTACGGCAAGCATTACCGTGACTTCGTCAGGTGTATACACGATTGAAGCTAGTGCAGATGGCTGTCCACCTGCTTTTGATACGATTAATGTTACGGTTAATGCCGCTCCAACAGTGAACATTGGACAAGATACCAGTATTTGTGCAGGAACGATATTAGATTTGGATGCAGGAGCAGGTTTTGTGAGTTATTTATGGTCCACAGGGAGTACACAACAAACGGTTACGGTGACCAATCCTACTGTTTATTCGGTTACAGTGACTGATGCAAATGGTTGTGTGGGGAATTCTAATAGTATATTGTTGCAAAATTTACCTATACCAGTAGTTGATTTAGGTCAGGATACGAGTATTTGTCTAGGTGACTCGGTTGTTTTGGATGCAGGTTCCACTTTTGATTCCTATTTGTGGTCAACAGGAAATACAACGCCTAAAACTACCGTGTCTCAATCTGGTGTGTATAGCGTGACTGTGACAGATGCGAATACTTGTGAGGGAGTGGATAGTATTTTTGTGACAGTGGATACTTGTGTGAATGTTTTCAAACATGAATCTGTTTATTCATGTACTATTTTCCCAAATCCTAGTCAAGGTTCTTTGAATGTAGAAGTAGAGCGAGTAGATGTTCAAGCTATTCGTGTTTATGATGTTTATGGACGATTAGTGCATACACATTGGGTACAAGATCCTAAGCAAATACTGTATAATCTAGATGTAAATACCTTAGAGAACGGACAATATTGGTTGTCTGTAGAAACTAAGGAAGGTGTACTGAATAAAGCCTTTATCAAAATGGATTAGAGTATTTAGTATTGTAGCAGAGCTAGGAGAGAATACAAAAAATGCTAATTTATCGCCTAAAAACTACTTGAAGAAGCTTTAATAATGAAGTTTAACAACTTTAGTTTATAGATTTTTAGCTTCACTGATCTCTTTGAGGTTTCGCCAATAGCTAGGCTATGAATTTTATAGAATATTTTTACAGATGTTCAAGTACTCCCACATTTTGATAGTTCTTGAACAGATAGATACTGGGGGCAAAGCTGATTGTGGTGGGTTTTGCTCTTACTACTAGTTATCAGAAGGAGGATGAGTATCAAAAAACTTTAAGTAAAAATGAGATTTAGTACAAAATTCAATCATTTCTGTCGTATAAAGACTAGTTCTTATTCTCAAGATCTACCTTAGATAGCCTCATGATAATTTATTACCCCTATGGTTAGCCTTGCAAAGCAAAAATTAAAAAATCAAGGAACTATCAATTATGATATATATTTTCAAACAACTTCAAACAACTTAAAATGATGAAAATGCAATGTATTTTATTCTTTGTGATATTAATGAGTATACAAGGACAAGCACAGAGTAAAAAAGAATTACTTAAAAAAAATGATGAACTCCAAAAAACGAATCTCAAACTTGAAAGATCCAATGCTGTTCTTAATGAAAATGTAAAGAATCTAAATGAGCAAGTAAAACGTTTAGAACTAGAACTTGAACAGGTCAAGGAATCTGAGAAGCTTGCAATAGAAGCAAAAGCAATGGCAATAATGGCTGAAAAAAAGGCCTTAGAGAAGGAGAAACTTGCACTAGAAGCAAAAAAGGTAGCCACCGAGGAACTTCAGAGAATAGACGCAATTCTTGCCAAAGCAAGTCAGGAAAATCCAAAGGTAAAACGAGCTAGTGTTGTAGGACGCTACTATGCTGAAGATCAGGATAAACGTAAGGGGGAGTATATTGAACTTTTTGATGACGGAACACTGATGATACAACTTCCTGAGAATAGTAAGAAATCTCCTGTTAAGCATCTATCGGGAACATACAAGCTAAAGGAAGGGAATAAGATTACCTTGATTGCAACTTTATTTACTCTTACAACAACAAAAGATGGAAGAATGGAAAACAATCGTTTGATTGTTTTAGACAAAGGTAAAGAAGATATTTTTATCCGAAAATAGAGACTTATGCTAATAAGGGGCTGTCTAAAAAGCAAAAATTTAGACAGCCCCCTCAATTAAAAAGGTAAAATCCGATTATTCTAACGATCTAGGTTGTTTATAAAACGGAAGAATAGGGGGAATCTACTTAGGAAAATCTGATTAGAATCATACATAGATTGCTCTGGAGCGATTCCACTCAACTGCATACCCATTTTCTTTTTTGCATCATCCCAATACCAAAGCTCAATAGTAGAAAGATATTCTAAGGCTCTGTATCTTTCTTCTTCTTTGATAACCTTTACAGATATAATTTCATCAAATGTTTCAGGATCCATAGTGATTTCAGTTTCTTCTCCTAGCCAGATTTCTTTAGTTTTGTCTATGGTTATTGGATCATCTACAGGTCTGTAAGAGAGAGGATTTATTGAAAAGATAGCGACTTTATCTGCATTTGATCGTAAAGCGTCGATAAACTGAGCGCAATATTTCGTATAATTTTCATCAAGTTTAGATGATTCTAGATTAAACATGCGTAAACTTTTTCTAGAATTTACTGCCCAAGTGATATTTTGCTTAGAAATATCTACTGGATCAATCGAAGTCTCTATATCTAGCCAGAACAATGCTTTTCCATAAGAATTAGCTTGAGTAGTTCCACTCCAATTTGATTTGAAAAATCCAATAGCCTTGGGAATAGGATAAAACATGATTTTTTCTGCATCATAGTATAACTCATGGATTACCTTCATTACATCAATATCATTTCCATTCATAGGTCCTGGCTTAGCTCCCTCACGTTTATTATCCGAATTTGCTAAGATTTCTTGGATCTCGTCTGGGCTCAATTTTTTTGATAATTCCTTATCTGCAAAAACTGCCATTTCAGGCAAATTATCTATGATAGTGTGATAGATCGAGACAAAGGATACTGCATTACTTTTGGCTGGATCGTGTATCCATTTTGACGCAATAAATTTATTCTTCTTGGTATACATTGTAAAACGAAGATCGTAAAATGTCTCAATTTCAGTAATCAGTTTGGCATTTTTGGTGGGAGCTTGTGCTAATAAATTATTATTCAAACTTGTTAAGAACAGGATAAATAATCCAAAAGCAACTTTTCTAATTGTTGTCATAAATATTTAATGATTTAGTATTCTGTAACATAAATAGTTGAATGTTTTTACAGAATATTTAGTACACTGTAATGAACTGCCGTATGAATAAATAGGTGTTTTACAGTGTATGTAGTTTAGGGATTGAAATGGTTTGAGAATTATATGTGATATAAAGAAGTTGTTTAAAAATTGTCTTCGCCGCATTAAATTCATTGATTTAACTTCGTTGAGCTCTTCGAGGTTTGCCCACTTTTTTACCTTTTTTTTCGCTGATAGCGCTGGTGGCAGCAGAGCTTGCCACTAGTCGGCTTCGCCTCTGTCCGCAGAGCGGCTATCAACTCAAAACCACGAAGTGCTCAGCGAAGCTAAAAGAGGCTCAAATTGATCAAACCTCGAAGAGCTCAACGAAGTTAAATCATCTTAATTTCTGCATCAAATCTAATTTTTAAACAACTTCAAAGTTATTCTAAAATTATTTTTTATTTGCATCAAATACATTGATTTGATCCATCTTTAGCATTGCGGAGCTTTGGTACTCAGCGAAGCTAAAGACTAATTTTAGAAAAGCTCTAAGTCTAAGTGCACTGTAATATAAATAGTTGAATATCTTTACAGAATATCAAAAAATTATGTTGAAGCGTACGAATTGAAGCGAATATATACTTTTTGTATCAAATCAAGGTACTACTTGCCAAAATATCATGCCATTTTAAAATTATCAATTATTATGTGGCTAGATAAAATAATGAACATCAATATATTAAAAAATCAACGAACTGTCATTTGTGTATGACTCAAAAAGATGTATTCTGATAAAAAAGTAGCTGTTAAGTGCTGTGGAATAGAAGTTCAAGAAGCGATTAACTAGGGACGTTCAGTGCTTAAAATACACTTGATAATCAATAAGTTATAGGCAGTTCTAAAAAAGAAATCACCCCGCTTTTGACCATAAAGTACAAAAAGCGGGGTGATTTCTTTTTAAAGTTACCTTGTAAGTGTTTGATTATCAGTTGTTTTGGTTGATACTGAACCTCCCTGTTTATTACATGCTGACCTTTATCGAGCTCTTCTTAAAGAGTTGAGCAAGGCTTCCCATTTTATTCCTCATCTTCTGTTTCTTCCTCCCATCCTCTAAAGCCTTCTCCTGTACGCTCATCATCAATATAACGAGAAACAAAAGCCGTTTTAAATTTAGAGTGATCTGTAACATAAATTAAGGCATCTAGAGCATCAGCCTTAGTCAAGAAGTGGAATTGACCTTCATTGTCCTCTGTATCAGGAACAATAAGAATACGCGTCAATCCAGCACCCTCAATAGGCTCGAATGCCATACGAACACCTGCTAGCTCTTGCAACTCTTTATATCTAGATTCTTTGTAATAGCGAACAGCTGCTACTTGAATCTTAAAGCGAACATTAGGTGCTTCTTCCTTATAGTCTTCCTTATCCCAATTTTTGTGATAAGCCGTTTCTAAGACAGGATCAGGTTCAGAAGCTTCTATGAAAGCAACAATATTTTCTTTTTCCAAATCATTATAATAAACCTTACGATCTGTAGCGGTTTGTGCTGTAGCATCTACTACTAAAAATAGGTCATAGATTGCTGTACCTTCGGCAAAAGGTTCGCCCGTTTCAGGATCAATTGGTGGATCATAAGGCAACTCATAAGGATTTTCCTTGGAGTCATATTCTGGAGGTACAATTCTGTGATACAGCTCAACTAGATCTTCTACCGGTGGATCCACAGGATCTACTGGTTGTTCAGGTTCTTTCAATCCAATATCTTTCTTGATCGTTTCCGAACGTTTGATCTCATTAGTTTTAACCTCAAAGCTGGCAATAGAATATTCAGAATCAGGTTTAGATAATTCAATTAAATAATCCTTACCACCTTCCAAAATGAATTCGTAACGACCATCAGAGAAACGTTTGTTTTTGACCAATTCTTCTGTACCTTCTACCATTTCGAATACTTGCAAACGAATATCCTCTAAAGGTGTTTGGTCGGGATCGCTTTCTGCATAGACCATACCTTCTATACGAACTTCGATTTTTTGTTCGCCTACAAAGTGGAAAATATCATCATTGGTCGTAGAAACCTTATGTGGATCAGAACGGCGATTAGAAACCAAATAGCCACCACCGTGTCCTTCACTAATTACATAATATAAATCATCACCCGCAGAATTAACTGGGAACCCTAAGTTTTCGGCAACTTCCCATTTTAGCTTAGCACCTTTAGATTTGAAAATATCCAAACCACCAGCATTGATACGTCCATCTGAGCTAAAATAGAGTGTCTCTGTAGCAGGATGATAGAATGGTGTAATCTCATTACCAGGTGTGTTGATATTACGCCCAAGATTTTTAGGTAAGGTAAAATTATGTCCGTTGCTACTAATGGTTCGAGTACAATACCATAGATCTAATCCTCCTTTTCCACCTTCACGATTAGACGCAAAATATAAAATTTCTTTATCTTCTTCCACAACTACAAAAGGGTGAGTTGTATTACTTTTCTCTGCATTAATATAATCAGGTAAGCGAACTGGCTGTGACCAAACTGTCTTGCCACCTTCATCTTTTGCTGTCATCAGATAAATCTCACACATAGGTTTACTACCTTCTTCTAAATTACATTGTGTAAAATAGAAACGCTTTCCATCAGGAGTGAAAGTACCATTTCCAAAATGTGGCTTTTCCATCTTACCCATAAACAAAGAAGGTGATTGGCGTGGAGACCACTTATCACCAACTTTTTTAGTGCGATAAATACTTGCAACATCACTTACAGCAGAAGAAAAGTACAACACATCTTTTCCGAATGGAATAGGTGCAAATTCTGTTTTATCCGTATTGATAGTTGTAGGTAGATGTTTAATGAAGATCGTTGGATCGGTATAATCTTGTGCTTTGAGTGCAAAGTTACAACCTTTGATTTCTGTTTCTACACGATCCTTCATCTCTAGTTTATCATCTCCATTATAGGAGGATATAAAGCCTGTAAAAGCAGTCTTTGCTTCATTATACTGACCATTTTGTTTTAGTGAAATGGCATATTTATAACCAGGTTTATCAAAATCTTTATTTTTATCCTTTACTTTTTCTAGGCATTTTGCAGCATTAGCATAATCCCTAATTTCTAGGTAACATCTCCCCGCATCGTAGATGTAGTCAGCTTTATCTTCTTTGAGGGAGTAGGCAGCTTCGTAATATACCGCTGCACGAAAATAGTCTCCACTTTTTTCATATTCTGCTGCATCCTTGACTAGCTTCTTGGGGTTCTTAAGTGTTGGGGGGGCTTGAGTCCAACCTAAAGTAGAGCTTCCAAGGATTAATAGTAAAATAATATACAGTTTATACATATTTCAAGCGCATTTAGATAGATGAGCAATTTGACAATTAAGTGTATGCCTAAAATTAATATTTTTTATAATATGAATCCATTTTTATATCCTATTCTACAACTTTTTTAGTTATTATAACAATTGATAGTTCGCTGATTTTAATTTTTGATAGAAATTATTTGCGGACTATGGAGTACTCAGTAAAGTGAACACTTCACATACTGTTATAAGTAAGATAGGTGTACCTAAATAATTCACAAGGGTTAGCTTTGCCGAGACTTTTAGGATTATAGATACTTAACTCAACAAAATAACTAAGAAAGATTGAGTAAAGCTAAATTTAGTTATATAATTTATCAATAATAGTTTGTAAAGCATCTTTTTTTGAGTTTTTTTTTAAAACTATTATTTTATTTAATGAATTGCTAATTATGCGTTTAATAGTTGATAATGAGTTTTTTATAAGAGTTTAGGTTTAGTAGTATTAATATGTTGGTTATTGATTTTCAGAGGATTATCAAACCCTTGCATGGGTAGATGGATACAAGAATTATTCTAGCTTACATTGAGTTTATTTTTTAGGGAATTTTTGTTTTGCTGCTTCTCAAAATACTATTTTAGGGATATGTTTCTATTTATAGATCCCTTGTCTTTTTAATAGGAGACCGGCTAGGAGCATTTATTTGAGTTTTGTGGGTGATAATCTTTTTTAGATTTAATGCTTTGCAGAGGTAAGACGTTATTAGATTTACATAAGTCACTTTTCAATGAATCCTATTCATTTATTTGCCTTGTAGGGTACTTCGTGGACTCTAATTAGAAAAGAATATTGAGAAAAGATCAAAAAATTATTGCCACCTAATATTTTCATTATATTTTTGTGCCAAACTAAGTGATAAGTTTACGTTGTTCATTATAATAAAAATGATAAATCAATAGATTTATTGTATTAAATGACTCAACTTTTTTATTCTAACCCATCTAAACATAATCCTATGAAAGGTATCATATTGGCAGGAGGACTTGGTACACGTCTATATCCATTAACATTAGCTGTGAGTAAGCAGTTGATGCCTGTGTACGATAAGCCAATGATTTATTATCCCTTATCTATCTTAATGGAAGCTGGTATCAATGAAATTTTGATTATTTCTACTCCTTACGATTTACCTAATTTTGAAAAACTCTTAGGTGATGGATCAGAAATTGGTTGTAAATTTTCTTACAAGGAGCAAGCTGTACCAAATGGCTTAGCACAGGCTTTTGTACTAGGAGAGGAGTTTCTGGATGGAGATAGTGCAGCTTTGATTTTAGGAGATAATATTTTTTATGGAAATGGTTTATCTGAACTCCTCAAGGAATGTGCTCAGCCAAAAGGGGGAATTGTTTTTGCTTATCAAGTTGCAGATCCTGAACGTTATGGTGTTGTTGAGTTTGATAACAATTTTACAGCATTATCCATAGAAGAAAAACCTAAGGAGCCGAAATCAAACTATGCTATTCCTGGTTTATATTTTTATGATAATCGTGTGGTAGAGATCGCTAAAAACTTAGAACCAAGTGCAAGAGGGGAGTATGAGATTACAGATGTTAATAAGGCGTATCTAGAAGCAGGAGAGCTACAAGTAAAGGTTTTGGGACGTGGAGTTGCATGGTTAGACACTGGAACACATGCTTCTCTGATGCAAGCTGGACAATTTATTCAAGTAATAGAGGAGAGACAAGGATTAAAAATTGGATGTATCGAGGAAATTGCTTACCAACAGGGCTTTATTGACGATGCACAATTGAGAGTATTAGCAGATAAATACAAGAAAAGTGGTTATGGTAGCTACTTATTAAAGCTTTTAGATTAGAATATAGCACAGTTGAAACTGAGAAATGTTTTAGCTGTGCTAAGTACTTTATGTGTTTACCAATTTGTTGTCAAGAGCTGGCAAAAAAAAGTTAGTTTGCTTATTCTTTTGATTATTAGTTGGTTAAAAAAAATATATGGACTAAGGTCAAAGACTTCTCTACAAGAAAAATATTTCTTTTTTATCAGTTTTAGCTTAGAGGAAAAATAATTAGCAATTTGGTTTTATTTTTTGAATAAAAAGTTATTCAAAATCATAAGTTTTCTTTATTTTCCCATGTTTGTTCTTGACTCTTGGAATGGAGCATAATTTTGCGAATCAAAGCGAGGAGTTATTTTTAGAACTTATCCTATGATACAATCAACCAATGGAGCTCGAATCTGTTTATATTCGTGGTAACCCTATTTCAAGAATTATTAGCAAAGAGTTAAACTAAAAAATTAAGATAAAATTACTGTGGTTTAGATAGAATATCTGCTCAGCCAACTAAAAAACAATAGATAAATGGACATGTTAAAACAACGATTTAAAGATAAAGCACTGGCCTTATTTCAGAAAAACCGCGAAATGTTAAAGGCACATGGTGACATGGTAATTGGAGAAACAAAAGTAAGCCAGTTGTTTGGTGGAATGCGTGGGATGAAAAGTATGATTTGGGAAACCTCTCAGCTAGATGCTTTTGAAGGAATCCGTTTTCGTGGATATAGCATTCCTCAACTAAGACAGGCTTTGCCAAAAGCAGAAGGGTGCAATGAGCCTTTACCAGAAGGTCTATTCTGGTTGATGCTAACTGGTGATTTACCAACTCAAGAAGAGGTAAAATGGGTGACTGAGGAGTGGAAGAAGCGTAGTGAGGTTCCTGAGCACACTTTCAAGATGTTAGAGAGCTTGCCTGTAGATACACATCCAATGACGCAGTATAGCCTAGCAATTGTGTCTATGCAGACAGAGAGCATTTTTGCACGTCGTTATGCAGAAGGTTTACCAAAGAGCGAATATTGGGATGCCTACTACGAAGATTCAATGAATTTGATTGCAAGCTTACCTCGTTTAGCAGCTTATATTTATCGTAGAACTTATCATAATGGAGAGCATATTGCACCAGATCCAAGCTTGGACTGGGGAGCAAATTTTGCCCACATGCTAGGAATTAGCGAAAGCCCTGATTTCAAGAGCTTAATGCGCTTGTACCTAACTATCCATGCAGACCACGAAGGTGGCAATGCTTCTGCTCATACTACTCACTTGGTAGGATCGACTTTGAGTGATCCATACTATTCTTTGGCTAGTGGGATGAATGCTTTGGCAGGACCTCTACATGGTTTAGCAACTCAAGAAGTAATTAAGTGGATTCTAGAGTTGACTGAAAATATTGGAACAGATGAGCCTACAGAGGAGCAATTAGCAGAGTATATTACTGAGACCTTAAAGTCAGGTAAGGTAATTCCTGGATATGGTCATGCAGTATTGCGTAAGCCTGATCCTCGTTACATGGCTCAGAGACGTTTTGCAGAAGAATATATCAAGGATAATAAGATTGTAAATATCGTTTGGAAATTATTCTCTGTTGTACCTCCAATTTTAGAAAAATGGAAGTCAGGTAAGGTTAAAAATCCATGGCCAAACGTTGATGCGCATTCTGGTTCTTTATTGATGCATTATGGTATCAAGGAGTTTTCTTATTACACTGTAATGTTCGGAGTTTCTCGTGCAATGGGTGTATTAGCAGCAGGAACTTGGTCTCGTGCTTTGGGTATGCCAATTGAGCGTCCTAAGTCTATGACTTCTGAGGCAATCAGCCAGTTGATAGCTAATGCAACCGTAGAAGAATAAGACATATGCTACCTACCTATTGGTGGGGTAGACAGGGCTTTTAGAAGTAAATCTTAATTTTAGATAAGCTCTAATAAGCAAAAAAGACTTCAAATTTAATTTGAAGTCTTTTTTTGTGTTATATCTTTTTGTAGGCTAGAAAAATTTCCTTAGCTAAGTTTTGAGTTCACTTACTTATCTTCTTCTAGTGCTTGTTCTGTGCCAGAAGTTTCTTCAGTTTCTGTTATTTTTTCTACTGGTTGTTCCGTAGTTTCTTCAACTTTTTCTTCTACTACTTCAGAAACAGGTGTTTCAAGCGCTTGTTCTTCAGTTACCGCTTCCGTAGTTTCTTCAGCTTTTTCTTCTACTACTTCAGAAACAACAGTTGTTTCGGGCTCTTGTTCTTCAGCTACCGCTTCTGTATTAGCTTCAGCTTCAGCTTTCTCTTCTTCTTGTTTTTTCCTAGCTGCTTCAGCCTCTTCTTTCTTCTTCTGTTCAGCTGCTTCTTTTTCTTTTCTAGCACGCTCACGCTCTTCGATCTTCTCTAATTTTGCAGAAAGATCTTTCATTGTTTTATACATATCATCTAGCTTAGAACGCTTAGAATCGATACGTTCTTGGATTAGTTTTGCACGGACTTCGCGCAATTGAGTTTCTAGCTGATTTGCATTTCTAGAGTTAATGCGTTTAGTCTGAAAGCTGAGTTCCTTTTCATCTCGCTTAATGGATTCTTCCATTTTATTAATGGCGCCTTTCAGTCCATCAATACGACGAGATAAACGATCACCACCAGAAGGTGAGCCACCAGGAGAACGTTTAGCTTTTACTGCTTTGAATGCATTATCAATACGTTCCCAAAGTTCTGATCTCAACGCACGAGTTAGACGAGTATCCTTGAAAGAACGCTGCAAGTTTTTTAGTTTATCAAAAACTTGATACCAATTAGCATCATTCTGCTCTAGTTTAGCTTCAACTTCTTTTAATTCTACATCAATCTTATCATAATTCCCCTTAGCTTCTTTTTCAAAAGCTTCATCTTCTACTGCACGCAATTTTTTTAACTGAGCAAACAGTTCATTCGTTCGGTCACGTAGATTATTTGTGTGTTCCTTAGACAAATTTTGTTCCCGAGATTGTGTCTGTACTTTTGCCCAAAACTCCTTCATATCTGCCCATAGCTGTTTGCTATATTTATCTAGAGCATAGACCTTTTCTTGTAGATCATTTAACTCATTCTCGTAGTTTTTGAACAAGCGAGTTGATAAAACGATAAATAACCACTCTGTTTGAGTACGTTTTAGCAATTCTTCTTTTTCGGGAGTAATATTTTCAGGAATCAAGCTCTTGTTGGGTGACAAATCATCATCTGCTTGAGAATAATTTTCAGGGAAAGCTACAGCTTCACCCTTACGCCAAGGTCCCACAAGTTGTTTAGAAAATTCTTCAGTCGCACTTTCTCCCTCAAAGAACCAAGAATAAACACGATTATCTTCAGGCTTAAGTTCTAGAGCAATTAGTACTTTTGTTGTTTCTTCTTCAGAACCTTTAGTTCCCCACAGTACAAGTTTAGTTTTCATAATCTACTTTTCGGTATAAGAATTAGTCAGTATATTTTCATTGGTAGATCCTATAAGGATCTTGTTTAGGCACACTAGGATTGTTTTTCCGAAAATAGAAAAACAATTATACTATTATAGGTATTGTTCGTCGATTCGGTTTTGATGCGTATCTAAGAATTTCAAGTAATTGATCAAGTCTGTATTTAGGTCAATATTATATCTGAAGAGACAACATTGTTATACCTTGAAGGACAATTAGTCGAAGACTCCTTACGAACTATAGCTTTTAGAGAAAGGTACATGAACAGAATTATATCCATATACTCATGATGACAAATTATTTTGCACACAAAAAAAATTGTTTGTAGAGCTATTTTAAAGGTTTGAAGTTTGCTTGTCCCCCTTAACTAACTACACAATTTATGAATTTGCATGAGATGTGTCCAATTATTTGTGATAATCTCTATTATTTGACACTAAGTTAAATTATATTTTTTAATAAAAAAAAAATCCTAAGCTTAGAGTCTGAAGATATTTGCGCTTTTTTACAAACTCTTTTTGAAATTAGTATTTTATACAGTCAAAATTATCCTTTTGTATCGTATTTATAAACTCGTCGGATAAGCTGCACAGGCATTTCCTCATCATTCTGATATTCTAAGCGTAGCGTCCAATTATCATTTTTATCAAACTCTAGATATTTATAGCTTTTTTTCTTAATTTCTGATCGTTGTCCTTGCCTTTGCTCCATCGACTCCATAACCAAGCCTTTCTCATCGTATTGGTATTCAAATTGAACAATCTTATCTTTTCGTTGCATTTTTGCCTTGATGATTCGACCAGCATTATCATACCAATTGGTTCCGCTACGTGTATTCTCCTTTCGATTATCTTTGATCTCAAAGTCTAAGACATTTTTTTCGTTTTCTCTAGCCGTATACTCGTATAGAAACTGATGTTTGAAAGGACGATCAGCTCTAGAGGTAGCAACATACACTACCTCACTAAACAAACGACCTTCCTTGTAGTGCATATCTGCAACCTTGCGACCCAAGACATTACTTTCTATCATTGATAAGTATAAGGTTCCTTTTTTATCGTAAGAATTTGTTCGGGTACTTATCAGATCTTGTCCTGTCCATTCTTCAAACTCTTGTACCACATCTTGGTACATAAACTCTTTGTAGTACAGTATATTTCCTTGCAATCCCTCGCGTTCTAAATCATTGAGTATTGTATTAGAATTCCCACAAGCGAGTAGGCTCAATAAAATAGGGAAGACTGCAATAGAAAAGTTCATTTTCATACTTCTATTATTTAAGTGTAATTGTATGTTTTTTAAATGTCTTAGCTTGTACAAAATTCACCTTATCTTTTGCTGTATTGCTTCTAACTCCACTACCAATATCTCTAAAAGCACAAGGCTCGTTTGCTGCACAATGTACAATTAAATTTCCATCTGACAACAATTGATAAGGAATCCATTGTTGTAAAGGTTGTTCTCCATTTACCAATAGGTGTTTAGCGCCCCAGAGCTCAAAACTATTAAGTTCTTCCCAACTAGAAATAACATAATTACGGAAAGTAACTGATGCACCAGGAGGTAAATAAAATGCCTTAAAGGCACTTTGATAACTTCCGTTAAAGGTAAGTTCAACAACTTTACCTACACTATCTTCACCTACATATCCTTCATAAATTTTTCCAGAGAAGGCTTCATTTAGTTGATGTGCTGCAGTCTCAAAATGACCTTCCTTGGGTAAGGTAGTTTCACCATAGGTAGGGATGATATACCACATTGGAAAACTTTGACGGTTCTTGATATGTAAGCGAACCTTATATTCACGAACAGGAGGTAATGCTTGTTCAGGTTGATTGAGATTGTCATGTACAGGACTTAAAGGTCTCTTTTTGTTGGTTCTTTCAGGGAGTAATTTAACTGTGAAATCTAGACCTTTTTTCAGTACGAAAAAATTATCCGTAAATTCATCATTGATACGATTGTCGTTCTTCTGGTTACTAGTCTTAGGAGACTTGGTAGGTTTATTATTACTTCTATCTTGAGCACAAGAAGAATGATTAATCAGTGTCAATAAGATTATACAATGAAAAATTAGTCGTTTTAACATAGGTTTTAATTAATAGTCTGTGAGTAATTATTGAACTAAGTAGGTGGACATAATTAATTTTATAATAATTCACAAGATTTTTTGATGCTGAACGAGGCGAAAAACGCAGGG
>JAKVCT010000102.1 GCA_022448995.1 Saprospiraceae bacterium
CCATCCACTTTGTAGTTAATTTCACCATTACTATCTTCAAGAACATCCACATATTTTTTGCAGCTTTGAGGAGCTACACTAAAGGTGGCTTCTTTTTGTTCTAAATTATAAATTGGTAAGCCATAAATCCAGCGAGCGCCATTGACTCCTGTTACCGAAAACCCTGCATTTTGATCATCAGCATTTCTTTGTACATCGCTGCTTGGATTTGTTCCAATATAATTGTTGATTTGATTGAGATCATAATGCTTAACATCATATTCTGGTAAGATTTCATCTCCATTGGCATCTATTAAATCATTATTGGTAATGGGTTGAATATTCATATTACGCGGTCGGCGGTCTTCTCTTTTACTATCATCTGTATCAAATTTGATTACTTCTGGAGTAAGTACAGGAGAGGTATTTGTTGTTCCATTGTAGGCAGGATTAGGCATTTCTTTTTCAAGAATACCTCCATTTGTTTTGTCATATTCAAAAAACATATCCTTCTTGATCCTTAAACGCAGTGGATCATCTCCCCCCATATAATCATAGGTGTTTGTGTTTTCTGCTGCTGCTTCTCCTGCTGCTTTGTAATAAAAGTTTTCAAATTGGTTTCCAAAATCAGCTTGCTGAAAGGCATAATTATTAGGAACATTAGGCCATCTGAAATTTCCTTCTGCTGAATAATTCACAGTTAGATCTGCTCCGACTTCCCAAGCTGCTCCAACCTCTGCACCTGTGGATAATCCACCAGTGCTAGAGAAAATACTAGGATCATAAGTGAAACCGTAATCTCCACGATGTGAGCGATAGGTTGCTCCAATTCCTTGTCCCGCAACACTATAAATATCATAAGATAGGCTAGGAGTTGCTAGAAAACGCTGATGGCGACCTACCGAACCATCTTTTTCACGATTGAAATCAGTAACCGTTTGTACATTCGTAGCATTTTGTAAATAATTATAACCATAGGCAGGCATAGGCTGTCGGGTTCCTCCATTTTTAACCTGTTGTATAGAGAAAGAACCATTCAATCCCCATTTGGCATAAACTATAGCTCCTCCGGGTGTGAAACCAAAATTTCCTGAAATATTAAAACCTGTCCATGGGATTTTTACTTCTGGTGTGTAAGAGGTACGTGCAAAAGAATAACTAGCACTCAAACCTCCATTGGTTCTACCTCTACTAGTAAAAAAGTAGGGTGTTTCACCTATTTTTCCAGAAAATACAGTTACTCTCTTTCTGTCCATTGAATAGCCTAAATTCATTCGAGATAAGCCTTCACGACCATTGAAAGTTAGTCCAAAATTGAAAGTATTTCTTATCTTATCCTTAGTCGTAGAAAAAGAAAGATTGGTGTTCATGCTAGCTGCTTCACTAGTTCCTAGGTTCAAGCCTAAACCTAAACTTGGCTTAAATTTACCATTACTGGCTCCGCCAAAAGAACCTGTAGCAGCAGTAGAAGGACTTAATGAAAAGCCACCACCTTTGTAGCTATTGTAGGTGTAATTTACGTTTAGAGACAAGGAACCTGATACACCATTATCCTTTGGCTTGGGATCTTGACCAGCCTTATTCTCGTATCCTCCAATTTCTACACCTAGTTTCCCACCTACTACCACTGTGGTGTTATCTAACATATCTAACTTTCGTTTGACCAATTCGCCATTGAAATCATCAGGCAAACCTCGCATCGTTCTGGTCAATGAACCCATGTTAATATTCCAACCCAAACCTACCCAACTGGCTTCTACATTTGGGTCTGTGACTGAATTATAAAATAGGTTGATAGGATAACCCCCATCAGGGCCAGGTACCTCAAACAAAGGAATATTATGAGAGAAATCCCCTGAGAGTATATCTACCATTTCAGTGGTGCTTACAGGTTTAAAGCTTTGTACTTCTGGCTGAATAGGACCTGAAGTAAGTGCTAGCGCAGCTACAGGAAAACAGATCTCACTAATCATTAACACAATAAAAAACCAAGCTGCTTTTTTGAATCTAGTGTGTCTAGGATATTGTTCTACGTTCATGATATTTTGCTTATTGGAGTTTTAGGTTGGGTGAATTTGTTAACTCACTATTTTTATAAGTTAGTTTGATTGGGCCTGTTTTAAAATAAGCCAAATCAAGGATCAGTGTTTTATCTTCTTCTGAAGCGATTCGCCTTTTTTCAAAGGCTAGTACAAAAGTTCGTTGGGTACTCAGATCATAGGAGCGTTCAAAATGAAATAAGGCACAAGGCAAGGTATCTGTTCCCTCAACCAGTTTAATATCTTTTTGCATCTCAAAGGATAAATAAGCCAGTCGTTCTTCTTGGCTTTGTTGGTCAGTTACTCCCCAGTTAGTGACATCTTGTTGGGCATTTGTTATACCTAATTTTAAGGTAATATAATGCATGCCTTCAAGTTCTTTTGCACGTTGCTTATACTCCTCTTGGCTAATCTCATTTCGTCTTTTTTCATTACTTATGATATAGCCAATAGGCTTGTACAATGCTTCTACTCTTAATGGCGAAATCTCTTTTTCTTTTTGTAAACCATTGACAGGGTCTGTTACCCAAACCACATAATCAGAGGGGAGAAGTTCTTGTTTAGCACAACCTATTGTGGAGTATAAAACAGTTGCCATAATGATTATATTAATTACCCGCATATTTATCATTTATATACTTTATAACTTCTTTTGTGATATTTTTTTCTTCCTTACCATACATTAAAGAACCGCTTCCTGCTACACCATAGATATAGTCATATCCATTTGCTTTGCCATATTCTATAGTATATTGAGAAATTTGCTTCCAAATAGCTTCAGTGTATTCAGAACTTTTATATTGGTAATGACCTTGATATTCTTGTTGCAATTGCTGATATTGTTGTTGCAACAAATGCATTTTATTTTTAGCTTCATTATCTTGTGTTGCTATCCTTTGTAGTGCCTGTATTTGCAAACTTAGACTGTCTAGCTTTGCTTGTTTTTTACCATTATCGTTTTTAAACTGATTCTCCAATTCTTTTTTCCCATCAAAAGCCTCAAACAAGGTTTGGCTTTCTACATAAGCAGTTTTAGGCAATTGGCTGTAAAGGTATAGACCGATTGAAATGCTAACTAGGATGCTAAGTAGGCTTAATAGATTCCCTTTCATTAGTTCTTCTTAAAGTTTAGGTAATATCTTTCTTCTTTATTTGCTTCAAATTCCAGTATATAAGGTTCTCCATTTGTTAAACTAGAGATGTCTATATCTATCCAATTGATTCCGTATTCTGCATTAAAAGATCCTATTATTGGAGTTTCTCTTTTCCAATTATAAATTTTATAAGTAATGCTTTCAAAGGTATTATTAGAAACAGCATATTCCTGCTCGAATTGGAATCGTAAGAAGTTTTCTGATAAATCAAAATAGCCTGCACTGGGCTCATTTTTTAATTTGGCATAATTGGGGCTAGGGCATCCAAGAGAAAAAGACATTTTTGCATTTTTAATCTTGGCAGCTAATCCACTCATTGTGATATAAAATTTAGTATTCCCTTGACCAATATTAGGGATCTCAGCAATAGTTTGCATTTGACCACTGCTTATTTTTTGCTTTAAAATTAGCTTATTGTTTGTTCGGTTGACTTCAATCAGATCATTCTGAGAAAACGTTGCTGAAAATGTGTTTAGAATACTTCCGTCTTCAACTATATTATGATTTAGTTTATTGGGAGTGAGAACAAAGTGATAGTCAATCCCATTGATGGTTGCCCCTGCTTGTATTTCTCCATCTTTACCATTTTGGTCAGTTCCAAATTCTTTAATCTTAAATTTGATCCAGCCTGTTTCACCAGCTTCCAATTCATTTTTTGTTTCAACTGTATTGTTGCCTTTATGACTAACCTTTTTTACAGTAGTTTCATTGACGATATCTATGGAAGAATTATTAGGATCTTTTAATACTAGACTTGCAGCACAATTAGGTTTATTGTTGGCTGCAGTAGGGGAATTATTAGGATCTGGTGCTTGATATAATCCTTGTATTTCTGCTGCTGTCAATACTCGGTTATAAATCCGAATATCATCTAAGATACCTTTGAATGCACGGTTATTTGTTGGATTTAATGTATTCCCTAAGATAACATTGTCATTAGAAAAACTAAGATTAAACCCCGTAAGAACTTGTTCTGTCTGGATACCATTTATATAAGAGGTCACAAAATCATTATCATAAGTAATTAGAAAATGATACCATTCCCCAAAGTTCATGGGATCGTCAGTTGCTTCAAAAAATCGTTGTTCTTGGGGTAATCCAATGAAATTGACTAAGCCTTGTTTGCTTTTCATATGGACATACATGCTATAAGCCTCCATGTAACTGTCTGGCGAATTGGGATTTTTAGCAACAATAATAGGATTGAAAGGTATTCCTCGTCCATCCGTACTAATATCTTCCACATTTACCCATAAACTGATAGTACCTGTTATAGGTTTTAGTGCATTGCTATTTCCTAAATCTATGTAGGTGTTCAGATTTCCATCTACTTTTGCCGCTTTTGCTTGATTACCAAACCGATCTTCTACTAAACTCACACCTCCTACAAATTGGGCAGTATTTCCTCCTTGACTGTCTGTTCCTGTTCCATCATTGAAGGAGTAATGAGCAGTCAAACCATTCGTAGTTTGAGCAAAAGATTGTTGTAATAAGAAGAAAAGCATTAATAATAATAATATTCTCATGGTGCTATTTTCTACTTAGATAAATTATATGAATAAAATTTAAAACCATATTTTTTTGATAAAAAAAATGTACTTATGGTTTAATTTTGAATTGTTGAATTTTCTTTATCAGCCCAAAAAACGGGCTTAAAGTTTAGGTTTCCAAAAAAAAAAGTAGTGAATGTCCGAATGGTAGTTTTTTGAGGACGAATGGTAAGTTTTTAGCTTGGGAGGATTTTTTATGAGTGCTAACTTATCATAAACTATCATCTTTTTTAGCATTCTGTTTCTAACAGAATGCTATTATGCATAGCACTCCCTCTGCACTGAAATACGACTACTTTTAGTCAGATACACAGTGACAAAATCACAAATAAGGATTTTTGCCGCATAAAAAAGGACGACAAACACGTTTGAAGCATTTAGTAGAATTAAAAGAAACCTTTGTGTTGTACGAATTGCCTTATCGAATTATCAAATGTGTGGAGCAGTTAATAGAGCATTGTGGAGTAGAGCGTCAAGTAGCCGTTTGTTGAGAGTTGACTAAGTTGCATGAGGAGAAGAAGCACGGAACGCTACAAGAGGTGCATCAATATTTTAAGGGGAATAAAAGAGACCTCGCAGGTTTTTTAAACCTGCGAGGTCTCTTTTATTTTTATTTTACAAGTGGATCACCTCATCATACGCAGCAGCAGCAGCTTCCATTACTGCTTCACTCATTGTTGGGTGAGGGTGAACTGCCTTAACGATTTCATGACCAGTAGTTTCCAGCTTACGTGCAGCAACTACCTCCGCAATCATCTCTGTTACATTGGCACCTACCATATGTGCACCTAAGAATTCGCCATATTTCTTATCAAATACTACTTTTACGAAACCATAGTTTGCACCAGAAGCACTAGCCTTTCCAGAAGCAGAGAATGGGAATTTACCCACGCGTACTTCATAGCCAGCATCTTTAGCAGCTTGTTCCGTGTAACCTACAGAGGCAACCTCAGGCCAACAGTAAGTACAAGAAGGGATATTATTATAATCAATCGTGTCAGGTTTGTGATCGAATTTACCTTCTGCATGTGCAATAGTTTCCACACAGATGATACCTTCTGCACTAGCCACGTGAGCCAAGGCATGAGTAGCTAAAACATCACCAATTGCATAAACACCTTTCACATTAGTTTGGTAATGACTATCTACTTTGATAAACCCTCTATCTACTTGTACACCTAACTCTTCCAAACCAATATTATCGGTATTTGGACTGATACCAACAGCAGACAACAACACATCACATTCGATATTATGCTCCTTACCCGATTTGTTTTCTTTCACCTTCACTACACAACCTTTACCAGAAGTATCTACACTTTGTACAGCAGCTCCACGCATTAATTTGATACCTGCTTTTTTGAAGATTTTATACATTTCTTTAGAAACATCTACATCTTCTCTAGGTAGAATATGATCTAAATATTCCACAACAGTTACTTCTGTGCCCATAGCATTGTAGAAATAGGCAAACTCCATCCCAATAGCACCAGAACCCATGACTACCAATTTCTTAGGTAACTTATCCAAGGTCATTGCTTTACGATAACCCACTACTTTTTTGTTATCCAATACGATATGAGGTAACTGACGTGCACGCGCACCAGTAGCTACAATGATATGTTTTGCGCTATAGGTACTTGTTTTGCCTTTTGCATCAGTTACGGATACTTTAGAACCTTTTAGTAGTTTACCATTACCGTTTAATACTGTAATCTTATTCTTACGCATTAGAAAACTAATTCCTTTGCTCATCTTATCTGCTACACCACGACTTCTATTGATTACTGCATCAAAATCTGCATTATATTCAGATACGGAGATACCATAGTCTTTGGCATGTTTGATATATTCAAAAACTTGTGCACTTTTTAGTAAGGCTTTGGTTGGGATACATCCCCAGTTCAAACAGATTCCACCAAGCGATTCACGCTCTACCACAGCTACTTTCAGTCCTAACTGTGCTGCACGAATCGCAGCTACATAACCACCAGGACCACTACCAACAACAATTACATCATAATTCATAGGTAAGTCTATATTTTTGTCTTTGTTGAAGTCATTTGAAGTTTACCATTTATTACAATGAAGATAATTTTCAAATAACTTCCTTAATGTAATGAAGGTTAGAATGTTGAACATTCTTTTTTAATTTATTCCGCAAAGGTAATTATTCTTTTGAAAAAACAGTAAAACTAGACGATTGGTTTATATGGAGAAAGTAATGAGTTTACATTTATTGATACCTCAAATAGAAAATATTGTCTATATTCGTCTAAGATAGAACCGTGACGAATGTTTGATTGTGATGCTTTTGGCACAGCATTAAAATACTGCGCTCAATATCATTTACTTTTGTCAAAAAGGGCGAGTGTAGCGCTGCGCCAAAAAAAATATAGATTAGATACTATCATTAAATAACTAAGATATAATATGAAAGATATTTTAGATAGTGGTTTTGCACACGACATTCATAAGAACAAAAGGAGTCTATGGCATATCATTGTTCTATTTCTTTTGATTATAGGTTCTATTGTGTCTACTTTGATTGCATGGGTTGAAATAGAATCCATTATTGGATCAGGACCGATCATGTCTATTATTGGTATTGTGTTTTTGATTCAAAATATACTAAATAAAGAAGGGTTGGGGATGATTATTGGAGCAATGGTACCTGCTATATCTCTAGCTTGGTTTATAATTATTTATCTATATTCTTTAGGTCCAAGCGATTGCGAATTGATAGTTCCTGCATCACTAACGGTCGCTTCAACTTTTGTAGTTGTAGGGGGAAGCCGCTTATATTCACCTAAGAATAATGACCTTACAAGACGTGAAATCTAATTTATTAGAATCCCAAATTGTGTCTACCTACTTATTTCGAGGCAATGAAATTATTTAAAGAATACATCAACAAGATTAGTCTTATCCAAAAAGCAACCTTTGTGGAATTGGAAAAGTGTTTTAGGCCAACTCAACTAAAGAAAAATGAATTTTTTGTACGTGAAGGTGCATATGCTCAACAGATCGGTTTCTTAAAAAAAGGGATCATACGCGCTTTTTTTCTCAACCAAGAAGGAAAGGAGTACAACAAACAATTCTTTGTTGGTCCATCTATCATTGGTGCTTACACTTCATTACTAACTAAAAAACCGAATCGCATTGCTCAACAAGCATTGACAGATTGTGAATTATTAGTTGCCAATTTTAGACAAATCGAAGCACTCTATGATCAATATCATGATTTAGAACGATTGGGGAGAAAGATCGCTGAACATTACTTTTTAGAAAAAGAAGAAAAAGAGCTTGAAATGGCATTATTGGATGCTGATCAACGTTATCTGCTTATGCGAGAGCGATTTCCAACTATAGAGTCTATTATTCCTCAATATTATATTGCTTCCTATTTGGCAATTTCACCAACTCAATTAAGTAGAATCCGAAAAAAATTAAACCAATCCTAAGTTTGTTTACATATGTAAATGGAATCTAGCTCAAATTACTTGAATTTTGTCTTATTAATAAACTTGTAATTCAAAATTTAAACAATAATGACTAGGCAAAATAGTGTATTAAACTTAGTATTAATTTCGATTCTATTCCTAACCTTGCTGAATAGTTGTTCTATCCATCCCAAAGCTTGGACAGCTCCTTCAAAACCTGCATTTACAGGAGAACTAGCGCTAAACGAACGGCTTACAAATGCTGCTCAAATAGAACTTTTAGGGTATTATGGTGCTGAAGAATTTGTAGTAGATTCTCTTGGGAATATTTATTGTGGAGTTCACAAGGGAAAACAGCGCTTTGCCTCAGGAGCTATTCTCAAAATAAAACCCGATAATTCTGTTGAGGAATTTTTAGTGACAGATAACTGGGTAACAGGAATGCAATTTGATAAAAATGGGGATTTAATTGCTTTGATGAATGATGTTGGGGTAATCAAAATCCGATCGGATAAAACCATAGATACATTACTTACACAAACACCTAATGGCGAAGCTATACGCATGGGAACAGGCTTGAAGATTGCCTCAAATGGTACAATTTATTTTGCCAATATGTCCTCTACCAATAGAACTTCAGTGAAGTATATCAATAAGTTGATTCTAGAGATGAAGCCTACAGGAGGTGTTTATGCTTATGATCCTAAATGTCAGAAGGTAAGCACTATTTCTGAAGGAAATTATTTTGGAAATGGTCTTGCTATTTCTGAAAATGAGGATTTTATCTTGGTGTCTGAAACCTCAAAATATAGAATATTAAGGTATTGGATAAGTGGTGAAAAAAAAGGTCAATCAGATATCTTTATGGATAATTTAGCAGGATTCCCTAATAATATTTTGAGGAACAAAGAGGGAAACTTTTGGCTTGGTTTTACCACCAAACGCAACGATCAATTGGATAAGATTCATACTAAAGTGGGAATGAAAAAATTTGTGTATGGTTTACCCACATTTATTCAACCTAAACCTGAGAAATTTGGGATGGTGATAGAAATTAATGAAAAAGGGGAGATCTTACAATCCTTGTTTGATAGTAAGGGAACATCTGTGACCGAAGCAGGAGCTGTTTTTGAACATAATGGTTATTTGTATTTAGGTGGAGATGTAGTTTCTTATGTATCTAAGGTCAAGCTCTAATTAGAGACTTTTATTTAGCCAAGCACTTCATGGCTTGTCTTACGTTCCCAAATAGCTCAATTATAAAATAATAAAGTCCTAGACTTTTTGATCATCTTTTTTTTCCTCTACTTTTGTGCCTCTTGGCACAAGCCTACACAGAACAGCAAAAGCTGAAAGAAGAAATATTTACTTCTCTAGTTAAGATAATTAAAAGTATAAATTTCCCAAGGATAAACATGGCTAGCTACTTACTTATGGTTTTCAAGTCAAAGTAGCTAGTCATGTTTATATGGGAACAAATTTGGCCTTTGGAGCTTATACTAATAGCAGGCCATCAGAAAATCCGTATAATTACGATAGTTCTGCTAAACCATTCAATAGTTTTGGGATGAACTTTGAATTTCAAGCCAATATTGGTTATCGTTTTTAAGCAACTAATTCTAATGACAAATACAAGTGAAATTAATGATTTACTAGAAGAGTTATTTAACAATCATCAACATGAGGTAGAGTATGTGAAATATACTAGGGCATTCAAAGTGAAGCTAAAGAATACAATTGTAGTGGATAGTAGAGTGACACAACAGTCTATTCAAGAGGAGGATATATCTTCTCGGTTAGATGTCAAAATAGATTTGCCCAATGAGCAATCGATTATTGAATCCTTTGGTGATGTAGCTGGATCTTCGGAGGATGCAATTTTAAAGAATTTAGACAACTTTGTCAAGACTGCTTATTATCCTATTACTGCCTGTTTAGATGCCAATCGAGAAAATCCTAATATTATTTTTTACGAATGGGAGATTAATGGAACTGTCTGGAAAGTATTTATTGGAGATCTTGGGATGAAAGTAGGACTTAGTCAACCTGTAAATTTGCCCAAACGGTTATTTGAAACCATAGAGAAGATTATTAAAGAGCAAGAACTTACGGAGAACTATAATTGGTTTAGGTTTTTTGCTTTTCAGATGAATAATGAGATTCAGGATATAGAATTTTTGATTAATAATCAACCCAAAAATGAAGGTTTAGAGGAATTACAGAACCTGGATTGGGAACTGAGAGATGGCTTTTACAGTGTGCGAAATTTCATTCTTCTTAAGAAGAACGATATTGTAGAAAAGCCTAAAAAATCATTTTTTGCTAAATTATTTAATAGAGGGTAATATAATTTTTATGAGTTAATTAGCTATTGGCGCAGAGCTAACTTCCAAGAGCTCAGCGAAGCTAAAATTTACGAACTATTGTTAATAGAAGATAGACAGATATTCTTATGAGCGAAATTAACAAAGTAGACAGAGAACATTGGTTACAGTTAGCGACCTCAGAAATAGAAGCAAATAGGCGTTTAGCACTTGAGTTAGTTCCTGTGGTAGCCTCACAAGTTCAGCCAGAGCTTACGTTTTGGTTCTTTTTTAATCAAAATTTCTTAGTTCGAAAGAAAATTTATGATCATTTAAACCAAGTATCCAGGGAAAAGGTGGATGCGCTGATCAGTGATATAACACCAAGTATGGTTATACAAAACAAAGATTTTCAAGAGTATTTATATGACTGTATCAGCAAACATAAAGGGATCACTTATCGGAGATTCGATTTAATTAAGCATCTTAGACAAACCACAAATATGCCTTTAGCAAAAGCCAAAAAAATGATAGATGCTATTTTTAAATAGTTTATAGTTAACCCTGAAAGGCTTTGCAATGGAAACCAGGCAGTGCTCAGTGGAGCTAAAATTAAAAAAATAAAGAATAAGGGAACTAAAAGAAATTTGACTTAGTTTAAGAAACAAACTAAGTTAGTTCATCTATTAAAACCCTTAAACTATGTTCGGATTTAACTTTATCAAGTTTGATGCAATGACTTATGTCTTGCAATACAAAAATGGAGGCATTAAGCGAGAAGGAAGAGGCCTTTCTTTTTGGTATTATCGCCCTACTACATCCATCGCTGCCATTCCGATGGGTAGTGATGATGCACCTTTTATTTTTGAGGATTCTACCAAAGATTTTCAAACCGTTACCATACAAGGCGAGATTACTTATCAGATTACAGATCCTAAGCGTTTAGCAGATTTACTAGATTTCACAGTAGATGCTAAAGGAAAACGTATATCAGATGATTATGAGAAATTGTCACAACGTGTTGTCAATGAAGCACAGGCAGCAGCTAGTGTTTTTTTAGGCAATACTACCTTGAGAGAAGCTATGAAGGGGGCTAAAACTCTAGAAAAAGCTATTTTGGATCAATTACAAACTTCTGAAGCGATTCAATCTATTGGAATTCAGCCTTTGAGTGTAATTGTTTTATCTGTGAAACCTACACCAGAAATGGCGCGTGCCTTAGAAGCTGAAACTCGGGAGGGTTTGCAAATAGAATCCGATCAAGCAATCTATAAACGCCGTAATTTTGCAGTAGAGCAAGAACGTGCGATCAAAGAGTCAGAGCTGAACACAGAAATTGCTGTAGAGGAAAAGAAAAAGCAGATTGCAGACAAGAAAATGGAGGCACAGATCAAGAAAGCAGAGAATGATCGTGAACTGCGTGAGATGAAAATCAATGCGGATATTGCCATTGAGGAAAATCGCCAAAAGTTGATTGAATTGCAATCTGAGAACAAGCGTAAAGCAGCAGATGCAGAGGCTTATCGCATGGAAAAAATGCTTGAATTATATAAGGGAATGGATTGGAAAACCATCATGGCACTGAATGGTAAGGGCGACCCAAAGTTGAATGTGGCGCTCGCATTCAGAGAGTTAGCCGAAAACTCAGGCAACATTCAGAACCTAAATATTAGTCCAGATTTATTGAAAGATTTGATTAAATAAGCCTAAAATTCCAATGTAAGCAATAGAGTAGCAGAGTACTTCAATGTTTCGTCAAAAAATATCAATAAATATGCAAAAAGATAATCTAGTAATCATAAAAGGGGAATCTAGAATGAAGCAGCTCAAAAAGCGCTTCAATACCAAGAAACAGGCAAAGTTCTATATGCAAACCAAAGGAATCAATATAGATCAGGTAGAAAACGAAGATTCCGCAATAGAACGTTCTGTTGAGCAAGCGCAAAAAATATCCAACAATATGATGCGCACACAAGTGGTAGAACAGAATTTTTTACCAAATTTTTCATTTGGAGAAGATGATGTGGTGGTAGTGATTGGACACGATGGTTTGGTCGCAAACACAGCTAAATATGTCCATAACAAACCAATTTTAGGAGTCAATCCTGATCCCTCATTATACGATGGTATACTACTTCCTTTTACTTTGAAAAATTATGAAAAAGCGGTAGAACGAGTTAAACAAAATAAGTATCAATCTAAGAAGGTGACTATGGCAGAAGCTAAGTTGAATGATGGTCAACGCTTATTAGCTTTTAATGATTTTTATATTGGGCATCAGTCCCACAAATCAGCAAGGTACAAGGTTAATTTTCAGAACAGAGAAGAGAGCCAGTCATCTAGTGGAGTTATTATCTCGACAGGCGCAGGCTCTACAGGTTGGCTGAGTTCGCTAATCAACATGGCCAATTGCATTTCTTCTCAGTTTGGGAGTAGTACGGCTATTCAACAGCAGCGCATGTCTTGGGATACAGATCGCTTGATTTTTATAGTGCGAGAACCGTTTTTGAGTCGAGCTTCCAAGATTAATCTAACTACAGGTTTTATTACTAATCAACATAAGTTGAGACTCGAATCAAGTATGCCAAAAGAGGGAGTGATTTTTAGTGACGGTATGATGGATGATTTTATTGCCTTTAACTCAGGAGCAGTGGTAGATATTGGGATTGCTAAAGAAAAGGCGATCTTAGTAACTGCATAATCAATAGGAGCTAATTAGAAATCATAACTTTACTACGAGCCCCAAAGGGGTGACACAACAATCAGCTTGGAGAGTCAGCTCCAAGCTGATTAGAAATCATAACTTTACTACGAGCCCCAAAGGGGTGACACAACAATCAGCTTGGAGAGTCAGCTCCAAGCTAATTAGAAATCATAACCTTACTATAAGCCCCAAAGGGGTGACACAACAATCAGCTTGGAGAGTCAGCTCCAAGCTCAAAAACACATCCAACATGCAAAACAACAATCACGTCAATAGTTCTCCATTTGATACCACCAATTTATGAAAAATACATTCTTTAGATTGATAATATTGCTTATTTTACTTACAGCTTGTAATCATTCTAATCTCGACAATCCAAGTAATTCTAAGCAAGAAAAGAAACCAGCTTCGAGAATATTGGACAAGGAAGAGCAAGTCATTTTTACCTTACTAAAGGAAAAAGACAATATTTTATTCAAGCTTGGTTTTGAACAATGCGATACCAATAGCCTAAGAAAGATCATAAGCACAGACCTAGAATTTTATCACGATCAAGGAGGTATGATGAACTCAGGAACACAATTTTTGCAATCCATTGCAGGCTTATGCCAAATGAATTATAAAGCAACTAGAGAGCTAGAAGAGAATAGCTTAGCCATCCATTTGCTAAAAAATAATGGAGAGCTTTATGGAGCTATCCAAACAGGAAAACATCGCTTTTATGGAGAAGAAGGGAAATCCAAATACTTAACAAGTACTGCAGAGTTTACCCATTTATGGATTTTGGAGGCGAATGAATGGAAATTGAAAAGAGTTTTGAGTTTTAACCATCAAGCAGCTGATCAATAGATGTTAATGGAGTTGAATAATTGAGATTATAGATCTACTAAAAAAATGAATATGAGTAAGAACAACAAGATGACAATTCTAAAAAACGTATTAGTTTATGCACCAGCAATGATATTTACAGCCATAAGAATGCCTGTCTATATGTCGGGACAGGGATTTATTTGGTATGATGCTGTAATAGCAGGTGTTTTGGCGAGTCTTGGAGCGGTTATTTACCAAACTATAGAGAAAAAACAGCAAGGCGAAGAGACTGAGGAAGACAAAGAACAGAAAGTCAATCCAAATGATGAAAACCAGAAAGCATCGGATTTATAGAAGAATTTTTACACTAGAACTCGAAGTAATTGATTCAGTAAATTAAAGTTAGATTTAAACAAGTTGGGGACTTTGGGGGTTGTATGAATGTCTTTTTTACAACTAACTATAGGTTTGCTTGACGGACAAAGTCAAGAAACTATAAAACAAGTCAATAAAATGAGTTTTTTACAGAAATTAAATGAACGATATGCTGCTAAAGCCATGAACGGAAAGGTAGTACCTCAAGAAGCCGTAGATAACATCCTAGAAGCTATTCGTTTGGCGCCAACTTCTAGTGGCTTGCAACCTTTCGAGGTTTTTGTGATTACCAATCCAGAAGTTAAGGCAGAAATTCGTAAAATTGCCTGGAATCAACCACAAGTAACCGACTGTTCACACTTATTAGTTTTTGCAGCTTGGGATCATTACACTGCGGATCGCATCAACTATATGTTTGATTTGACAAATGAAATCCGTGGATTCAAGAACGAAGGTTGGGAAAATTATCGTCAGATGTTGTTAGGAGCTTATCCAAATCAAGATCCAGAAGTGAGTTTTGCGCATGCTGCTCGTCAAACTTATATTGCCTTGATGGCGGCAATGACACAAGCAGTATACGAAGGTGTGGATAGTACACCAATGGAAGGATTTGACAACGCAGCTTTGGATAAAATCCTAGGTTTAGGTGAGAAAAATTTACGCAGTACTGCTTTACTACCTTTAGGCTACAGAGATGCTGAAAAAGATTGGTTGGTGAACTTGGTAAAGGTGCGTAAACCAATGGATAAGTTAGTAACTACCATCAAATAAAGTAGATAAACGTCTTAGACTATAAATATAGATAAATAGGTTGTGTCTGAATAAAGAGGGCACAGCTTATTTTTTGTGTAGAATTGAATTTTTTAGCTATTCATCTGCATGTATGATATATCATCCAAAGGAGCTCTGAAAGAGCGACAGATGTATTAGCATTGGGAGTTAGCCCGATGCTCACATCAAATAAAGTAGATAAACGTCTTAGACTATAAATATAGATAAATAGGTTGTGTCTGAATAAAGAGGGCACAGCT
>JAKVCT010000103.1 GCA_022448995.1 Saprospiraceae bacterium
TTCAAAAAAGAAAGTGGTTAATGTACTTGGATTTCTTAATCCAATTACCCAACAATTGATTACCTATTGTTTTGATAAAGCAGAACGAATGAATAGTGAAAATTTCATCAAGTTCATGAATGATTTTGCTACTCAACTTGTTCGCCCAACAACTGTAATTTTGGATAGGGCTACTTGGCATACCTCAAAAGTTACCAAAGCAATGTTTGAACAGTGGGAAAAACAGGGCTTAACCATTTTATTTTTACCGCCAAGATCACCTCATTTGAATCTTATTGAAACCCTTTGGAGAAAAATAAAATATGAGTGGCTTTTTACCGCTGATTATACCTCTGAAAAAACTATGCTTAAGAAACTAAAACACATTTTTAAACTTTATGGCAATGAATATAATATCGAATTTTCAATGAACATTTTTAATATAAAATTTAATTTGTAAAACTACTTAATACTACCCTCTATAAATTATCAAGGCTAATCTTCTATTCTGAAAATAGCTGTACGAACTCTTTTAGTTTCAAATTCAGGAGTTAGTTGCTCTTTCAATACTAAATTCTGCGCTTGACGCAATTCAAAAACCGCTTTCATATCTCGAATAGTTGCAATAGGTACAGCCTGCTCATGGCACTGATTTAGAATATCTTCTGCTTTGAGTGCAGAGAAAGCAGTTTGCAAAGCAGTTTGTAGAGCGAGTCGATTTTTTACTCTAGCAACATTAGTATTATAAGCATCATTTTCTGCTAAATCAGGTATATTCAAGATATGGCAGAGTCTACTAAACTGTTTGTGAGTACCTATAGCCAAAACCAATTGTTTGTCATCTGCTGTTTTGAATATTTCACCATAAGGTGCAATGTTAGGATGTAATGAGCCTATACGCTCCGGAATGTGCTCAGCCATTAACCAGTTGCTTGCTTGGTTAGCCAAAGAAGCTACAGCTGCATCAAATAGAGATACCTCTACATACTTCCCCTTTCCTGTTTTGTAACGTTCCAAAAGTGCTACTAAAACACCTTGCTTCAAGTGATGTGCTGCTAAAATATCAATCAATGCCACAGGCATCTTAGTTGCTGGGCTTTCAGGCTGACCATTCATATACATAAAACCGCTCTCAGCCTGCAAAACAACATCAAATGCAACACGAGTACTCTCGCTTCCAAAACCTGAAATATTTGCATAAATCAATTGAGGATTTAGCTGTTTGAGTCGAGCATAATCCATTCCCAAACGTTGAGCAGAGTCTGTTTTATAATTCACAACTACAATATCTGCCTCTCGGATTAATTCGTAGACCTGTTCTCTGTGAGTATCTTGACGAAGATCCAAAAAAAGTACCTCCTTGTTCCAATTAATAGAGGCATAATAAGCAGATACTGGTGCTTCTTTATCTTCTTTAGCAAGTTTCCAGGTTCGCGTGACATCCCCTCCTGTTTTTTGGTTCTCAATCTTAATGACTTTGGCTCCCAATTCAGCAAAAAATAAGCCTACAGCTGGACCAGCCAACACACTAGCCAATTCGATTACTTTTAAATCTTTGAATAATTGATTTTTCATAGGATGGTCTAATATTAATAAGTTACAATCTAAACTAACAGATTCATTACCAATAATTTAAAACAATAAAATCTTATCTAAATACGTATAGGTGTTTTATCTTTATTTCTTTTCTTTCTGTCATTAGGATGTGGTAATTCATTGCGCAAAGCACGATTAATCAATGAACTAATTTCATCAGCTCGATTATAAACCATCATATGACAACCATCATGAATAGTATGTGCATTTTTTATCAAATGAATAGGAAAGGTCTTATCCTTGGTTCCATGAATCTGAATAAGTTCGGTAGGAAGTGGTGTTTTGACCTTCCATTTGACAACTTGACGAATAGACCAGCGTAAATAACGATTACTAGAGTCTAATAACATTTCTTTGAAAATCTGCTGTTCTTCTTTAGTTTTATAACCATGTTGCTTTCCCCATATTGGGAAAGTTCCTAAAATCACCCTTTGGCTAACTAAACGATGTAAGGGAAGCATCTTCAAAAAGTTGAAACTAGCGGGACGCTCTTTATGGGATTTTATACTGGAGATAATAATTACTTTTTCTACATCCAATATGCGCGCAATTTCTTGCATGGTAATTCCTCCAAACGAGTGACCAATTAACACAATAGGGCGCCCTCTGTACTCTATTTTCTTCGCCAAACGATGTACATAATTAATGTAAGACTCTCGACGATATGGTCTTTCCCACTGGATATGATATATCCGATCTGCCTGTATTTCCAAGTTGGCAAATACACGATAATCAAAACCCAAACCTGCTAATAAATACACATCTTTCTTAACAATCATAGGGCAAATATAATATATTTTTCCTACTTGCTTTGTGAGCAACTATCAACAGGCTAATCCCTTCTTACTTTGGTGAGCTAAAGCTTTTGTTTATTTTGAAAAACTCTTTGGTGCCTTAAGCGCTTCAAGATTGCAATACGCTGTTTTATTTTTAGGGTAAACATTGTATCTAAAATAAGGAAATCCTGAAAGGCTCAGCAAAGCTAACCCCAAAGGACCAAATCCCGAAGAGCTCTGCGCCAATAAAATATTCTGTGAAAATATTCAATCATCCACATTACACATCACTTAACAAACTATAAATCAAATAATTACAAACCTAAGACCTTTCTTAATTTTTGATATATAGATATTTCAATGAATTTTTAAGGATACTAAGGATTTTTTTTTGCTCAAACTTAATTGTCTTTCTTTCATTAATAGATCAAAAAATATGTATATTGATTTTGTAATAATCGTTTATTAGAATGAAATAGATTGTGCCAGTATTATAGTTTTTCCTCTTTGTGGTTCATTAATTATGTTTTAGTTTGAGTCGTATTACTTATTCTGTTTTGTTAAGCTTTAGTTTTGGAGTCAAAAACTAAGATATCTTTTAGCTAACTACAAAAGGCTCAACGAAGCCACCCCTTCAAGGACTATATGTGCACATACACTTATACACACTATTAGTTGTAGCAACCTCTCCTAATAGAATAGAAGAGTCTCCTAAACTGAAAGAAAATAGAATACTACTAAAACCATGAAATGTACTAACCATCTATGCTCACTTTTTCTTTTTGTATGCAGTTTTATTGCTCTATCGTCTTCGGCACAAGAAGCGGGAGATAACTTGTCTAAAATGTCCTTAGATGTTTTAGAAGAAAAAGCAAATTCCTTGCAAAAGAGTGGAAAGATTAAGAATTCTCTGCCCTATGTCAAAGCAGCACTAAAGCGTAAGCAAGCAATAGGAACAGATAGAGAATATGCCTTAGCATTAAGTGATTTGGGTTATTTATACGAACGAATTCTAGATTATGATAATGCTAAAATTAGTTACACCCAAGCAAGTCTTATTCTAGAAAAAATCGTTTCTGAAGATGATCCAGACTATGTACAACTTCAAAGTAATCTCCAATCCTTGGATTTATTAAAGCATAGCAAAAGAGGAGAAACCTTTCCTTCAAAATCGAATGTGAGGCTTTCTAGTCAAGAATCCACTAAAGAATCAGGAAATCAAGGATGGGTTTGGCTCTTGGTCATTGAAGTTGGGATCCTTATTATAGTAGCGATTATGGTCCAACGTTATCGATATAAAAAACAGAATGAGGATTAACGAAGAATCCGTTTTAGAGTGGCTCCTGGAAAACGTGCCCCCTCCAATATAGCTCCTCTGAAATCTGCATCTGTTAGATCTGCATTCTCAAAATCTGCTCCGCGTAGATTTGCATTCATAAAACTAGCCCCACGCAAGCTAGCTCTTGAAAAGTCTACATTTTGTAAATTCGCATCTGCAAAGATTGTTTTTTCTAACATAGCATCAGAAAAGAGACTACCTGTCAAATCTGCATCACTGAAATCCTGATAACGAGCATGAACGCCACACCAACTAGAATAAGGCAATTGTAACTCTAAGAGATCTAACTCATGTGGCAAATGTTGCATATCTAAAATAGCCTGTTCTCCTTGAGTACCTTGAGCACCTTGATAAATACCACATACGAAATTACGTAAACTAATCATCTGCCAACGTCCACCAATACCACCCGAATTCAAAAAGAGAATATGTTTGCGAATAATCTCGTGCATTTCTGTCTGTTGCAGTGCAACAACTCCCTTGGCACGATCTTGCATTCTGTTTGTGTGAATATGATCAGTAGGGCTTCCCGGTTGATCTGCCAAAGGAAAGTCCTGTATAAAAACTAAAGTATCAATATCTAAAGTATCCTGTCCCTTCCAAAATGTACTAGAAGTAGATAAAATGGCTTCTTCATGACCTTGATACAGGCCATAAAACTGCTTTCGTTTCTGACAGTATCCTTTGTAAGCCAATAAGAATTCAATATAGGAATCAAAATCTGTTAATCTAGAATCAGTGTAACACTCTCCACCTTCATCTCCCATCAGAACTAACCAGCGTTTATGTTGAGTATCTCTGAAAAGAGCCATATCACAAAATTTTGAGAACGCATCAAAAACGTATAGATTGGAATAAAACTGATTAAAAGAAAAATTGTATCCCAAAAAGTCAAGCTCAGGATTGTTTGCTCCTGTGTTGGATGATGGATAATCAAGAGATGAAAAAACTTGCTCAATAGGGAGAATCATAATACATGCATCTTCTGAACGAAACTCTTGGGTTGCAAAATCCCAAACTAAAGGCTCTTGGTTGTACCTGTGTTGTTGAGGTTGGTAACAATCATTCGTTTTTAAAATCCAAGTCAACTGTAAGCCATTAGTTTCTCTGTAGAATGCCTTGAGATTAGAATCCAAAGCCTGCCCACACTTTTGCTCAATAGCCTCAAAAGTTTCCTCTGAACACGGAGGAAAGGTATTAAAATGCAATAACTGAACTTTTGGATGTGCATGGAGTACACTAACCATTTTCTTAAAACGCTGTAAATAATTCTTCATATAAGGCAATTTCTCACTAAACTATCAGTAGATTAAATTGGTTTTGGTTTACTTACCATAGTCCACAAGGGTTTTATAACCAAATGACTATCAGTATCTAGCACTTTTACTACTACAATAATATGATTACTGTAAAGTATTGACTATTAATTAGCAGAAAACAATACTTTTTACTTTTGCTTTGTAGAGCCCTCCAAAGTTAAGTACAAAATAATTGTGGCTAGTTACTTACACTTCAGAATACATGCAAAATTATTCTAAACAAAAAAAACGTTTCCTTGTTATGTCTACTATATCTGAAATATGCTAGGATATATATTATTTATAGAATTATAGATTATTAGTCCTTTGACTAGAATTATAGGTAATATTTTTTTAAAACATATTAATAATTTCATAAAATCATTAAATTCTATACTTCAATCACTAAACAAATACGTTATTAGTCCAACAAGTTGTCAAAAGCTATCTTTATTGCATCAAATTCATTGATTTCACTCACAATTAGCTCTATTATCAACTTCATAAACTGAAGAATTCGACAAAGCTAGAATAAATTAAACTAGAAATAAGTCTTTCGAATTTTTGCACAAAAAAAAATCTTGGAATATTCCATCAAGCATTTTTTTGAACAATTTATTGTAGCAATAACTACTAGTGAGAACTAATTTTGATATAATATTTAATTTTTATGTCAAAATTGAAGTTAAAACAACTTCTTAAGCTAAATTTGTTAATGATTTATCATTTAATACAAGGATAAATAAATTGGACAAACAATATTAAGAAATTATTCAATATAAGTAAGTCAACACAATCATTTTTAGGATAAATCATAAGATTTTACCTAGTAAAATCCTCTGAAGACTCTATTATGAAGGCTGTTATTCATTGAATACTTAGAATAGTTTGTAGGTTTCTAACTATATTGAGTCTTCTGAAATTCTCAATTTTTCAACAATTAAAAGGATGTGTAATTTTGTTTTAACTTTGCACATACTTTTAAATATCAGTTAGTTAAAAAAACAAACTAAGGATTATTTAAAGATACAATAAAAATTAAATCCACAATATCTTATGTTATTACATTCTAATGAACATCAAAAAGACACAGTTGTACGCGATACTTCTTTTGAAGACGATGATTCTACCTCTGTGAGCAGAAAAAAAGACCATATTGAATTGGCCTTTCAGTCTCAGATTGATGGTAATAATCTAGATAAACGCTTCTATTACGAGCCATTACTTTCAGGCCACCCTTCCTCAGAACTAAGAAAGGATTTTCAATTCTTAGGTAAAACCGTGTCTGCTCCTCTATGGGTATCGAGCATGACAGGAGGAACAGCTCTTGCACGCAAAATCAACCACAGTCTTGCTCGTGTTGCCAACGAGTTTGGATTTGGGATGGGTCTAGGGTCTTGTAGATCTCTATTGACAGATAGAACGTATTTTGATGATTTTAATATTCGACCAATTATTGGAGATGATTTACCCTTGTATGCTAACTTGGGTATTGCTCAAATTGAGCAGTTAATCGAAAACAATCAACTTCATCTCATCAGTAATTTGTTAGATAGCTTGCAAGCAGATGGCTTGATTATTCATGTAAATCCCATGCAAGAGTGGTTACAACCAGAAGGTGATCATTTTGCGAAGCCTCCAATCGAAACCATTTACACCATCCTAGACAAATTGCCACAGCATAAATATATAGTCAAAGAAGTTGGTCAGGGTATGGGACGAGAAAGCTTGAAGACATTGTTTCAACTTCCTATTGAAGCTGTTGATTTTGCCGCAAATGGAGGCACTAATTTTGCTAAACTAGAACTGTTGAGAAGCACAGCTATGCGCAAACAAATTTATGCAGCTTTGGCCAATGTGGGACACAGTGCTACGGAGATGACCCTAATGACTAATGAAATCATTGAGGAATTAGGCAACAAAGCAAAATGCCAAACAGTTATTATATCAGGAGGTGTCAAGAATTTCTTGGATGGTTACTATTTGATCAATAAAAGTAAATTAAATGCTGTTTATGGTCAAGCTTCTAGCTTTTTGAAACATGCTAGAGGATCTTATGAAGATCTTTACAATTATGTAAAAGCACAGATAGAAGGTCTACGTGTAGCAGAATGTTTTCTTAAAGTTCGTTAAGATCCTACGAAAAACACGATCTACTCGTTTGCTTGTAAGTGATAGTTAAAAAAACTATGTATCTTGCACCTGTTTGCAAATAAGAATAGACACATTTGAGCATGTCTAAGTACAAAATAATTGTGGCTAGTTACTTATATTTTAATTCCGTCAACTACTTACTTCTGTTTAAAATTCATAATTACTTAGGTTACAGAGTACTAAACACCTTACTCCTCCTAGTTTTATACAAAAAATATTAAATCACCATTTTTATGATGAAGAAAAAATCAAAATTGGTATCGGGTTTTTCCAAGTTGAGTAAAAGAGAAAAATTAGCTTGGTTAGCAAAAAACTTCTTTTCAAATCCTGAAGAAGTAGCCTATGAACTTAAAAGCTTTTGGTATGGTGATGCACAAAAGCAAAAGATTTTTGATGACTTTAGTGAAAATACTTTAAGTAACTTTTATCTTCCTTATGGTGTAATGCCAAACCTAGATTTGAATGGTAAGCTCTACTGTGTACCAATGGTAATTGAAGAGAGTTCTGTAGTTGCAGCAGCCTCTAGTGCTGCCAAATTTTGGTTGAAAAGAGGAGGATTTAAGGCAGAAATTATATCTACTCAAAAAGTAGGTCAAGTTCATTTTGATTGGAAAGGTGATTCCCTAGAACTGCACGCTATGATGCCTAAGCTAAAACAGCGCATCATAGAAGATACTGAACATATTACACACAACATGCGCAAGCGTGGTGGTGGGATTTTGGATATTGAGTTGTTGGATATGTCACATCTCGAGCAACATTATTACCAGCTTAAGATGACTTTTGAGACCTGTGACTCTATGGGGGCTAATTTTATCAATTCAACACTAGAGGCAACAGGTCATACCTTGATGAACTTCATGCAGGAGCAAACTCATCTACCTGAAGTTGAGCGCGAAGTAATTGTAATTATGGCTATTTTGTCAAATTATACACCAGAGTGTTTGGTTCGGGCTAGCGTTTCTTGCCCAATAGAGGACTTAGGTCTGTTTGACAAAGGTAATATGAGCTCAGAGACTTTTGCTTATAAGTTTGTCAAAGCCATCAAGATTGCTCATATAGATGTACACCGAGCTACTACACACAACAAAGGAATTTTCAATGGAATTGATGCTGTAGCTTTGGCAACAGGTAATGATTTTCGCGCTATAGAATCTTGTGGACATACTTATGCTGCACGAGATGGTAAATATAGAAGTTTATCTTATGCAGAGATTAAAGATGGTCACTTTCATTTCTGGTTAGATATACCTTTGGCAATTGGTACTGTGGGTGGGTTGACAACCTTACATCCTTTGGCGAAGCGTTCTTTAGAGATGTTGGATAATCCTTCTGCGGAAGAATTAATGAAGATTATTGCAGCAGTTGGTTTAGCTCAAAACTTTGCAGCAGTTCGTTCTTTAGTAACTACAGGTATCCAAAAGGGACATATGAAAATGCACTTGAAAAATATCTTGAACCACTTGAATGCAGATGAGAAAGAAGCAGAAAAAGCAATGAGCCATTTTGATGATAAAGTAGTATCGTTTACAGCAGTACGTGACTTTTTAGATATTCTGCGTAAGCCTAAGAACAAAAAGAATTTTGCACTTTAACACAAGACAATAGCAATAAATAATCGTCAATTAAAAAATATCATTTATTTTTGAGCCAAGTAGTTTTGCTGCTTGGCTTTTTTCATTGATACTGACTACTTACAATAGTCAGTTAATAAGGTTGTTAAATAAGAGGATGTCTAAAATTCATTACATCCACCTACTTACACTAGAGCTTTTGTACCTTTTTGCAGAATAAAAGCCAATAATGATAGTTGTTTTATACTCTTGTAGCTCTACTACAAAACTTAAACAGAGCTTTATCTTGAATTCCAAGTACTTATCTATTTATTCCTGAGTAACTTCAGTGTATAAAGGATTAGTTTTACAGATTGCTCTTAGGCTAGTCTAAACAAAAACACCGTAAACTACTTAGAATCAACTTTATCAATCTATAACAAGTTTAATTTATGTCTATACTTAAATCAACTTTACTCTTTTTATCCTGTTGCTTCTTATTTGCTTGTAGCAATGATCAAACTAATAATTCTCCATCTAATAATCCTAAGGAAAATTCTAAAGATACTATTCTCTCCAATCCTAATCGATCCGACCTAACTGATAAACCACATACTCCCAAAGATCTTTTGCAAGGTGCTTGGGTGGTAGAAGGTAGTGAAGAGGTAGAAGTTCGAATGATGGTAAGTAATGACACAATGCATTCAACTGAGAGTCTGGAATATGGCCCTTCTACTTTTATACTAGATGGTGATCAATTAATCACTAAAAATGCAGGTTTAGATATGGTAGATACCCTAAAAGTTTTGACACTTTCTGAAACAAAATTTATCACGGTAACCAAAAATGGTGCTAAAACGATTTGGAATAAAGTTCAATAAAACTAAAAAGAAATTTACTTCGCAGAGCACTGCGTGGTTATCCCGCTTTTGACCATAAAGTCCAAAAAGTGGGGTAAAGTATTTCAAAAATCCTATTATAACTATTTGATTATCAGTTATTTTACTTAATACTAAAAATCCCTACTTAAGCTGTTTCAGTATTAAGCATATTTCTTCTCTCACCTTTTGCCATTGCTGCAAAAGGTGACCAAAAGATCTAGGACTCCCTTATTTTATAATTGGTCACTTGTTAATTCTTAGGAATTAACAAATAGCTCAATTCAAATTACTTCGTAATTTTCAAAGCTATGACCAATTTGGGAACGTCAGACAACCACGAAGTGCTCAGCAAAGCTAAACCCCGAAGGGCTCAACGAAGTAAATTTCTTTTCTATAAATACCTATAAATTATTGATTATCAAGTTATTTGTCTAATGCTAAACCACAAAGTGCTCTGCGAAGCAAAAGTCCCTACTTAAGGTTCACTGTAAACACATTACACCAAACCCAAAATACCTAAATAATCTTTATTAGAATCATCGTATCAAAGTAATATTTCCTTTCTCAATATATTCTTCACCACCATCACAACGACAACGTAAATAATACCCATAAACATCTGGAGGTAAATCTTTGCCTCTGAGTGTACCATCCCAAGCTTGTTCCATATTTGTAATTTCAAAAATACGTTCTCCCCAACGATTATATATCACCAAATTTACTTCTAAAATAATATTACCTCGTACATACAATAGATCGTTTAGACCATCACCATTGGGCGTAAAAGTATTAGGTACAAAGACTAGAGGACGAGCACAAGGAGGATCTAACAAAGTAACACTCACAGAATCTTCAGAGGTACAACCATACTCATTTTGTATTGTTACGTAATAAGTGGTAGGTTCAGTTGGATAAGCTTTAAGATAAGCTTGATTTAGATCTTCAGTAATACTTGGGTGAGACGACCAATTATACTCAAGATTTGGATCAATAAATACTCCAAAATTACTTCCAGTTATATTAGCTCCCAACTGTACTACTGCACCTTCTAGGACTTCTCTAGGGTTTGCGGTCGCTTCTACATTTACCGTTTTTAATGATGTATTTAATACTGCTTTGGCAGTATCTATACAATCATACTGATTACGTACGGTAAGAATATATTCTTGATCAACTTCTGCATAAACTGTTATAGAATCTGTCCCCAAACCATCTATAATCCCCGTTTGAGGTGACCAAGTATAGGTTACAGAGTCCAAATCCTCACTCTGAACATCCGCTGTAAATGAGGTTGTGTCAAGTTGACAAATAAAACTAGCATCACTAACTGAAGCTTCTATTCCTCGTAGATAGACCTCAATTTCTTGTATACTTGTATCTGCACAAGCAGAGTTGGGATCTACAATGAGCGAAACAGTATAGGTTCCAGTATCTTGGTATTCATGAGAAGGAAAGGTAAAACTCGATGTACTACCATCTCCAAAATCCCATTGAAAATCAAAGAATTGCGTTTGGCTCTGATTACTAAAATTGACAATAAGGCTTTTATTACAAGTCTCAATAGGGGCAAAAAAAGCAGAGTAATTAATCTGACTACAGATACCCACTACATACTGAAAATCTCGACGAATCTCTGACAAAAGCACCCCGTTACGATATTCTCTAGCACAAACACCAACTACAAAAGTGCCTAAAATAGTAGGTGTACCAGTTAGTAATCCAGTCTGTGGATCTATACTCAATGGATCAGTTCCCCCCATCATATTTTGCTCACTGAAGATACCAAGCCAAGTGATTGGTGTATAGGAGGGAGGACTTGGAGGTTGTGGCATTGCACCATTTGGTCCGTTGGGGTTTTGGCTATTTGTACCTCCTCCTAAAAAAGGTGTACACAAAGAATATACAATGGAATCTCCTTCAACATCGATTGCAGAGTGATCAAAAGAAATAGGAGAATTCTGACAAATATAGACCGATGGCCATTCCTTAAACATGGGACTATTGTTGCATGCTTGCAGAGCATCGTCTGTAATTTTGACGGAATAAGTAGCTCCAGTTGTTAGTGGTGATACTATATTCACTATATCTTGATTGCGACAACAACGCTGGTAAGCAAGTTCATATCCACCAACTATGAATGGCAAGTTTACAATACGAGTATACGTTGTAGTGTGTATACAAACATTGGGAGGTACTACTAAACAAGGATCATCTAAGGAAAGATCTAAGGTATCGTTGATAGAAGACAAGGGCATAAGCACTTCAGTGACAAGAACTCCATCATTATTAAAAACTCCTAAAGAGGCAGGATCATCAAACCAAGGATTTCCTGAATCACAATCTCGAAAAATGACCAAAGAAATTCTGTAATTATCGTTACCTATACACTCATAGGTAATCTCACCACCTACAATGTGGGTAGCCTTAGAAAAAGGGATGCCTATCAGCATCACAATAATCCATAAAAATAATATATTACTTCTACTCATATTATCCTGTGTGTATGATTGGGAATGAATCAGCTATGCTGTTTAATATTTATATAACCGTTTACTACGGAAATAACCCTAGAACTCTATAACATATAGTTTGGTATCTACTTATCATTCATTATAGAATACTTTTTACTTTGTAGAATTTTTCGGGGTGTGTAGAAATGTGTAAAAGTTACGAGCTACTATCTATAATAAACGGTAAAAAAAGGAATAGCGTTGAAATAAAACAGGATAAATTTAGAGTTGTTTAAGAATTTACAGTAGAATAATTGGTAAGTGCTTGAAAATCAGAACAACGTTTGGTTTGAATTTTGAGAACTTAAACCACCCCAAAAAGCGTAGCTTAAGTCCATAGTATTCAACTACTTAAGTAGTTAAATACTTCAATTAAGTTATAGTTTAATAAGTTATAGTTATGAGCTTTTCACTATTTTCTGATGCTCTTTATTACGTTTGAGAATGCGACGAGCTTCTTTCCAATTCATGTATTTCAATCCATTCTTGCGATTAGCTCTAGCAATGCGAAACATGGTTTTCCACTGTTTGAAAATCGCTTTATATTTTTGAAAAATAGACACTTTAGGATCAAAAACATGTGCTGGATCAGCTCCGGCTCCATTAATTTCTAAAATCATAATATTGCGTCCTGCTTGGAGATCTTCCTAGGAAGGACAACGCAAATCATAACGTGAGAAATAGACACCTTCTATTCTACTTGTAATCTTATCAAAACCTTCAATCATCTCTTCATTAATCAGATAATTCCCGTCTAAGAACATAGTTCCACGACAGTGATTGCCAATAGGTTGCAAGACTAATTCTTATCCATTGGGTAATACTCTTTGTAAGCGTTCTCCATATTTTTCAATCAAGGTATCTTTGACTAAAATTGCTCGAGGATTGTCTTCTATCAAGTCCATACAAGTGGAAACACCATCTCCAGTTATACTCAAAAACTCCTTTAAGGTAACTGAAATAATTCCACTCTCTTCACTATCTGGCATTTGATAATGCATTACACCAGCTTCTATCTCATAATCAACAAATGCTTGTAGATGATAAGCCACATTGGCTTGGTCTCTTTGGTAAGCTTTTAAACCCTCTTCATTTTTGATTTTGCGCACCCCTACACCTCTTCCTCCGATATCGGGTTTGGCAATGATTGGATATTCAAAGCCTTTCTCTTGAAAAATTTGAACAGCTCCCTCCTCAGAGGTTCCTGCAGGAACAAAAGCTGTGAGTGGCATTAAATCATTAGGAATCAGTTGATGAATGTCCTCTTTCAGTTCACCAATCATTCCACCAGATTCTATACCTGGATTGGTAGCTGAGAATCCAAAAAAGGAACGTGCCCTAGCCGATAAGTACAACCAATAGAAAAAGGTTGGGATAGAAGTTAAGCCCATTGGACAATATTCCCAATTGGACAAACGAATAAAAAATGGTCTAAGCCACAAACGTTGCCACCAATTCTTTTAATTTTTTTGGGCAGGGGTCTGGTAGACTCTAGTACTGTTTTTTTCATGAATTAGATCATTATAGGAAATTTTTAGGTCACTTTCCTTTTGCTCAATAATAGTTGTGCTAACTGTTCTTAACTTTCCTCCATAACGTGTAATCATCAAGTCATTTTCTGGATCACCCTCACCTGCATTGTGGTGAAAATCTAACATTTCTTCTGCTTGTTGGATGTTATGATTTGCTAAAAATTCTGTAAACCATTTTTTTCGTTTTGCCTGAATTTCAGGCGGATACAATGGACAAGATGACCAAATATGTGTCTCTTTCTTATCTAAAATACTCAAATAACGTTGCTCTCCGTCCCAGCGAAAATCATAGAGTTCTTGCTTTTGCTGATCCCAAGCAATGATGGTAAATGGCTCAATGTTGTCCAATTCATATTCATCAAAAAACTGCACTGCTGATGTATATTCAAAAAAATCTAAAACGACTAAACCTCTGCTTCTTCGGTAGGGTGCTTTGCGTACATGTTTTACAAATGCCCCATTGAGTAAACAAACCCAGGTTCCTGTTTGGGAAATACAAATCCAGGTTCCACCTGCCAAGGGTTCTCTAGGATAGATTAGATTACGATCTGAATTTTCGTGTAACTTCTCTGGTGAGCGTAATGGTGATTCATCCCGGTTAGAGGTGAGTACGTAATGATTGTCTTGAATTGGTACAAAGGTTACTGTACACATAATGCTTTTACTTTTGGGCTAATTATTGGGCATAATACTAAGTCACTATGCCATATTTGTGTTGCTCCTTTGGAGCTTCTTTGTTTGCTAATATTCTTGTTTGCTAGGTGTCAGCTCAATTTGATTCTCAAACAAACTCTTCAGACGGTTATCATGAGTGACAATGATCAGAGTTGCGTTGTGTTCCTTACTTTGTTCTAACAATAGATCAACAACCTCTTTGCAATTGTCATCATCTAAACTAGAAGTTGGCTCATCTGCCAAGACCAATACAGGGTTGTTAATCAATGCTCTAGCAATAGAAACACGTTGCTGTTCTCCTTGGCTGAGTCGCTTAGGACGAACTTTTAGCTTGGCACTTAGATTTAACTTTTCTAGAAGTTCCCTAACCCTCTTTTTATCTTGTTTTTTTTGAGCAAGATACTGAGCAGCCAATAAATTTTCCTCTACAGTTATCGCATTAATCAGATGTGGTTGTTGAAAAATTACACCAATATGTCCACCTCTAAAATTATCTAAAGTAGCTTCATCCATTTTGTTAATCTCCATACCATTGATAGAAATAAGGCCACTAGTTGGTTTGCGCATACCACCTAAGATATGTAACAAGGTTGTTTTTCCACAACCTGACTGTCCCAATATCAACCAGTGGGATCCCTCTTTACATTCCATATCTGGAAAAGAAAAACTTAGATTTGAATTATAGGCAAATTTTAAACCTTGAGTCTGTAACATATCTTTTTTAACTTATATTAGTTCATTGATTTATCGATACTCCATACTTAGATACGAAAATTCATGAACCATAGATTTATCAATAGCCAATAAAGCTTTAGCTTTGCTGAACGCTTCGCGATTCAAAAAATTTCATGAGCTATAAATTTAATACTCTGTAACATAAATAGTTGAATATTTTATTGGCGCAGAGCTAACGATCTGCGCTGTAGATGGATATTTCGTATATATAGTGAAGGCGTTAACTACGTTGAGCCCTTCGGGGTTAGCTTCGCCAATCAAATACGAAAAAATTATATTAAGTAGATAGCCACAATTAATTTGTATTTAACCCCGAAGGGCTCTACGAAGTAAATTCAATCAGCCTTTTTGCGCT
>JAKVCT010000104.1 GCA_022448995.1 Saprospiraceae bacterium
AAAATGAAAAGGCATTATGAAAAAGTGAATTCAGCCAATACTAAAATATAAACTTATTTATTTTACATAGTACTAAGCTCCCTATTTACATATTTTTACGATTCAAAAACCAACGAATTCCTAGATAGAACTCTCTTCCGTGAATAGAAGAATAAGCATACGCCGTATCAAAATAATCACTAAAACCAGGATTAGCATTTGGGTCATTGTAGCCCGCTAAAGGAGATAAACTTTGGCGATAGTTCAGTACGTTTTGAATACCTGCATATAGAGTTAAATTAATTTTCTCAAATCCTTTATTTACCTGAAATGTTTGTATCGAAAAAGGCTTGGAACGAGTTGGACGTGCATTAGGCAATGGATTTCCATCAGTATCCAAATCAAATACAGTAGGGAGCTCCATTTCTCCAGTGATATTACCAGAATAAGCAAAACTTAACTGCCATTTTTTGATATGGTAACCAATCATAAAACTGCCATTCCAGAAAGGAGCCAACTCCAAACGGTTGCTAACCAACTGCCCCCCATCTTCGCGCTCGGTCTGAGCACTGTAACGCCAGCCACCAGCAAAGCTCAGTGTCAGTGGAAACGAAAATTGATGATCATAGGATAGATTAAAACCTGCAGTTTGAGCAAAGGCATCTAAGTTTTTATAAATGAGTTTGTTGGCCTCGCTATAATCAGGGAAAATAGCATTGGTGAAATGCGTATAGAAACCCTCTAGGTTGAGCGAGCCAAAACCTTTACCTACATTGATAATTTGAGAAAACTGTCCACTTATATTATAAGAGCGTTCTGGCTGTAAATCTTCTTGGATCTCCAACTGGCGATTTCCTGTGACAAATGCGTGATCTTCTGCAAACAAGTTAACAACACGAAAACCTGTTCCCATATTCAGACGTAATGTTGTCCAAGTACTTGGCTTGTAACGAATATTTAGACGTGGAGCAGGAATCAATCCATGTTCTTGATAATAGTCTAAACGAGTGCCCAAAAGAACAGCAAATTTCTTAGAAATCTCCCAAGTATCTTCTACATAAATACCAGGAATGAACTGATGTGCATTGCTAATATTGAGACTATCTTCTGTAGCTACAGTGTTATCATCGTAGTACTGGTAACGAAAGGTACCTCCAACAGATATATCATGTTTTTTGATGAATTTTCGCCAATTTATATTAGTAAAAGCAATATATTGTTGAGCTACATAGTGGTCTGAGCCATAATAACTATCTTGATTATGTCCACTAAAGGAGTAATCTAAGCGCAAGAACTCTTTTGTCGGTAAATCATAAGTACCCAAAACTTCCCATCGCTTGGTATAAATACTCTCTCCATAGATAGAATCATTACCTCTCAATGTTCTATAAGCTCGGTTTTTGACAAAATCTTCCAAACCATTTCTACGATCTTCATAATAATACTTTGCAAAGAGAGAGAATTTTCTGTTTTTAGGTCGATCTAAACTTATTTTTCCGAAAGCACTAATTCTATCTAGATTAATAATATCACCAAATCCATCTTGGTTTTCATCATGGTAAGTATTCATATAAACATGGTCTAAGCCAAAACTTGTATATAGATTTTTACCGATTTTAGGGGAAAATATCAAATTATTAAAAGATTCTAGGTGAGAGCTTCCCTGAAGATTAATCTCTAGCAAAGCTTGGTCTTTAGGGTTTTTAGTTACTATATTCAATACCCCTGCTACAGCTTCCGAACCATACATGGCAGAGTTGGGACCTTTGGTAACTTCCACGTAATCAATTAAAGCATTCGGAATTCCGTTTAATCCATAAACAGAAGCTAAATTTCCATACATGGGCGTTCCATCTATTAGAACGGCAGTATATTGTCCTGGCAAACCATTGATACTAATACTGTTAGTAAAACAAACACCACAAGCAACATTTTCTTCTACACCTGAAACTAAGCTAATCATATCAACTAGATTATTTGGTGCATTGATTTTTTTGAGTTGATCTGGATCAATGATAGATTTACTTGTAATTGTTGAGGTTTGTTGTATTGGAAAATCAATAGAACAGCAATTTCCATTAGATTGGTATTGGTCAACTTGGATTTCTGCAATTTGATGTCCTTCACGTAGAAAAATATTACCCAAATCAATGGTTTTATTGTCCAACGCATCTCCAATTTCAATAGATTTCTGATAAGGTGTTGTGCCTACATAGTCAATGATAATTTCATAGTTCCCATTTTCTAGCTCACTTTTTAGGATGAATTTTCCATCAAAATCTGAGGAGGTACCTAAAACTAGCTCTTTTTCATCATTGATTAAACGTACATTAGCAAAACTTAAGGATTCAAATTCTGAGTTTAGGACACGTCCTTCTATTTGGAAAAGTTTGTTATGCTCTGATTGTGCATGGCTTAGTACGGAAGTTCCCATCAAAAGAAATAATAGGATATAATTATAATACATTTTTATTATATGTTTATTATGATTAGTTCGTAGATTTTAGATTTGTCAAACCCAATTCTGTCAAACCTTAGACATGCTCTTTATCCTTGGTTAAGCTTAGAAGAATTAGGTGTATCTCTGTAATGTGTCTGAGGCAAATATATGTCAATTTTATTTAACTTGAAACTATTTTTAGGTTAATCTAAAAATAGTTTTACATATACTTTGCTTAATTTATTTGTTGTTCTTAACAAGTAATTTGATATATAGTTGTTTATTTTTTAGCCTTAGTTCATCTTTTAGTACAAGTTGTTGGCAATTAGCTATATAAACTAAGATTTAGTAGGTTGTGAAAAAGAAGAGTTTATGAGCTGTAGTAGGACTAAAATTATAGCAATAGGATGTATCTGATTTGTTTTGGAACTTGTCTGATAAATAAAAAGAACGGGTTGATGTATAAATAGTAGGTATTGGTACAATAAATTTTTAGCTGTCTGAAAAAAGTCTTTTTTTTGTTCTAAAATGAAGTAGAATAGAAATATTCATCATGCAGAAACTATCCGAATATTTCCCTGTTACCCTTGGGTACAACACTAAACCGTCAATTAATCTTACACATAATTTAAGTAGTTGTTAACTATTTTATGTGAAATTAAAATATATTATACTAATCAATAAGTGTGGAAAAATTAGTTCAGATTATGGCAACAAATAACAACAAAATATTCAGAAAACTAAGTGTTCTTATAGGGATAGGAATATTAGTTGGAGGAATATTCCTATCCCTAAAGTTAGTGAGCAAAGCAGAACCTCAGGATACTGAAGCTAAAGATCAAACAGTAGGAGAGTCTCAAAATAGATATGCTAAAACGATCAAAGTACAAAATAAGAACTCTAATTCGATACTTGAAATCAGGGGAAAACTTGTAGCCAAAGAAAAGGTAGATCTTTTTGCAGAAGTTACGGGTATACTAACCACCACGGGAAAGAATTTCAGAGAGGGGGTTTATTTCCAAAAGGGAGAAACTTTATTCATTATAGATGACACAGAAGTGCGTCTAGATCTGAAAACAAGTAAGTCTAAGTTATATTCAGTCATTGTGGGATTATTACCTGATTTAGAAGCAGATTATTCAGAAAATTTTCAGGCATGGTATGACTATGTTAATCATTTTGATATAGAAAAACCGATTCAAGCTCTACCTACTACCAAGAGTGAAAGAGAAAAACTATACATAGCTGCTAGAGGTTTGGAAAACCAATATCTCGGGATCAAACAAAAAGAGCATCGATTGACCAAATATAAGATTCAAGCACCTTTTTCGGGTGTATTAACCAATGCTTTGATTTATGAAGGAGGCTTGATCCGAGCAGGACAACCACTTGGAACCCTAATGAATGCTAATAATTATGAACTAGAAGCTACAGTATCCTTAGCTGACGCAAAGTTCTTGAGTCGTGGCAGTAAGGTCGTTTTATATTCAGATGTTTTGGACAAGGAATGGAAGGGAAGTGTAGCCCGTTTTGGCAAAACAATGGATGTAAAAACACAAACACAAAAGGTGTTTATATCCGTTTCTGGATCACAACTCAACGAAGGAATGTATCTGAATGGAAAAGTCAAGGCAGAACAACTGGATAATGTTATTGAGCTTTCTCGAAGACTAGTTATAGATGGTAATCAAGTCTATATTGTTGATAAGGATAAACTGAAACTGCTAAAAGTAGAGGTTTTGCGGTATACAGACAATCAAGCAATTGTCAGAGGTGTTCCTGAGGGAAGTTCTTTGTTACAAGAGCCGATAACAGGTGCTTACGAAGGGATGCAGGTTAGGACGATAGAGAGCTAAGGAATTATCTTATTAAATGTATTTTTCTAAGCTCTGAAAAAGAGATAAAAAGTGTAGATCAGCTCTTAGTCATTTTGGAGACTAAGCTGCTATTATGACAACTTATTCATTATGAAAAAAGCAATTCAATATTTTATTCAGTATTCAACATCGGCCAATGTTATTTTGTTGGGTTTGGCAATTGTTGGTATTATTTCTTTGTTTAATGCTTCTCGTAGCCAATTTCCAAGAACCACAAGTAGAGACATTATAATTGATGCAACTTTTGTAGGAGGATCTCCAAAAGAGTTAGAGGAAGGAGTAACCTTAAAAATAGAAGATGAGTTGAGAGGTTTGGATGGAATCAAGAAGGTAACCTCTCTTTCTGTTGAAAATCGGGCAAGTATCAATATTGCCCTAAAGAGTGGCTTTGATGCAGATAAGGCATTAACTGATGTCAAAAATGCAGTAGATCGAATCATTTTTCCAGATGATGTGGAAACTCCCATAATATACAAAAAAGAGAGATTGGATCTTGCTGCTGAGTTTGCACTTACTGGAGACGTAGATCTAAAAACACTCAAGGTTTATGCAGAAGGCATAGAAAAAGAGCTTTTGGCAATAGATGGAATTTCAAAGGTTGTACTCAATGGCTACCCTGAGGAAGAAATAGAAATTGCTGTGCGAGAAGATGCCTTGCACAAATATGGTATAACTATACAACAAGTTGCACAGGCTGTTGCCAACTCGAATCTAGAACTGACTGGAGGACAACTAGAGGTAGAACATACAAATATTACAATACGAGCAAAGAACCAAAAGTATTATGCAAATAATCTAGAAGGTATTATCGTAAAAACCAGCACTACAGGAGCAAATATCTTTCTCAAGGATGTAGCATCTGTTGTAGATAAATGGGTGGATAGTCCACAACGTAATTTCTATGGTGGAAAGCCTGCAGTAAATATTATTATACAGAGCCGCTTGACAGAGGATATTGTTTCTTCAGCAGAGAAGGTAAAGCAATTTATCAAAGAATTTAATACAAGAGAAACCCAAATACAAGCACACCTTATGATAGATGGGAGCTTAAGGGTGCGACAGCGTACAGATTTATTAGTAGAAAATGGACTCATAGGGATTGGATTAGTTCTATTAGTTCTAGGTTTATTCCTAAAGCCTAGAATTGCGTTTTGGGTAGCGTTGAGTATTCCAATTTCATTGCTAGGAATGTTTATTGTAGCTCCCATGTTTGGGGTTAATATCAATATGCTTTCTTTGTTTGGAATGATTCTCGTTTTGGGGATCTTGGTAGATGATGGTGTTGTAATTGCAGAAAATATTTTTCAAAAATACGAGCAAGGTATGCCACCAGTTCAAGCTGCATTCAAGGGAACATTAGAAGTCGTACCCTCTATTGTTTCTGCTGTATTAACTACCTGTTGGTTCTTCTGCTTATTCTTCTTGGTAGAGGGAACTATGGGAGATCTCATATCTAATATTGGTTTTGTAGTTGTAGCTACTTTATTAATCTCTCTTATAGAAGGGTTTTTTATCCTTCCTGCACATATTGCGCACTCAAGAGATCTAAAAAAAGTCCAAAAACCTAATGCAATAGAACGTGGAACAACAGCAGTTTTTGAGGGGCTAAAAAATAAGATATACAAGCCTCTTTTACAATTTTCATTAAATAACAAGATGATTACCTTTGCTGTTTGTACTGTCATGCTAATGCTGAGTTTTGCTATAGTTCGTGGGGGACATGTACTAACTACCTTTTTTCCATTTATTGATCGCGATGATGTGTTGATTAGTCTGCGTTTACCTTCGGGAACTACAGAGCAGATCACTAATGATAAATTAGAACGCATTGAGCGAGCGGTTTGGGATGCTAATGATAAATTAAGTGCAGCGAGAACAGATGGGCAGCAAGTTGTAAAATCTATTTCAAGAACTTTGGGACCAACTACCAATGAAGGTTATCTCAAGGTGATATTATTGAATGGAGAACAGAGAGGAATGGAGAGCTTTGTTGTGGAAAATGCAATACAAGATACCTTAGAACCTATCTATGAAGCAGAAAGACTGAGTATGGGGAATTCTTCTATGTTTGGATCTGCTATCCAAATTGGATTTGTAGGAACAGATGTAGATAAACTCCGAATGGCTAAAAATGATCTGCGTAAAGTCTTAGAATCTATGGATGAGCTAAAAAGCATTAGTGATAATGACAGGTTGGGAGGCAAGGAAATTGATCTAAAATTGACTGAAAAAGCCAAAGGCTTGGGGGTTGACTTAGGGACTATTTTGCTACAAGTCCGACAAGCTTATTTTGGCTATGAAGTTCAACGCTTACAAAGAGGAACTGATGAAATCAAGGTTTGGGTGCGTTATGCTGAGAGCGAACGACAGTCTTTTGGAACCTTAGAAGAAATGGAAATTAGAGTTGGCCAGAATGCTTATCCTCTCAAAGAATTAGCGGAGTTTGAAATGATAGACGGGGTTTTGGGAATTGAGCATTTAGATGGTTTATCCAAGTTAGAAGTCAGTGCTGAACAGCGGGATCCTAATGCTTCAGTAACGGATATTCTTACGAACTTAAGAGAAAATGTAGTACCTGATATTCTTGAGAAATATACTGGAATTGATGTTGTATATGGTGGGCAGAATGAGAGTGCTGCTGAATCCATTGGTTCCATTTATCGTTGGTTACCAATTACATTATTGTTAGTGTTTTTTACTGTAGTCTTAACCTTCAGATCATTCAAACAGGCAAGTGTGGTCTTTCTCCTAATTCCTTTTGCATTTATTGGTGTTGTAGCTGGGCATTGGTTGCATGGCAAACCCATTAGTATCTTATCTATATTTGGGATTTTGGCAGTAGCAGGTGTGGTCATTAATGATAGTTTAGTTTTGGTATCTACAATGAATCGCTTGCTCAAAGAGGGGCAGCCATTCAAGGAGGCCTTATTCCAAGCTAGTGTCTCCCGGTTCCGCCCAATTTTATTGACTTCTGTTACTACTATCGCAGGGCTAATGCCTTTAGTTTTAGAGACAAGTTTACAAGCTCAACTCCTAATCCCTATGGCTATTTCTTTGGCCTATGGCTTGGCAGCAGCTACATTTATTATGCTTTTGTTATTACCCGTTTTATTGGTTTTTGTCAATAATCTCAGTCGTTGGTTGTGGTGGATATGGGAAGGTGAATGGATTGAGGAAGAAGCTGTGGAACCTGCAATTAAGGAAATGGAACACGAATTTACGGTAGATCGATAATTATGATTAGAAAAAACAAAAAACTCATGATAAAAGATATCTTATTCATACTTCTAGGGCTTTTGGGAACCGTTTCTTTAGTAGCTCAAGATAGCTTGAGCTTGGAACAAGTAATCGACTTAGGATTAAAACATAATTATGGTTTAAAACTAACCGAGCAAAACATCGAGATCAGTAAGAATACTGCAACTATCGGTAATGCTGGTTTTTTACCAACTACTTATATCAGTGGGCAATATCAGTATTCTCTAAATAATACTTCTCAGGAGTTTGCGAATGGAATTCCTCCTGCTGATGTGAATGGAGCTTCTTCACATGCTTTTGGTGCCAATTTGGGGGTAGATTATGTGATTTTTAATGGTTTGAAACCCAAATATACACTCCAGAAATATAAGAATAATGTAGAACTTAATGAGAAACGTTATGATCAACAAGCAGAACAACTTGTCTATACCTTGATTACAAGTTATTATGATTTGGCAAGTTTGCAAGAGGATTTTAGAATTTTAGAGGAGAAAATGGCATTTACTAAAGTGCAAATTAAGCGCATAGAAGCTAGACAAAAGTTTGGACAAGGTTCTGAGGTAGAACGTCTAAATTTACTAACAAGTTATAATACAGATAGTATTCAAGGTTTGCGCTTAAAGCTAAATATGGAACAGTTGGTTTATCAATTAAATCGTTTGATTGGACAAGCAGATATTTCTGTAAATACTGTGGTAAAAGCCAATACAGATCTGGATTTGAGCATAACTTATGAAGCACTGCTAGAAGCTGCTAAAGCAAATAATCCAAGTTTGCAACAGACAAAATTGAATATTATTCAAGCTGATAATGATATTAAATTAGCTAAAGCAGATTATTATCCTACTGTAAACGCTAATATTACTTATGGCTATAATGGACAAAAAAATGAGGTTGGAATTTTATTGGAGAATAATAATTTAGGTTTAACTGCTGGATTGGGTTTACGTTATAATTTTTATAATGGCGGGCGTGTAAAAACGAATGTGAAGAATGCAAAATTGGGTAAGAAAATGCAGGAAATGCAGCTAGAACAGCAGAATTATGAGTTAGAACAAGATTTGAAAAATGCGTTCACTGTTTATCAAAATAATATTGCCTTAATTCAAATTGAAGAGTCAAATTTAGAATTGAATAAAAAAACTTTCGATCGAACAGTAAAGGCTTATCAACTTGGTAAAGGTACCTATCTCCAATATCAACAAGCAGAGTTAGCATTAACCCAAGCTAAATATAGTGTAACACGTGCACGTTTTGCCGCTAAACAGTCAGAATGGGCTTTGTTGCAGTTTACCGGCATCTTAGTGAAATAATGTTTCAGTTTTTTGTATAAAAAAAACTATTCTTTAGTTTTGCTCAGTTTTTAATGCCTCCATCAATTAGTCATGAGGATAAAACATATCAAAAGACAACGTTGCATTGAAATGCAACGTGATGAGGATAATATTTTTTGAGATCAAAACTATACTAATCGTTATTATGTCAGAAATGAAAGTAGACAAGGAAATTGCCAAACAAATTATCGCCGAACAAATTCCTATTCACAAGTTCTTAAATATTGAGATTTTAGAGATTCGCCAAGGTTACACCAAGATTAGAGTGCCTTTTCGAGAAGAGGTTATTGGGGATATTCGTTTGCGTCGTTGGCATGGAGGAATTATTGCCACCATCATGGATTCAGCAGGAGGTGTTGTCGGGTTAACTTATTTGACTTCTTTGGAAGACCGCTTATCTACTATTGATCTAAGAGTAGATTATCTCAAAGGGGCAGAAGACCGTGCAATTATTGTAGAGGGTGAATTAGTGCGTTTGGGGAGTCGTATTTTAGTGACACGCATGAAGGCTTGGATGGAAGATAACAAAGAGGTGATTATAGCAGAAGGAAAAGGTGTTTATAATTTCATTAGAATGAAGGAAAAGGAGTTAATTAATAAATAGGGAAGGTTGCGTTTTTTGTAAGGAGAATAGATTATCTCATTTTACAATGAAACTGTTTGAGCATTTGATGCGACAACAGTTTGTAGGTTTTTTCGCTTTGCAGAGCCCTGCGGGGCTTTCGTCTTTCTTTGTTGCTGACAACCCATATAGTCCGCTTGATCTAGTTGGGTAGATTTTGCTAAGCTTTTAGTGAAACTAACCCCGAAGGGCTCTACGAAGTAAATTTCTTTTCTATAAATATCTATAGCTTGTTGATTATCTAATGCTGAACAGCCCTAAAAAATCAACGAACTATTAAAGATTATTTAAGCTATTCTATTTTCAAACAGTGTCAATTTGTTTTTCTAAGGATCTGTACATAACTTAGCAGCATTCATAATTTAAGGTTGTTTAAGAATAGGTTGTAGATGAATAGATAAATCCTGAAAGGTGGAATCTACTCAATATCTTAGCCATAGACAACTCTGCATAGTTGTCTATAATTGTGGAAACAACTACTTAATCTAAAAACGGTACTATGCGTATTATTGGTTACTTAGAAGATTTGGGACAGGTTAAAATCACTGTATTTAAGTCAGATTTACGTTTTATCGTAAAGTTCGAAGATGGCTTTTTTGAGCAATCGTATAAGTTTTTAGCATCAGATCAGCTAAATGGTTTGAACGCTGTTCGTGAGCTAATTGATGATACTTTCAAGAAGCAAGTTTTGACACAATTTGAACAAATGCGCTCTAATGTGAGTGAGTTGTGGGAGCGTCAGTTACCTATAGCAACAGAAGAAGAATGGGAAGAAATTATATAAAAACTAAAATATAGTTGCTTATAAGTAGGTGGATACAATTAATTTGTATTTAACCCCGAAGTGCTCTGCGAAGCAAACCTCCCTAACTCAGGAGGTCTACTTTTATAAAATCGTCTATAATCAACTGACTATAGACGATTTTATAAAATACTGGGCTGCCAAGTGAACTCCTTATAAAGCAAATTCCAAGATGCTTTGCAAAGTAAACCTTCTTGCCTATATAGGTTCATCAAAAAACAGGAGGACTATATAGGCCAGCTCAATGTTATAAATTGTTCTGAATTACCTTTACTAAACTAGTGTACTTCAGGCATTTTACAAGCCTCGTCTGCTTTTTTTCCACAAACGGTACAATCTCCAAGCTGAGATTTTAACATCGGATTATTCTGTGCACAAGTCCCTCTAAAATCCTTACCTACAATAATCTGACGAATATTGATCAATAAAAAAGCAATTGTAAATGCAGCAAAAATAACTGCGAACATGGTTAAAAACTTAATCATAATTCTATCTTTTTAAATAGTCTTTTATAGTGAAATACATTTCCAAGGAATAGGTATGTGTTTCTTATAATTAACAACAATTTACAAAAGTACAAAGTTTATAGATAGCAACAAAAAAGGCGCTGCATAAAAAGTAAAATCAGACTTGCTACACCAGAATATCTTTCCATACATTTTACAACGTATTTAAGTTTACCGTGGGCTCGGTACGCTCAGACCATCAATATCCAGGGAGATTATAGAGCACTCTGTGGTTTATGGTTGAGGTAACATTTTGATAATTAGGGACTTTCAGTATTAATTAGGGACTTTTGCTTCGCAGAGCCCTTCGGGGTTACCCCGCTTTTAATCATGAAGTATAAAAGCGGGGTAAGCATGACATGCTCAGCGAAGCTAACCTTCCTAAGCATTCTGTAACATAAATAAGTGAATGCCTACTTATTTAACAGTTTATGGTGTAATTCGACCATAGCGACGAGCTAAAGGAATCGTTTCACGAACATGTTTTAAGTTACAGATCCAGCGTACCAAACGCTCTAATCCCAAACCAAAGCCAGAGTGAGGAACAGAACCATAGCGACGTAAATCTAAGTACCATTCAAAATCATTTTGATCTAGCTCATGTTCTTTGATCTTACGGATCAATACATTGATATCTGTTTCTCTTTCTGATCCACCAATGACTTCACCAAAACCCTCTGGAGCCAATAGATCTACTCCCTTTACTAAATCAGGATTTCCATCAACCTCCTTCATGTAGAAAGACTTAATCTTAGCAGGCCAGTTATAAACCATTACTGGAGCATCAAAAACACGTGTTAATAAAGTCTCATCAGAACCACCAAAGTCTTCTCCATGTTGGAAGTTTTTCGCAGATTCAATCCATTGAGGAATATTGCGAACCTTGTGTTCTAGATTTTCGATCTCTCCACGCAATGCAATGATCTTTGCTTCGTTAAACTTGCGAGCACCTTTTTTCATTCCAGCTTTGATCGCAGTTTCGCGTTCGCTAATTTCTTTTTTACACTCTTCGATACGTTGTTTAGCTTCTTCCAAATCTTGCTCTTGGATCTGGATCGCATTACGACCATTTACTTCTTGACGACCCGTTAGAATTTCAACTGCTTCAGCATGTGTAATTCTAGGGAAGGTCTTGTCTACTACCATTTGCAATTTGCTAAAATCACGTTCGAGAACCTTTAGTTCTTGTTGACAACGGTTGAGGATTCTGCCGATAACATGTTTCACAAAACGCTCAATCAAGTCCATGTTATCTTCATTTTCATAAAACGCCATTTCGGGTTCGATCATCCAAAACTCAGCTAAGTGTCTTGGAGTGTCTGATTTTTCTGCTCGGAAAGTTGGACCAAAAGTATAAACCTTACCTTGTGCCATGGCCATAGCCTCAGCATACAACTGTCCAGACTGAGAAAGAAAAGCAGGTTGACCAAAGAATTCAGTTTCAAACAAATCTGTGGTTCCTTCACAGGCGCTTCCTGTCAACAAAGGAGCATCCATCTGTACAAAATCTTCATTTTGGAAAAACTCATGAATTCCCATAATGATCTGATTGCGAACACGCATAATTGCCCACTGACGTTTCTTGCGCAACCACAAATGACGATTGTCCTCAAGATACTTGACACCTAGGTCTTTTTCTCTCTGTGCTAATGGAAAACCATCAGCAATATGATAGATCTTCATAGAAGAAACCTGTACTTCAAAACCACCTTCTTGGCGTTCATCTTGTACTACATTTCCTGTAAAGGCAACAGAACTTTCTAAAGTAAGATTTTTAGCTTGCTCAAACATTTCATCTCCCAGTGCTTCTAGCGAGGCTACGCATTGAACAAAGCCCGTCCCATCACGGAAGCTAAAAAATAGATTTGTCTTACTTTTTCGGATGTTGGCGATCCAACCTTTTACGGTGACTTCTTTGCCAGCATAATTGGCAAAATCACTTATATATTGATGCATAATTGTTTTTGGATTTTATTAGCAGTGTCATGCTATCTGCTAAAAGTCTAAAGATCAAGTTGCGAAAATAAGTATTTTCTTTTTTTTTGAAAATATTAGTTCACTAAAAATTAGTGCTATGCATTAAAATCAATAAGCTAAAGTGGTGTACTTACTTATCAAGATCTGAAAATCAAAATTTGAGAATATACAATAGACTAGAGTAAATAGACTGTTTAAGAAATTAGACACTCAAATAAAAATTATGATACATATAATAATTTTGTATTCAAAAGGGTTTCCTAATAATCTATATGTTGTTATTGCTTGATTATCAAGATACAAACAATGGTGTATTTTATATTATTTTTTGAACAGCCAGTTAGTCTAACAAAAATCTTACCAAAAGATGTTAAAAATTGTCTAAAAAAATGTATTTTTAGCTAATAAAGGTAACCTAAACTAAAGATTTTCGTTTGAAAAAACCAGATCTACATAAATAGATCTTCAACTATTATACAGATGAGGGCAATTGTCTTCTTTTTTGTTATGGAAGCAATTGTTGAAAAAATATACTCGGCATGCAAAATAAATTACATTTATCTCAGAAGCTCTCACAGAAGTTATCCCCCCAACAAATCCAATTAATGAAATTGTTGCAAGTTCCAACAGCAATGCTGGAACAGCGTGTACAAGAAGAGTTGGAGGCAAATCCTGCACTAGAAGAGATTGTAGCAGGAGAAGAAACTTCTTCAGAAGAGATTGAAAATAGCGATCAGTTATTAGAAGATTCTTATGCAGATAATACTGCAGCAGGACGTGATGATAAAGAGGGGGAGGCCGATAGTGCAGAGACAAAAGAAGGGGAGACGGTCAGCGAGGAACCTGTAACTAATGAATCGGAGGAATACGAAGAAGATAATTTTGCAGAGACAGAAGAAGTCCGTATTGATGAATACTTAGAGGATTATATGAATGACGATACTGCATCTTATCGTTTAGAATCTAATAATTATAGCCCAGACCAAGAAGAAAAGACTATTCCTATTGCTGTTGAAAGTTCTTTTCATGAACATCTAGAACATCAGCTAGGTTTATTGACCTTGAATGAACGTGAAACAAGCATTGCTCAGCAAATTATAGGAAGTATTGATGAAGATGGTTATTTAAGACGTTCACCAATGGCTATTACTGATGATTTAGCTTTTGCACAAAATCTAATCGTTTCTGAAGACGAAGTATATATCATCTTGAAAAAAGTACAGAGTTTTGAGCCTGCTGGAATTGGTGCGCAAAATCTACAAGAGTGCTTATTATTACAACTAGAAGCTAAGTTGAAATCGGATGATATTCGTCAAAATTATACGAAGGAGGAGATTCGATACCTCAAAGTAGCTTATACAATTATAGACAACTATTTTGAAGAATTTTCCAAAAAGCATTACAAAAAATTAATGCGTCAGTTGTCCTTGGATCGTGATGAGTTGAGAGAAGCAACCAACGAGGTGTTAAAGCTCAATCCAAAACCTGGAGGAGGTTATGCACCTTCTTCAAAATTATCTAAGCAGTATATTGTTCCTGATTTTATTGTAGAGAATAAAAACGGTGAATTGGAATTACGCTTGAATACCAGAAATGCACCAGAGTTGCGTGTGAATCAGCATTACAAAGAAATGTTGAGCACCTACAGCCACAACAAAAAAGATAAGAAACAACGTGAGGCTGCTATGTTTGTAAAACAAAAGATTGATGCAGCTAAGTGGTTTATTGATGCTATTCGCCAACGTCAAGAAACAATGACCAAAACCATGTATACAATCTTGCAATATCAATATGAGTTCTTTTTGACTGGCGACGAAAAACGCCTCAAACCAATGATTTTGAAGGATATTGCAGAGATTACAGGGCTTGATATTTCTACGGTTTCTCGTGTAGCTAACAGCAAATATGTACAAACAGAATTTGGTACTAAACGTCTAAAAGACTTCTTTTCTGAAGCACTGCAAACTGACTCTGGAGAATCCGTTTCTACATTAGAGGTTAAGAAAATCCTAACTGAAATTATTAGTGCAGAGAATAAGCGCAAACCTTATTCTGACGAAAAACTAAAAGATATACTGCAAGGTCGTGGTTACAATATTGCACGTAGAACGGTAGCAAAATATCGTGAGCAATTGAATATTCCCGTTGCGCGTTTACGCAAGGAAATCTAAGAGTTAAAAAACAACATTTAGAATATATTAGACATAAGAAGGAGCTGTCTAAAAAGGTAAAATTCGAAAAATGAAACCAAATTAAATTTTGAGTTTCATTTTTTTTATTGGCGCAGAGCAAATCTCGAAGAGCTCTGCGAAGCAAACCCCGAAGGGCTCCGTGAAACTAAAGTTCTGCGTCAAATAATATTCTGAGACTTTGTATTAATATTAGAGCTCTCCTTTTTAGACAGTCCCTTCTTGGTACATATGAAGCTAAGAAATCAATGAACCATTAATCTAACCAATGATTAATTATGTCCACCTAAGTAGGTGGACATAATTAATTTTATAATAATTCACAAGGTTTTTTGATGCTGAACGAGGCGAAAAACGCAGGGA
>JAKVCT010000105.1 GCA_022448995.1 Saprospiraceae bacterium
CGAAGTGCAGTGCAAAAAGGCTGCTTGAATTTACTTCGTAGAGCCCTTCGGGGTTAAATACAAATTAATTGTGGCTAGCTACTTAATTAAGTAGGTAAGTAGATAGCCACCTACTTAGCTTATCGTCATATGAAATACTAAAAGCCAAGAATTTAATTTTAGCTGAACTTCTCCTAGTTTCACTGCGAAAATCACCCACAATTTTAGGCTAATTTTCAACCACTTGGCTATCTGTCTATTCTTGGACTACTATAATATCAAAATAACAGAAGAATATAAATTATTATGAATATAAATAGAATACTTGTTACAGGAGCAGCAGGTTTTATTGGTTCTCATCTAGTAGATACGCTATTAGAACGCAATTATGAGGTTATCGGCTTAGATAATTTACGTAATGGAACAATAGATAACCTGCAAGATGCCCTCAAAAAAGATAATTTCAAGTTTGTTAAAGGTGATATTTTGGATCCTTTTATGTGCTTGAATATCTGCAAAGACGTAGACGCTGTTTTACATTTAGCCTGTATGGGTGTGCGCCACTCCTTGCACAGTCCTTTTGAGAATCACCGCGTAAATGCAGAAGGAACCCTAAATGTACTGGAAGGTGCTAAACAAAACAAGGTGCAACAATTCATCTATATTTCTACCTCAGAAGTCTATGGAAAAGTAGCTCAATTCCCGATTAGTGAAGAGGCCGTTCCTGTGCCGATCACGGTTTATGGAGCAAGTAAACTAGCAGGTGAGCATTATACTCACTCTTACAGAGAATGCTTTGACCTGAATACTACAGTTATTCGTATCTTTAATAATTATGGGCCTAGAGCACATTATGAAGGAGATAGTGGTGAACTTATTCCTAGAACAATTGTCAACTTTTTAGGAGGCAAAGCAGCTACACAGTTCGGAGATGGTAGCGTAACTCGTGATTTCTACTTTGTTAAAGATACTGCACGTATTTTAACCAACATGCTTGGTAACGAAAACCTAAAAGGAGGTACGTTCAACTTAGGGACTTCTGAAGAAATTACGATCCGTGATGTCATCCAACAGTTAGCCAACTTGATGGCTGATCACAATCCACAAATTGATATCCTAGCACCACGCTTGGCAGATGTGCCTCGACTTTGGGTGAATAATAAAAAACTATCGGCTTTACTCGATATTAGTTCTGCTATTAGCTTTAAAGAAGGACTCCAAATCACCATTGATTATTATAAAAACTTATGGGATAATGGACTGATTCGTCATGAAGTCCCTGTTCAGAATTGGAAACAATAATGCTTATGAAAAAGATACCAATCGCAAAGCCGTTTTTAGGTAACGAAGAAGCACAAGCTGCTTATGATACCATCTTAACAGGATGGGTAACACAAGGACCTAAAGTTGCGGAGTTTGAAGAGCGTTTTGCCGAATATGTAGGCGCTAAACATGCTGTTGCTCTAAGTAATTGTACTACAGCTCTACACTTGTGTATGTTACTCGCAGGTGTTGAAGAAGGTGACGAAGTGATCTGTCCTTCTATGTCTTTTATTGCTACTGCTAACAGCATACGTTATGTTGGTGCCAAACCTGTATTTGCTGAAGTAGGTGAAGATTTTAATCTTTGCTTGGAGGATACTAAGAAAAAAATTACTGATAAAACCAAAGCAATTTTGTTGGTTCATCAATTGGGAATGCCTGCGGATATTGAAAGTTTTACAGCCTTCTGCAAGGATAAAAACATAGTCTTAATCGAGGATGCAGCTTGCGCAATTGGTTCTGATATTGAGGGTAAACGCATTGGATCGCATAGTGACTTAGTTTGTTTCTCTCTACACCCACGCAAGATTATTACAACAGGTGATGGAGGAATGATTACAACTTCTAATGATGCATACAACGAGAAATTACGTTTGTTACGCCAGCATGGGATGTCTGTTAATGACCGTAAACGTCATGAATCCAAGAAAGTAATTTTTGAAACCTATGATGTTTTAGGTTATAATTATCGGATGACCGATATTCAAGGCGCAGTTGGTGTAGAACAGCTCAAAAAGTTGGATACGATTGTCACAGAACGTCGCAGAATTGCTTATTGGTATCATGATAAGTTAGCCGAGTTAGAAGATAAAATCCGTTTGCCGAGAGAGCGCAAAGGTATAAAGTCTAATTATCAATCTTATCAGATTACTTTGTTGGATCATGTAGAACAAACCGTTCCTGATATCATGCAAGCTATGTTAGATAAAGGTATTTCTACCCGACGTGGTGTAATGCTTGCACACAAAGAACCTGCTTATACAAGTGATAATAATTTGGATTTGCCACATACCCACAAGATGAATACTCGTAGTATGATTCTGCCACTGTATCTTGGTATGACTGAAGAAGATGTAGATCGTATTTGTAATGAATTAAAATCTCATCTAAAAGGTTAAGATATAACTACTAAATTCAAATATTAAGCTCTCAAATTGCATTGGTGATTTGAGAGTTTTTTATTCTTATACAGATGTTCTCTAAACTAAAAAAGAAAATCCCTTATGATCAAGAAAACCTCCTACTTCAAAAACCCTGAGCAAGACAAGGAAAGCTTCCAAAATTGGGTTACCCGATTAGAACAACATAATGGCTACAGCTATGATAAACTAAGCATCCAAACCAGTTTGGGAACAACTCAAGTCTATGGATTTAATACAGGAAATAAAGATTTAGAGACCTTATTAATTTTTCCAGGTTTCAGAACATCCACACTGATTTGGGATTTAGATCGAGGCTTGCAGTCCCTTGCTAAAAAGTTCAGAATCTTTATGGTTGAAACCAATGGTCAACCTAATCTCAGTGATGGCAACTCCCCTTCTGTCAAGTCTCTAGATTATGGAAAATGGGGCAATGAAATTTTTGAACAGTTAGGTATAGAGTCTGCCTATATTGCAGGAGCTTCTTTTGGGGGATTGGTCTGTATGAAAATTGCTTTGGTTATTCCACAAAAAATTAAAGCTTCCTTTTTACTCAATCCAGGTTGCTTTCGATTGATTTCTTTACATCCTATTACACTCTATTATACACTTTTGCCTTCCATCAGTCCCAAACGAAAAAGCATTCTTAAGTTTCTTGATGAGGTGGTTTTTTGCAAACCAAATCACCAGCTTTCTCCTCAGGCAGAAACACTACTTTTAGATTATCTCGAACTTGCTATAAAACAATACAAAGATAAGACAGAGAAACCTTATTATATGGGCAAACAACTTGATAATATTAAGGTAAAGGTACATTTACTAGTAGGTGATGCTGATCCTCTGATTCCTTATCAAAAGTCTGTTAGTCGCGCTCGAAAACATATCAAAAAAGAACTTTTGCATGTAGAAGTGTTTAAGGATGTTGGACATGGAAATGAGTGTTATGCACCATGTTTGGAATATGTAGAGAAGGTGATGTTAGGTGGATAAATTATATTTTTTTTTTAACACTTGATTTTCATTTTATAAAGAACGAAGTTGTTTAAAAATCATCTTCACTGCATCAAATCCATTGATTTTGACCACTTTTTTACCTTTTTTATCGCCGATAGCGCTGCTATCGACTCAAAAAAGAGGCTCAAATTGATCAAAATCATCTGAATTTCTGCATTAAATCTAATTCTTAAACAACTTCAACGTTAGATTCATTGAGAACTTAATTATTTCCGTAATTCTAAAAAATCATTATCTATGAGATTTCTTTTTCTAATTATCACAATTTTATTATCAGCATCTTTGAACGCTCAATTTCAAGTTGATAGTTGCAATTTATATAATTATAAGTCAACCATAGGTTTAGGAGGATATAACTGGACAGAATCATTAGTACTTAAACATGATAATAGTTACGAATACATCTGCTATTATTGTGGCTATGGAATGATACCTTTTCATAGTTTTGGTAAATGGCATAAAACAGAAAAAGGAATAGTGCTTAATAGTTCATATACAAGTACAGACTCTTGTTTTATATCTATTTATAAAATTGAGGATAATGACTCTTTTGATATTCAAATAAAATATGAAGATACACCTATGTCCTTTTTCAGTCAGTCTGGTTTCCCATTATTGACTTCATTTGTAATAAATGAAAGTGATAGTATTTCATATGATATATTCCAACAAAAATGGATGACTCCTTCCTCTGATAAAATTCAAACTATTCGATTGAAATATGGAAGAAGTAATACTTTAAAGATCAATATCAATAGTGCAAGTAAGTTATACTTGCGTTTATATCATCCTGGTATAATGTATAAAATATTTATTAATACTGAGTTTTTATTTCACGATGAAGATTCATTAATTCTTGATGGAAATATCTTCGAAAGAAAAAACACAGTCTGTAAATAAAAAGATATCCACCTAAGTTCTGAAGGAACACTATAGAAGGTTGCATTGGATTCACTCCCAATGCCACATCAAAATTCGGGGAACCACTATTTATCGGATTTTCCGAATTATTCTATAAAATCTTAAGCCTATTGGGTGGGGGTTGAGATTTTTGTATTTAAATTCGCTGTTATACTCAATAGTTCCTAGGTTTTAACTTTATTACCCCCTTGTGAATTTACTTTGTAGAGCCCTTTGGGCTTATCATAAGATTAATTATGTCCACCTACTTAGGATAGAAAATGAATCAAATATTTCAAAGTAAAGTCTCAAGACTAAAAGGCTTACAAGTTAGATGGAAAAATTAAATTTTAGTTATATCTTTAAAAACAGCTTTGAGACCTTCAAGGTCTTTGAGACGATCCCAATGAAAGTTGCAGGTATCTTGATAGAAGGACATACTAGTTCTATTTGGCAGATATTGAATCATCTAGTCATTTGGCAAAGATTCGGTATAGAAAAGTTAAGCAATATCAATACTGAGATTCAGTTTGACGAAGCTCAATCTTGGATCAAGGAACAAGCTCCTAAAGATGTAATGGAGTGGAACAATAAGATTCAAGAGTTTGATCAGCAAGTTGCCCAACTCAAGCAATTCATCCAAACCCTAAACATGGAAGATGCAATGCTGAATGAAAAACTAGAAATCGTACAAGAAGCTAGTATACATTTATCCTTCCACTTGGGTGAAATTATTCTGATGGCAAGACAAAAAAATAAATACCCCAAACCTAGTGAAATGAAAGCATTCTTACAGGTCGATTAAAAACATATCTAAATAATCCTTTAACACAATATAAGATTACAAATAAGATGGAAATTGAATGGATATCTACTAAAGATACCCTTTCGGTAAAACAAGAAGTGACCAAATTTTTATTTCTAAACTATTATTTCTTCTTTGTGATGTTTAATGTAAAAGTAAGTTTAAATTTATTACGATTCTAAGTAAGTGGGTGGACATAATTAAGTAGCTAGCCACAATTAATTTATATTTAATTCAATCAGCCTTTTTGTAGATAGGTTTGCTTCACAGAGCACTTCGTGGTTAAATACAAATTAATTCCGCTACCTACTTAAGAACATGTCTAAACCGACTATAGTCTAGCGCCCCCTAGTTTTAGCTTATGATTTATCTAAAGCACCTTTCGCCAAGGACATATACTCAGTGACTATCTCCCTTTCATAAAAAGTGTCTCTCTTTTTTGCTTCTTCGAGAATATCTAAGCTCAATTGATATTGACCATTATTATGATAAGCAACCCCTAATTTAACAAGAGCTTCCATATTTTTAGGTTGAATATTCATGATGGCCTTATAATCCTTAATTGCAGAAGAATAATCAGTAATTTGCTCAAAAATAGCAGCTCTTTTAAATAGGGTTCTCCAATCACGTGGCTTAAATCCTATTATTCCTGTATATTCATTAATCCGCTCCATCAGCTTATTATTTTGGATCGTTTGCCTGCTATGATCTAATTTTGGATATTCCTGATCCAATTCTGCTACCAAGTCTAAATCTTCTAGTGCTTCATCATACCACTCAAGACCATTTTTAGCAATTGAACGATTAAAATATACTTCTGCATGAGCTTGTTCTGAAGGCTGGCGCTTATCCAAAACAAAGAATTTATCATAGGCTTCTATGGCCATTTCAAAATCCTTAGTCTCCAAATAAAAGTTCCCCAAAAGGAACAGTGGCCTAGCATTTTTCTTATCACATCTTATAGCCAATAGCAGATCCTTTTCGGCATATTTGTATGCCTTTATAGAACTATAAATATGTGCCCTCTTGAGAGGATAAGCTGGATTTTTAGGATCTTCTTTCATAAATTCTCCTAGCCGCTTGAGTGCTTTCTGTAAATGTTTAACAGATTCATCTATATTTTTCGAAGCTCTTGCCTCCATTGCTTTTTGATAAAATTCGTTTACTTTTTCCATATCTAGTTTATGTTCTGAGTCTCAAAACTTTTAGAGAATTATTGATTATCAATCAATAACAAAAAACACCACCACCAACAAACTGTCTTACATAAGAAACTGGTAGTCGATTATTCACAAAAATAGTAACTTTGTTTCTTTTATAAAGAAACTGTACAGATTAAGTAGTCTCTAGCTAGATTTTTTATTAGTGCAGACCGGTAGCTCTGCATCAATAAAAGATTCTTCCTCATGATGGTGCATTGATATTTTTATGACTTATATTACATACTAATGAGTCTGAGAAAATCCAAACTTATCATGATTATAAACATCCATAATATATATATCGAATGAAAAACTTAGTTTCTGTTGAGTGGTTACAAGATCACCTGAATGATAAAAATCTAGTACTTTTGAATGCAAGTTTAGCCAAACCTGCTCAAGTGGATGATGCTCCTGCTACGAATCAACCAATGATTCCAAATACTCGCCTTTTTGATCTAAAAGGAAAGTTTGCAGATAAGACGAGTTCTTTTCCGAATACAGTGCCTACTCCAACACAGTTTGAACAAGAGTGTCAAAATTTAGGGATCAATCAAAATTCTAAAATTGTAGTATTTGATACTCGTGGGATCTATGCTAGCCCAAGAGCTTGGTGGTTATTCAAAGTGATGGGACATCAAGATGTTATGGTTTTGGATGGTGGTCTACCTGAGTGGATCAAGCGTGGATTTGAGACTAGTCCACAAATAGATAAAGACTATCCAAAAGGCGACTTTAAAGCTTCGTTTAATAATAATTTGGTCAAAACCTATAATGACGTAGTTAAGAATGTAGAGGCTAGTCAGTTTACAATTATGGATGCTCGCTCCCAAGGTCGCTTCAATGGAACAGAGCAGGAACCTAGAAAATGGTTACAAAGTGGACATATTCCTCAGTCAGTTAGCCTTCCCTATAGTTTTGTGCTGAAGGATGGTAAAATGAAATCGAAAACTGAACTCCAAGAATTTTTCACTGCTGTAAAAGGTAAAGACTTGGTATTTAGTTGTGGATCAGGTATCACAGCATGTATTATTATGTTGGCTCATGCTGTTGCTCATCAAGAAAGTCTATATTTATATGATGGTTCTTGGTCAGAATGGGCAGAACTTCAGAATCTAAAAACAGCACTTTAATCTAATTGATTGTAATCTATGCAACCACTCAAAAATCAGAATACATCTATTGCGGTATTGGCTTTCGCCAATATGAGTGGCAATCCTAATTATGAATATTTGAGTGATGGAATTTCGGAAGAAATCATCAATGCTTTGACAAGGATCAAAGGGCTAAAAGTGATTGCTCGAACTTCATCCTTTGCTTTCAAAGGCAAGAATCTAGATATTCGACTTATTGGGAAACAATTGGGAGTACAAACCATTCTAGAAGGAAGTTTACGCAAAAGTGCAACTAAAATTCGAATCACTGCACAGCTTATTAATGTAGAAGATGGCCTGCAGTATTGGTCAAAAAATTTTGATCGAGAATTGGTGGATATTTTTGAATTGCAGGATGAAGTTAGTTTACTGATCGCAGATAAAATTCGCGAAAATTTTGGACATTTTGCGATTCAAGAACAACTGATTAAAGCATCTACTTCTAATATCCAAGCTTATGATCTGTACCTCAAAGCACGCTTTCATCAGCTAAAATGGGATGCTCATAATCTATTGTTAGCTACAGAATATTATAAACAAAGTATTCAACTTGATTCCAACTTTGCAGCTGCCTATTATGCCTTAGGTCTTTCGTATAGTATTCTTGCTGCATGGAAATTTATGCCTTATTCAGAGAGCATTGCACAAGCTGAGTATTATATCCAAAAGGGAAAGGCCTTAGATCCCCATTCAAAGTTAGGTTATTTAGCGCAGGCTATTTATCATTTTTGGGGAAAATGGGAATTTGGAAGAGGACAAGTTTTTTTCCTAAAAGCCTTAGAATTACAGCCTTCTTTCACAGAAGCTACAGAAGGTTTAGCCGAATTGTACACAGTTTTAGGAAGGTTTAAAAAAGCAATGCAACATACTCTACATGCTTTACAAATCAACCCTTTATCGCCCAATCATCATTTTACGAAAGGAAATATTGAGTATCTTACAGGTGAATATGAATTAGCTATCCAAAGTCTAAATAAAGCACTTCAGATAGATTCTGAATTTTATTTAGCAATGGAAGTGCTGCTGCTTTGTTACATACAAGTAGGTGATTATACTCGCTTGAATATTTTTCTGAATACAATAGCTAAGGTTGAATATCCTCGTGCAGCTCGTGCTTTGTTTTTGTTAAAATATCCCAATATAAAGATTGATTATTCATTTCAACAAAAGGACTTGCCTCCAAAGGGACAAGTTTCCTTAATTCCGTGGAACTTGTACACAGCTGTTTATTCAAAAAATCATGCATTAGCATTAGATTTACTAGAAAAGCTCATAGAGCATAAGGCAGGACAAATTATTTATTTCAATAGTGATCCTTTTCTCACGCCTTTGCATATGGAATATAGATTTCAAGATCTAATTAAACCTGTATTTCCTTCCCAATCGTCTTTGGATACGGATACCATCGAGATTCCTAAAGTAATTCCTCAAAAAAAACTACTATCAGCAGCAGAAAGCAAAGAGATTCTAAGCAATTTGGAAAATGGAATGCTAAAGGAAAAATGGTATCAAGATTCTACACTTTCTCTACGTAGATTGGCCAAAAAACTAGGTATTAATCCAAATAAACTTTCGTGGTTAATTAACCAACAGATTAGACAGAATTTTAATGAATATATCAACTCCTACCGACTAAGGATGTTTCAAGAAAAAGCACTTGATCCTAAAAATGCTCAACTTACACTCCTAAGTTTGGCGCACGAAAGTGGCTTCAATTCTAAAAGCGTGTTTAACACATTTTTTAAGAAAAAAGTAGGTACAACTCCTAAAAATTGGCTAAAAAGTCAATCCTAATTTCTAAAAAGTAGGAAGTCTCATCTATTAAGTCTCAGATTATAATTCAAGACGATTTTTCAATTCTTTTCAACGTACTTTGTTTTATCATTTATAAAAATCAAGTAGTACAATGAAAAAAATAGCACTAGCAGGCGCAACAGGATATTTAGGCAAATACATTCTAAAAGAGTTAATCAAAAGAGAAATGCCAAGCATAGCTTTGGTGCGTAATCCTCAGAAATTAGAGGCATTTTCTTCTCCATTTTTACAAATCAAAGAAGCACAAGTTACTCAAGCTACAAGCCTAGTAGGAAAATTAGAGGATGTAGATATAGTCATCTCAACAGTGGGAATCACTCGCCAAAAAGATGGATTGACCTATATGGATGTGGATTATCAAGCGAATCTAAATTTACTTAGAGAAGCACAAAAAGCCAAGGTTAAAAAGTTTATTTATATATCGGCCATTAATGGTGATCAATATCGTCATTTGAAGATTTTTGAAGCCAAAGAGGGCTTTGTAGATGAATTAAAAAAATCAGGTTTGGACTATCTTGTCTTACGTCCCAATGGTTTCTTTTCTGATATGCAAGATTTTCTAGAAATGGCAAAAAAAGGAAGAATTTATCTGTTTGGAAAAGGTGATCGGAAACTCAATCCGATTCATGGAGAAGATTTAGCAGAAGTTGTGGTAGACGCTATATTTTCTGATCAAAAAGAAATCACCATTGGTGATCCTGATATTTTCACGCATACTCAGATTGCGGAATTAGCACTGAATGCACACAATAAACCTAAAAAGATCACTTATCTTCCTCATTGGATTCGTAAAAGTATAATCACATTGATGCGTTGGTTTACTTCTTCTAAAACTTATGGTCCTATTGAATTTTTCTTGACCACAATGGCTGACGATCAGATTGCAGCTCAATATGGAAAACATCGGCTCAAGGATTTTTGTGAAGCAAGTGTAAAAGAGATTTAAGTAGTGAACTTTAATACTTGTTAGTACGTTAGCTTGGGAAACAAAACCTAATCTATGAATATTGAAGAAGCTAGGCAGCAATTAGATAATTGCGAAAGCAAATTAGACTATGAAGAATTGGTTGAATTTGCCACTTTTGAAACAGGAGAAACCAAGCTAAGGTTATACTTATCCGCTACCTTCAGAAAGCGTTGCAAAAAGAAAAAAGTATGGAAATCTAAAGCCTTTTTTATCACACTGAAAAATGCAAAATATGGACTCGATCCTTTAGAAGCTAGATCTAGAGGCGGAAAAGATGGCCTGTTTATGTTGGATAGAAATTTTAGTCCTAAAAATGCGATGCAAAAAAAGGTTTTTGATCAATTCATGGATAAACCAAGTTCTAGTTTTGCTCAAATTGTTAAAGAATTGAACCTTTCTACGGACAAAGTCAAAGCTGTGCGAATTGTTTCTCACCATATGCGTTTGCTTGGTATTTATCAAAGAATTGAAAATGTAGATACTATTATTTTAGTTGATTTTGACAATACTAAATGATATTTTCATCGAACAATCACAACTTAAGTAGCTAGCCACAAATATTTATGCGATAGGAATTATTGAATTCCGCATAATATCTAATCTGAATCAATTCCTGATTATGAATATTTTATCTAAAGAAGATTTAGTCGATTTTATAGAACACATGGCAGGTTCTATCACCCCATTGAATCACAATGTTTTTTTTAATGCCCCTAATCAAACACTTGAAGAATATTTACAAGGATTACGCAATACTTTCGCCAGAGAAAATGATCTATCTCATGCTCTTATTAGCTTAGTTAAGGATGAGGCTGATTATACCGACTTTGCTTTTAGAGAAGAATTGGTTAAACTTGTTCGGACATATGCATCATTTCAAACAACTCACAATATACAATCTGTACTTTTAGAAAGACTGGATAAAGGTTTTAAATATATCTGCGTGGCTCTTCTCGAAGTGTTCTACAGCTCAGCATATGAAGCTAAATTAGGTAAGATCCTTAGGCAGGATTTAAAAGAAGACGAACTTATGGCTATACTTGAATTATTATCCGTTTTACCTGTAAACAATGCTAAACAGTTTGTATATGATATTCAGAAATTGAATCATTTGCCACAGAGTACGGAAGTTAAAATAGAAATCAACTGGATACTCAACCAAATTCTCAAAAATCAGTTTGATTAGATATGAATAAAACTCAGTTTATCTTTACAATGTATTTAATACTCATTGGATACTTAGGAATTATGAAAGTACAAGGACAGGATTTATCCAAACATCAGTGGAAGAATAGAATATTGATTGTTAAAACCAATAGTAAAAGTGCAGAAATCTATCAGACACAAATTCGCTTATTTGAAGCAGCTACAGAAGGCTTAGCAGATCGCAAATTAGTTTTGTATCAAATGGCAAATCAAGAATTTGAATTTATAGATTATGCTCATCCACATTCTACTCAAAAAGGAAGTTGGTCAACTCAAGATCATCAAAAGCTGCTCAATCAAAGTGAAGATTTTGAAGTCTTGCTACTTGGTTTAGATGGTCGAGTCAAACTCCGAAAGACAGAAGTACTAAATATTCAAGAATTGTATGGAATTATAGATGTAATGCCCATGCGTCGACAAGAATTACGAGAGAAATCCAAAAATAAATAATGTTGGGAACTACCAATAGCGCATCGTCACAATCCCAAAATTAGGTCGCTCCGCAGTCTTAGCAATCAATTTCACCCATTCCTCCACATAATATTCAAAATCCTCTACAGTACGATACCAAGTTTCTGGATGCACTTTGCTCAGACGCTCCTCATCCCAACTATCTTGCAGTAAATACATCAAATACCAATATGCTTCTTCCCAAATTTTGTGTTGATAATAAATTTCCTCAGGTGGAATGACATGATCAAAAAAGGCTCGCTGAAAAATGGGCTGCACAGGCACAGCACTATTCCAAAAAATCCGACTAAATAAACGATCCAGTTTTATCTGTGCCTCAGCACTCAGATCTTCTCGAATGATATTATACACCTTATTCGCTTCATCATGCGCTCGCCGATTCTCCATTGTATAGGAAAAGATATCACAACAAGCCTCTTCATTATCTATATCCTGCAAACTATTCACTTGGAATAAAGCCTCAAAATACTCATGATTGATCCACTCTTCGCTGGGGAATTGCGCAGTGAGCAAATCCCAGTTAATGAGCAAAGGACAGATTTCTAAGCGACTTCCCATAGCCTATTTCCATTCCCAAGCGGTGGAGTAAGCATTGCAAGTATCGCAGTAATCCAAGAATCGCTGATAAAACTGAAAATTCCCCAAAGTGGCACTATCTCCAATAATAATCAACTTCTTACGCGCACGTGTCATCGCCACATTCATACGGCGAGTATCTTTCAAGAAACCAATTTGCTGATCTTCATTAGAACGCACCATAGAAATATAAATCACATCACGCTCCTGCCCTTGAAAAGAGTCAATGGTATTGACAGTGATATTCGCATCAGGAAAATGATCAAAATCCACAGGAATATGTTCCTGCATGAAAATCACCTGTTCCTTATACGGTGAGATAATCCCGATAGAAATTGGCTGACCATCTGCAAAGGTGAGCAAATGATCCAAATGTTGTCTTAGAACATAATACTCCTCTGGATTGCGATAACTCAGTGATTCCTTGTGCTGCTCTTCATCAAAACCACAGCCTGCAGTATCAATAAATTCAACAGGTCTTTCTCCGATTTCGTCTATTGGTAACTTCCAATCTGCTACAAACTCTGCTGCTTTCAGAGCCCCATTATAAAACTGCTGATTGGAAAACTCCATGATCACAGAATTCATTCGATACTGTGTATCCAATAGCTGTACATGCTCCAAACGTTCTACACATTTCTCTAGTAAGGTAACTGCCAAACCACCTTTGTTGGCAGCCACACTCTTTACAGTTGGAGGTAACTGAAAAGGATCTCCCGCAAAGATCACGCGCTCCGCTTTGGTGATTGGAATCCATGTAGCTGGTTCTAGAGCTTGTGCAGCCTCATCAATCACAACCGTTTTGAAGGTTTTCTTAGCAATATATGGATTTTGCGCACCAACTAAGGTACAGGTAATTACATCAGCCTCTTTCAGTACCTTGTCTATGATATAATCTTCCAGCATTTTGGCATGTTGAATCAAGGCTCTAGCTTCTTGATAAGCTGCTCGGCGCTCTTCGCGTTCTTTGTGCCCAAAATTGCGTTTAAACTTTTCTGCTTTTCTGCGAATTTGAGCAGATTCTATCTTCATTTTCTTTACTTCCTGCATACCAGGATGCTCGTTCAAAATCCCTTCAATAGTATGTTGTAGCAAGGATTCATCTACACGAGATACATTTCCTATACGTACTACATTCAAACGTACCTCAGCCAGTTTCTCTGTCAACAAATCGGTAGCTGCATTGGAAGGTGCACAAACCAAAACTGGACTTTCTCGCTTACACAATTGGCGCAAAGCCTCTACCAAAGTTGTAGTTTTTCCTGTACCTGGAGGCCCATGAATGACCGCCACATCTTCTGCGTCCAAAATTTGATGGACAGCGGCACATTGAGATTTATTCAATTTTGGAATATCAAAATTATAAGAATGCTGGTGAAAAGATGCTGTTTTTTTGGCTAATAAAACTTCTCTCAACTCTGCCAAGCGATCCCCTTTAGCTGCAATCACCTTTTCCATAGCTCGTTCCATCTCTTGATAACTGCGCTCATCAAAACTCAACTGCATTCCTATTGTGTTATGGATTAACCAATTGGGTAATTCTGTTCCATACAGAATAATTTTCGCTTTATCTTTTTTGATATAATTGATGATACCATACTCTGGACGTACCTCTTTATTCAACTTTTCATTAAAAAAATGAACTACTTGTCCTGCTCTAAATTTATGCGCCTGATTGACCCCTTTTGTTCTATGTACAATCAGATAAGGATGTTCTCCCAGACCCCAGCCCCAACTTTCTACTTTGACTGGATTCCAACAAACACCTTTTTTTACTCTTTCTTTGAGTGGTGTCTGCTTGATTAATTTTTCATATTGTTTTATTTCTTCTTCTTTCTCTTTTTTAAGTAAATCAAGAACGCGTTTTAATTCTTCAGTAGATTTCATCACTTGGTTTAATTTATTGGTCTTAGTGCTTTAGATTCTAGCCTTTGTAGCTAGGGTGGCAGCAAAGCATGCCACTGATCGGCTTTCCCTCTGACCGCTTTGCAGCTACAAGCCGCTATGGTTTGCCTTAATACTGTTCAAAAATGTTCTGTAAAAACATTCAGCTATTTATCTTACAGATTACTTAGATTAGTCTATGATTCAAAATTACAACCAAACTCTACTTATGACATGTAGATTCTGCAATCCTTTGGATATAACGATTGACCTTATAATAATGCCCCAAAATAACTGTTACTACAGTCATAACTCCTGTTCCTAGAACACTTAGCTGAATTACCAAGCCTAGAAATGCATGTTGTGGATAAAAAGGTTCGATCAGAAAATTTTGGAACAAAGTATACACAGCCGTTACAATAAACAAACATAGGCTGAGCCCCATGGTCTTACGCAACCAAAGAGGTCGTTCTGCTAGTAGACAGCGTTTGAGCAAATTCAAATAAACATTATGAGGTCCATCTATTCGAATAAGTTGTTCAAGAATTTTTTTTGCTGTTGCTATATCGTTAGTCTGGAAATGAGATACGGCCTTCTGATGTAAAGTAAATATATACACATCTACACTATCCACTTCTGTGATATTATAATAGATAGACCGTTCTAATACCTTTTGTGATAGAATAAGGTGAGTTTCGTAATCTCTTAGGCTAAATAAAGCATTAGTATAATAACATAAGATGATAAAGTGTTCCC
>JAKVCT010000106.1 GCA_022448995.1 Saprospiraceae bacterium
GAAGTGCTCTGCGAAGCAAACCTATTTACAAAAAGGCTGATTAAATTATTCTATAACTAATTATGTCCACCTACTTACTTATTTAGAACAAAATCAACTTAGTATTGCACAATAATCCCTAAGGTTGGTGTAATTGTACTAGCTCCTGGTACAATTTCTCTCAATAAATAAGAAGCATTAGGCTGTCCTTGATTGATGATAGTAGGCGTTTCATTTCCACTATCTCCTTGCTCTAGAATAAGCTGAGGAACACCAGATACAGCGCCTGGTATATTCTGTAAATCTAAGTATAGGTTGAACGACCATTTGTCAAAGAACCACTTATAATCAATTCTAAAATCAATTCCATAAGCTAGATTTGCACGAGCGGTATTCAATAAATCAAAATTAGGAATTGCTTGTCCACGGACATTCCAGTTGGATACCAAAGCGGAAGCTTCATAATCAAATGGTGTATAAGGTAAACCCGTTTGGAAGCGAACATTTAATCCTAATTCCAAAGTTTGAGGAATCATTTTTCGAGTAAGCTCTTCTTTCCCTTTTGCAAGGCGTTTTGCATTTTGTTGCTGGCGTTTTTCAGTATTCATTGCATTGAAGCTTTTACCCAAAGCCAAGTTAACAATATGACGACTGTCCCAAGAAGTAGGTACATATACTCCATCTGCATCCTTGAATTCAGACCAACCTAAGGTGTAAGCTAAAATACCGTAGAATCCTTTGTATAGACGTTGTTGAATAAGCAACTCCATTCCATAAGTACGTCCCTCAGAAATAGAACTTACAGGCGCATTACCAATCACACCAAAGTCCCCTCCTTGATTGGCTAAAGCAATCTGCTCGTTGAGTAAAAACGGATAATTGTTATACAGTTTATAGTATCCTTCCAAACTGAACTTAGTATTCGTCTTAGTCATGTATTCCATTCCTGCAATAACATGAATATTTCGAATATATTTCAAACGATCTTTGTTGATAAATACTCCATTCTCTTGATAGCCCATAGAAGTATAAGCAGGCAGCTGATAATACATCCCGCTATTGACATTGAAAGTTAAGCGCTCAGTTAGAGCAAAGGATAAAGATAAACGTGGAGAGACTTGTTCTAAAGGATTTGCCATTTCACTAGAATAACTATTTCCATCCATACGTACACCTGCAGAAACTACGATACGATCCTTCAAGAATTTTTTGCTCAACTGACCAAAAGCACTGTAACGGTGAAAATTAAACTTAGACTCATAATTGAAAGGAGTTAGTACACCATTAACAAATTGATAATCCTTGGAGCTATTGGTATAACGTACAAACTGATAACCCAAACCATAAACTAATTTGAACCCCTTGAATCGGCTAGTATTCTCTACTCTAAACTTATTTTCAGACTCTTGTGAAGTATAATCTATAAATTTTTCCTGGGTTTCGTCATTATCTACATACTTAAAGATATCATTGTTAAGCATGTTTCGGCTCAATACAAATGTCCAGTATCCATTGTCTGTAAAACGCTTATAGACGGCACCTAAAGTATAATTCCATTGATTATTTACGGGTAAGTTATCTAATAAATAACGTTGTTCTGGAGTTTCATTAGCATCCAAGTTTAGCTTGAAACGGTCTATTGCACCTAATCCCAAAACATAAAACTCATTTTTATCCCCAATACGTGTTCTAACCTTAAACTGAAAATCATTGTAGGTAGGCAGGAAGGGTAATTCAATCAACTGAAATAAAAATTGTAGATACGATTGACGTGCAGAGAGTAAGAAAGTGGTTCGTTTTTTCTTGTCTAATGGTCCTTCCATAGTTAGTGCTAAGTCACTGGTTCCTAAAGTACCTGTAAAACCAATGCGATCGTCTCGACCATTTTTTTGTTTGAATTGAAATACAGAACTCAAGGTATTTCCACGATTGGCCGGAAAGGCTCCACTATAAAAATCTACCTCGCGAATAAAATCAACGTTAATTAAGCCATTGGGACCTCCTGAAGCTCCTTGTGTAGCAAAATGATTGATATTAGGAACCTCTACATCGTCTAAATAGAAGCGGTTTTCATTGGGTGCTCCCCCTCTAATCAATAAATCATTTCGAAAATTAGCTGTAGTAGTTACACCAGGTAGGATTCGAATTACCCGAGATATATCACGATTTCCTCCTGGATTACGCTGAATTTCTGCTGTACCAATAGTTTGTAAGGAGACAGGACTTTCTTCTGTCTTGGTAAAAGGTGAGCTTTTTACGATCACTTCTTCAACCATCTCAGCATCCTCTAGTAATGTAAAATCTCGAATAGCAGGCTTGGAATTAGATACTTGTACTTCAAACTCAGTTACTGTTTTATAGCCTAAAAAGCTAACAACAACATTGTATAAACCAGGCTCTAATCCTGATAATTCGTAAGTTCCATCTAGATCCGTAGAAGTACCTATAGTTGAGTTTTCTACAACGACATCGGCAAACGGAATTGGTTCATTATTTTTTCCATCTAGAACGGTTCCCTTAATAATCCCTTTTTGGGCAGCAGTAGTCCAAACCAAGCCCATTATCAGGCTCAGAATAAGCATGCTTCCTTTTAACCACTTAGTTGACATAGTATCCTGTTTTCTGTAAAAAAATGCGTTGTGATACAACGTTTTATTGAACAGGACAACCTTTAATTTTGTTTAGGAAAAACCAAATTTTATGGTTTTTTTATTAAACAAAAACACTTTATGGCTCTAAATCCAAGTAGTTTTTGCCAATAATAACTCCAATTGATCATTTTTGCGAATAAGTCGATGCATATACTTCCCCTCTCCTAGCTCTTCCAACTCAGCGACAACTTCGTCATGCAGATAACATTCATTTTTATATAAGATTTCTAATCGACTGAGATCCTTGTTATCTAGAATATCCTCTCCTAATACTTCTAATATCCATTGAATGTAAAAAATATTACTCAAGTGTTCGTTAAAATCTAAATGATGCCAGTCCACTCTAAAGTTCATAGAACGATCAGTTTGACTAAACTTACCAATTTTACGAACGGGACGCTCTAGACATTCCTCAGGAAGAGGAGTTTTGTAGGCAAGAATTTCTTTTGGAATACGTACCATTCGCCTTTTAGCCGTATCCATCAATAACCAAGAAGAAGAAGCCTGTGCTAAGACCTGCTTATTTTCGTCCCAAACGCGATAATCTCTATAGGTAAACAAGCGATCAAATCCAGCACCATGTGTTTTGATATGAATATTTTCTCCCAACATTGGCAGGCGTTCAAAATCAATATCCATACGCATTACTACCCAAGAAATCCCTTGTTTCTCCATATCCCAAACAGATAATCCTAATTCAATTACATTCTGCATAGCCGCTTCTTGCATCAGCTGGATCAAAGCACTCACAGTCGCGCGCTTCTTTCGATCAATCTCACAAGTTCTGATCCGAAATGTTCCATTATAAATGAGCTTAGGGTGTAATTCTAGAGTTGACATAACCAATAAAATTATCTTTTTGGGTTGTAATAAAAAGCTAGTCAGTACCAGCTATTTCCGGTTTTATTTCAGCTTTAGCAGCTTGTTTTTGCTTTAGCTTAGCTCGTTCTTCTTTTAAATATCTTGCAACCAACTTACGCCCTATCACCAAGACAATCCCAAAGAATAATCCTCCTAATATACCAATAACCATATGAAAAAATGGATTAGGGACAGTTTTGGGTAATGGATATAAGGGACGATCAATCAACTCCATTACTGGAGCTTTCTGTGCAAGAGCAGTCTTGGCAACCTCTGCACTTTGTATAGCAGCCATATAAGAAGCAGTAACATTTCCTAGTTCTGTAGCTTTCAGTTCTCTTTCAACAGTAATATTGTAACTTGTATTGTAGCTACGTGAATCAATTAAACGAGAGTAACGACCTTGAGCCTTTATAACCTCTTTTTTTAATGAATCCTTTCGTTCTTCAGCTGCTTTGACTACTATCTGCTGATTTCTAGTTTCTGTTTCAAAATAATAATTATTCAATTCTTGAAAAAGTGTTTCTAAAAAGGCTTTAGAAAACTCTTCAGATTCACAGATATAATTCATCGTCATAATTCCAGCATTCGAAGAATATTTCTTTAAGTGCCAACGTACAATCTGCTGATGAATCCCCATAAAGTGAGAATTTTCTTTCCGTGAAAATAAAGGAATACTGTCGTGTTTGAAGTAGAAATTAGAAGAAGAAGTATCTCCTAGGTATTTAAATTCTCTCAAATAGTGATTAATCATGTAGTCCTCTAGCTCGATAGGTGCTCTACCTTGAAACTTTTGTCTAGAGAACAAAGCTAAGCCAATGAGTTTGCGCGTGACCATCAATTCTGAAATCTTATTCAAATTCAAATCATTTCCGGCATCTGGATTACTCATCCCAACCAATCCTAAGTTTCCAATAATGGTACTCTTTACAGATTGGTCCGATTCATTTAACATAAAGCTCAAGGTAGCCGTGTAAGTTACAGGTGTAGCCATCTTGCGTTTGCGCATGTACCAGCCTCCCAAAATTGCTAAACCAATGATAAGCCATGAGAACTTGAGTAACTCAAAAGCATAGATTTTAACAGTTCCTAAAATCTCAAATAAATTGGTTCCCTCGCTTTCTTCTACAGGTTGATTAGGAGGTGGTGTCTGGAAGTTATTATCCATTCTTTATATTTCCTTAATTAGCAAAAATACGCTGTAATATAATTTTTTAGACATTTATTTTATGAAGGAATAAAATCTGCCCAAAGGCTGGTACAATACGAAATTCAAGAATTCCTATCATACAAAGACTAGTTATCATTCCCTATATCTGCCTTAGATAGCCTCATGGTCATTCATTATCAGTACTAAGCCCTTCAGGATCTCTACCTTGATCGGTAAAATAAGACCTTCACTATATTAGAAATCTTTTTGAATTTCATATGATTAACCAAGAACTTTACTTAGCGCATAACATGGGGTTCGCTCCCTATGCCATCTCACCTATCCTTCCTTCAGCGCCTAAAGTATAACCATCTATTCTCGAGCAACTTTATGATTCTAAACCTATGGTGTCGTACCTAAAGCTCTATCCAACAATAAATAAAGTGTAAGACCACTGGTTAAAACAGCAAAGGTATTGGTGATCACTGCCCCTACATCTACTGGACGACGAACCTTTTGAGGTTTAGGAGGTTTCTGCGGTTTAGGTTCCACATAAACCATTGCTCCTTTTTCTACAATTGGATATTTTCTAAAGAATAAAAAGCCTCTAGATTTTTTTACAAGCCCATTAGAATAACGCACATAAACTAAACGCTTACGTCCACCGCGAATCCGATCAATTCCTGCACCATATTCCTTGATATAAAAACGTGCATTCTTACCTTCATGAAAAGGAACATTGACCTTGATAGGGTTCTTCTTTTGTCGGATCTCTTCTTTTAAGCGTAATACCTCACGATTGGTAGAATCCTCTTCCATAACTAAATCTATCTCTAAAGACTTAGCGCGTGTTTCTTCGTTGTCCTTAATATATGGATGATTTACTCGACCTGCAATAGAGACCAAATCTTTAACCTTAGGGATCGAAATTACATCTCCACCTTTCAGAATATAATTAAAAGGAGAGGTTAATGCATCCTCATTATCCTTGTCCATCATTTCTCTAAGATCTAACAACACATAACCATCTTCCTTACGCTGCAAAGTAGCTCCCTCTAAAAAGGCAATAGTACTGAGACCACCAGCACGCTCAATCAAGTCAGCCACCCGCTCGTCCTTATCAGTGATAACATAAATACCAGGAAAACGAACCTCCCCTTCTATAACTACATTCTTAGGTAATTCGAATTCCTTGGATTGATGCACATAAATCTGATCATATGCCTCCATGGTATAATTTGCTCCTCCTTCTACTTCTGCATTTTCATTAATTAGAAAACGTATTGTGTCTACACGAGAAGTTGCACCATCTCGAACTAAGCGCGCTATCTCTATATGACTTCCAATTGCCTCTTGTCGAATCCCATTAGCCATGTATATGATATCTCCAAGTGTTAAATCCTTACTATACTGATATCCACCTGGTTTGCGAATGGCCCCTGCAATCACAATATCATATTTATCAATAAATTCATTTTTGGACTTAACTTCAATTTCATCTAATGGTCTCACCAAAATATTATCCTCATGATTAGGATCCTCCAAAATGGAATAGACACTTACGTCTATATATTTGATACTCAAATCTTCTCTTAATCGTTTGACATAGACTTTATCCATTGCAGCCGAATAGATAATTCCAGATTTTTCTAATACTTCTAGAATCTTGGTATCTTCTGAAATTTGGTATTGTCCTGGTAGCTTTACAGCCCCTTTTACAGCAACATAATTAGAATAAGCCTGTTGGATTGGTGATACAATTACCTTATCTCCATCCTTCAAGTCAAAGTCTTTGGAGCTATCCAGTAACTTACCTAAGTTCAAATCAATTAAACGTTCTTCATCATCTTCATATCTAATAACTTGAATATTAGTTTTGTAAGCATCTGCACGTAAACCACCTGCATAGAAGAGTAGCTTTTTGAGTTCCTCCCCCTCAATCAATTCATAAAAGAATGGACGATTGATAGATCCTTGTATCTCAATAACTCGCCCTGCTCTTGGTACATAAATAAAGTCGTTGTTTTCTAAGAAGAAATCATTAATAGCACTGGCCTCAGGATTGGTTAAAAACTCATAAACATCTAATACTCTGGTAGGCTTGGAACCACTCCGTACCTGTATTTTACGCACACTACCATTCTGATTGGGACCTCCTGAAGCCACTAACGCATTAAAAGCAGTATTAACAGCCGGCATAGTGTAACTTCCCGGAGAGAAGACTTCATTAACAATATTAACAGTAATATTCCGCTTAAAATTAAGTGAAATATCCCATCTAGAACCTTCAATATCCATGTGATACCTCAGACGGTTGACAATAGCTTTTTTAGCATCGCCAAAAGTCATTCCTTTTACATACAGCCTTGGTATTTTTAGATATTCTCCAGACATATCTATGTATCCATCTTGCTCTACAGTAACACTAGTACTCATGTGTGCACGTCCCCAAACAGAGACTAATAATTCATCCCCTTCATTAATTTCATAGGTTTCTAAAGCCTTAACATCCCTAGAATATTGGAAGATACTTACACTCTGATCTCGAAAGAACTGTTGTCCCCAAATTTTAGCGTCAGGTAGTACAGATTCACGTTTCAGTGCAATAATTTCTTTATCATCTTGCTCTGCGTTATCTCCATTTTCATCACTATCTCCAGTATCATTTTTAAAATCATCTATACTTTCTCCAATAGGATCACTAGAAGGATTGACTCCTGGAGGTAAGACAATTCTAGAGGGATCAACTACAGGCTTGAGTCCATTCCCACCCAGGTTAGGATTGGGAGGGTTTTGCGCCAAAAGTGTGGTACTATGAATAAGTAAACAGATAATACCTGTGAATACACTACTGAGATATTTCATAACTCAAAAAAGTTGATTATTTCTAGAATTAGAATAGAATTTGGAGCATGTAGGATGCTGCATCTATTCTTTAACAAAATGATAAAATAATTAAGACGTTTTTATATAAGAGAATGGTCTTTCATTCTGTATAGATATGTACGAAAGTTGATCAGCGTATATTACTCTGTGTACTACCTCTAATGCTTCTTTCAGCATAACAGCTCATAACTTCTTGATAAAGAAAAAACTAAACCCAATCGGTCTTATAAATCAACTTCATTGAGCCTTTCAAGGTTAAATAGAAAATAATTGTGGCTAGCTAAGTACTTACCTGCTTATTTATATTGTTTTTGATAATATTTTTGATAATCACCAGAGGTTACACTAGCTAACCATTCTTCATTTTCTAAATACCAATCTATGGTATTGGCTAGACCTTCTTCAAACTGAATAGAAGGTTTCCAGCCCAACTCTTTGGCTATTTTACTAGCATCTATTGCATATCTTCGATCATGACCAGGGCGATCCTTAATAAAACGAATAAGCTCTTGTGCACTACCTTTTGTCTGCCCCAATTTTTCGTCCATAATATCACATAATAGTCGAACTAAATCTATATTTTTCCATTCATTATGACCTCCAATATTGTAGGTTTCACCTGTAACACCTTTATGAAAGACACAGTCAATGGCACTAGCGTGATCATTCACCCACAACCAATCTCTAGTATATTTACCATCTCCATAAATAGGTAACTCTTTATTGTTCTTAATATTGTGAATACACAATGGAATTAACTTTTCAGGAAATTGATTAGCACCATAGTTGTTAGAACAATTAGAAATAACAACAGGAAAATGATAGGTGTGATAATATGCACGTACTAAGTGATCAGAACTTGCTTTGGAAGCTGAATAAGGCGAACGTGGATCATATGCTGTAGTTTCTTCAAATAAGCCTGTTTCACCTAAGGTTCCATAAACTTCGTCTGTAGAGATGTGATAGAACAGTTTCCCTTCTAGATCCTGTCCCCAAGCTTTACGTGCAGCATGCAATAACTTAGCAGTACCTAATATATTCGTTTCAATAAACGCTAAAGGATTTGTAATCGACCGATCTACATGTGATTCTGCAGCTAAATGAATTACACCATCAAATTTATATTGCTCAAATATACTAGCTAGTAGTTGATCATCGATAATATCTCCCTTAACAAAAGTATAATTAGTAGATTGTTCAATATCTCTTAGGTTCTCCAAATTACCCGCATAGGTCAATTTATCTAAGTTGACAATATGATAATTTGGATATTTCTGTACAAACAAACGAACGACATGCGACCCAATAAAACCCGCTCCTCCTGTAACTAATAATGTCTTTTTCATAAAATTTATAATATTGAATGTTGTTATTCTGACCTTAGAATAGTAAACGCTGTTTTAGTAACGATTCATTGACTTAACTCAAGATCTAATCTAATCAAAAATATTGAGTGCTTGTCTAAAATAAGTCAAGGTCTTTTTCATACCTTCTTGGCGGCTAAAAGTTGGTTCCCAATCTAATACTCGCTTGGCTTTTCGAATGTCCGGTTGGCGTTTTTTAGGATCATCCTTGGGCAAGTCTTTATAGATAACTTGTCCTCGTCCGATCAACTCAATCACCTCTTCTGCAAATTGTCCAATAGTAATCTCATCAGGATTTCCAATATTAACAGGCTCGTTACAATCGCTCAATAATAAGCGATAAATTCCGTCAACTAAGTCATCTACATAACAGAAAGAACGAGTCTGTGAACCATCCCCAAAAACAGTTAGAGGCTCTCCTCTCAAAGCTTGCGAGAAGAATGCCGGCAATGCTCTACCATCATCTACACGCATACGTGGACCATATGTATTAAAAATACGCACAATACGTGTTTCTAACTTGTGATAGGTATGATATGCCATAGTAATGGCTTCCTGGAAGCGTTTTGCCTCATCATAAACCCCTCGAGGTCCAATAGGATTTACATTTCCCCAGTAGTCTTCGTTTTGTGGATGAACCAATGGATCTCCATAAACTTCAGAAGTAGATGCTACTAAGATTCGTGCTTTTTTTGCTTTGGCTAATCCCAGCAAATTATGTGTACCTAGAGAACCTACCTTCAATGTCTGAATAGGCATTTTCAGATAATCTATAGGACTTGCAGGCGAAGCAAAATGTAAGATGTAATCCAAGTCACCAGGCACATGCACAAATTTACTGACATCATGATGGTAGAATTTGAACTCTTCTAAAGGAAAAAGGTGAGCTATATTATCCATGTTTCCTGTGATCAAGTTGTCCATACCAATCACTTCGTACCCTTCTTTGATAAATCGATCACATAAATGCGAGCCTAGAAAGCCAGCTGCTCCAGTTATAAGTACACGCTTCATTAGTATATTTGGTTTATTTCTATTGTAAATGATTTTGGAGTAATGAATAATTAATTACCCCTAAGTAGTCTGTAACATAAGTTATTAAAATAATAAATATTGTCTTGACGGAGGATTAGCTTTACAAAGCCTTTCAGGGTTAAATACAAAATAATTATAGCTAGCTACTTACTTATACTTCATCTACGAATAGATAATTTAAAATTGATGATAAATTCTGCTCTTGTAAAAGAGCAGTAGTTCACGTATTTTTTCAGAACTAACTAATAACCAGAACTATGTAAAATCAGTTAAATTTCAGAAAACCTGATTATCAAGTAGTAAGAACCACAAAGTGCTCAGCGCAGCTAAAAAATATTTTTCAATTTTTAACTGTGTTGAGTCCTTAGGGCTGACTAAAAATTAAAAAATCAACGAACTAGCAAAAAGATGATAGATTCAATCTACTTCTTAAACTACTTGCTTAATTCTATTTGCCCCCCCTTGGATAAAATCTACTCTACTGATTTAGATTGACGATTCTTTCCTACTGTCTTACGTCCAATACTTTCGTAATAAAAACCGAATTCCTCTAAACGATCAACTGCATATAGATTACGCCCATCAAAAATAGCTTTATCTTTCAATGTATTTTTCAACAACCCAAAATCTGGTGTTCTAAAGACGTTCCATTCGGTCATAATAGCTAAGCAATCCGCTCCCTTGATCACATCATACTCATTTTCTCCAAACATGATTCGATCATTGTATATTGCCTTCACATTATCCATTGCCTCAGGATCATAAGCTTGAATAGTTGCTCCTAATTCTAAAAGAGCATCAATAGTTTCTAATGCTGGAGCTTCTCGAATATCGTCAGTATTAGGCTTGAAAGCCAATCCCCAGACAGCTATTACCTTATTTTTTATGCTATCACCATAGAAACGCTTAAGCATATCAGAAACCTTGCGTTTTTGTTTTTTATTGACCTCCATGACAGATTTCAAAATTTTGAAATCATATTGGCTGTCTTCTGCTGTTCTCACCAAAGCTTTCACATCCTTTGGGAAACAACTCCCTCCATATCCTGCACCAGGGAATAAGAATCGCTTACCAATACGGGTGTCCGAACCAATTCCTCTACGTACTTGATCTACATCTGCACCTAGTTGATCACATAAATTAGCAATTTCATTCATGAATGAAATACGAGCAGCCAAATAAGAATTAGCAGCATATTTGGTCATCTCTGCAGAACGAATATCCATACAAATGATAGGGTTCCCTTGTCTTACAAAGGGTTCGTATAACATCATCATTTTTGCTTGAGCACGCTCAGATTCTACACCTACAACTACACGGTCAGGCTTCATAAAATCGTCTACAGCTACACCCTCACGCAAAAACTCTGGATTAGAAACTACATCAAATAAATCTGTATCTAATTTTTTAGACAAAATTGCATGTACTTTCTCCGCAGTTCCAACAGGGACAGTACTTTTATCTACTACAATAGTATATTTCTCTATGATATCTCCCAGTTGATCTGCTACTCCCAACACATAGGATAAATCTGCCGATCCATCTTCACCTGGAGGTGTTGGCAAGGCCAAAAATACAATATCCGATTGTTGAACTGCTGTTTTTAAATCTGTTGTAAAAGTAAGTCTTCCTTGTTTAGCGTTACGCTCAAATAAGAGCTCTAAACCTGGCTCGAAAATAGGAACATGTCCATTTTTCATCTGTTCAACTTTCTTTTCATCAATATCTACACAAACAACCTCATTTCCTGTTTCAGCAAAACAAGTTCCTGATACTAAACCAACATATCCTGTTCCTATAATAGCTATATTCATATTTTTCCTAATTTAAGGTAGTAATAATTCTAAGAAACTAAATTCAATATTAATAATAGAGATAATTACGAATAGTTTTGTGTGCAAAACCACGAAGTGCTTAACAAAGCTACCCCTTCACAGACAAAGCTTGCCACGGTCAGTTTTGCCTCCTAACCTTTTCAAGGGCTGTTAGGCAGAACCTTTGCCTTCTTACGTTAAGAACATACTAATTTCTTCCCACACAAAAAATACTTAAATAATCTTTATTGGTAGAACAAAATCTTCGTAAGTTGAAGTGATTAGACTTTTCTACTTATGTCTATCTACACTATCCTCAGAATTATTGAAGTGAATTTTCCAGAAGCAAATATAATGAAGTGATTTAAAATCATCTAATTAATTGACTGTGAAATAATGTAAGGAAGTTCAGTATTAATAGAATTCATTCTTTATCTAAATTTATTCCAACTCCTGACCACTTGCATAAGCTAACTTTATAATTCAATCCCTCATGAAAGCTCATCTCTAAGAACCAGGTTCCTTAGAGAATAAGTTATAAAAGCAGACAAATGTAAGCTATAAATAAAATTTCACAACTGTTAATCTATTGCAAAAATTAAATAAATATTCTTTTTTTTTATTTTCTAAACCTATCATAGTAAAAATAACTTACCAAGTTTTTAATGTTTTGAACATTAAAGTACATATAGTTTGTTCGTTAACTACTTAAATAGCAGGTCATCATTATTTATTGACCCTACATTTATTAGTCATACTTTGTAGTGTCCCTTGGGAAACGACTTCATTTAGCATTAATAACTCGTGTGGATTGTTTGATACAACATTAATATCAGCTGTTCCTCACAAATAGACAAACTCACTAACCTTTCTTATAGCCATGAAAAAAATACTTAGTTTTATTGTACTCTGTTCTAGTCTAGCTTATTTATACACTTTTTTATTTTTCAGTCCGCAAAAAGAAAAACAGCTTACTATACCTGATGTTTCTTCTCCTTATACATTTGAATTATATGTATGTGAAAAAGGTAAAATAGCATGCAAGGAATATTGGATTACTCAGGATCAAGTTTCTTTTATGGATAGTACCTTCCAACAAGGAGATAAACAAAGAAACCACCAATTTAGTATCCATTCTCAAGAAGCCTTAATGATCTTAGATTCGCTCAACAAATTAGGAAAATCTCCCCTCAGATCCTCACCTACTTCAGTCTCTACTAAACATACAGAAGCTCCAAGTTTTACCTTTACTTGGAATCTAAATGGCAAACTGCATACGGTAACAGTTCAGAATGAAGAACATTCTGAGCTTTTGGAATTAGTAGCTATCATCAATAATTTTAAGGAAATTCCTAAGATTAATTACGATGAAAGCTATTTTGAAAGTTTTTCTTAGGATTTTAGAAATTTGTTTGAATAACATAGGACAAAGACTTGGTGATTTCCTTTGCTTTGGTTAGATTTGCCGCGATTTTTAATTTTTCTTCAAACTAGATTATACGCAAAACAATGGCAGGTAACAAAACCTTGACAATGATTAAGCCTGATGCTGTACGTAATGGGCATATTGGAGCTATTACTAACCAAATCACTGAGGCTGGTTTTAGAATTGTAGCAATGAAGTTGACTCAATTGACTCAGAATGATGCAGAGCGCTTTTATGCAGTACACAAAGAACGTCCTTTCTTCGGAGAGTTAGTAGAGTTCATGACTTCTGGTCCTATCGTAGCAGCAATCTTAGAAAAAGATAATGCTGTAGCTGATTTCCGTACTTTAATTGGAGCTACTAACCCTGCAGAAGCTGCAGAAGGTACTATCCGCGCAAAATATGCGACTAGTATTGGAGAAAATGCAGTACATGGTTCTGATTCTGATGAGAATGCAAAAATTGAAGGAGACTTCCACTTTGCAGGACGTGAACAATTTGACTATTAATCATTTAGAACATACTGAATAATTTTCTTGGATTATTCAATTAAGTATTGAACTAAATACTTTATAACATAAAGTTATTTGGTTGTAGACGAAAAAAACGAAGCCCAATTTTCTAAATTAGGCTTCGTTTTTTGTTTGTGCAAAGTTAGTAACTTTACTTTAGGGAGGTTAACGACTTATCATGGAATAAACTTGATGCTAAGTTCGATAACCATATCTACCTTACTCCCTGCCGATTCACCAACTAACCAGCCATCAGGCATTAGATTAATGACACGTAAAACTTCTTCGTCACAACCGTGTCCTAACCCTGCAGTAATAGCAGGATCAGCTATTTTACCTTCGGTATTTACAGTAAATTTAACTTTCACCTCACCTTCTACACCAGCATCCTTTGCCGATTGTGGGTGTTTTAGGTTACTGAATATAAATTGTGACATCTTCATATAAGAGCAATCAAAATCTTCTCCACAACCAGGAAATAAGGCATCTAAGCAATCATCTGCATCTGCACATCCTGCAGGTGAAATCACGGTATAATTGTCTTGTGCCATAAGTTGAGTTCCAACTCCTCCACAACAGAACATAAGTATAAAAAGTAAGAGTTTCATAAGAGTAACTTGTTTTTTAGAGCGTAGGACATGAATAGTAATAATAAATTGAATAACCTTTTGTCAGCTTAGACAGATAACAAAAATAATTAGAACAGAATACTATTCCAATACATATAAAAATCATACCATTGTTTAGATTTCGTTAACTAAGCACTTAGAGCAGGTTATACTTCAGCCAATTTGAACCTTAGCGAGCCTTTCAGGGGGGTAACTTTGCTAAGCTCGTTATGATAGGGAATTCAATAATTCCTATCATATAAGTTGTCTCTAAATAATTAGAATGTTTCTAATAAATTTACCTCATTAATGATCTTGGGGAATATGATCCATTGTGGTAAACTTATCTGAGCATTCATAATAGCTGTATAAGTACTCCAAAGAAACTAGTATCTTATTCCAATTATGCTGTATAAGTTGTCTAAAACTAACTGCAACCTACCAAGGATTTTGTAGCATTTGGATACAAATCTAAGCAGATTGAGAGCTAATAATTATAGTACTTACTGCATTCTAGCAGCTCTACAGCAAAATCAAAAAAAGCGTTATCCTAACTTCCAAGTGCCTTGTAACAATAGTTCCTAGGTTTTTAACTGCGTTGAGCCTTCCAGAGTTAATAACTAATTGATAATCAAAAGGATACGCAAAATCAATAAAATCTAATAAAACCCTAATTATCAATAAGTAAGAAGCACAAAGTGCGCAGCGCAGCTAAAAAATCAACGAACTCTCATCATAATATATGAACAATAAATATAATTCATAGTATCTCAGTAATTGGTCAGATATTCTTGTAAGTAGGTGGACGTAATTAATTTTATAATAATTCACAAGATTTAACTTCGTTGAGCCTTTCAGGGTTTTTGATGCT
>JAKVCT010000107.1 GCA_022448995.1 Saprospiraceae bacterium
ATTTAACTAACACCTAAGTAGGGTTAAAAAAAACTGAGCGATTTTTTTACTGTTTTTCAATGGTTTACGAAAAACAAAAGTAAAAAAAAACTAAAAATCCTTTTATTTTGAATAAACTAATTGTACATTTGCAAGCGCTTTTGGCGAAAGTATGCCTATAAAATTCATCTTTTATAGTAAATACAATAGAAGAAAAAAATATTTTATCACAGCTAATTACAGTATCTAAAAGTTTATACAGAAGTGGATACATTGAGTTATAAAACAAAATCTGCAAAGCCACAGGAAGTAAAGCACCAATGGTTTGTTGTAGATGCAGAAGGAAAAACATTGGGACGCTTGGCTACAGAAATCGCGCGTGTATTGCGTGGTAAGCACAAACCAAGCTATACTCCTCATGTTGATTGTGGTGATTATGTGATTGTACTTAATTCAGAGAAAGTACATATGACAGGCCGCAAAATAGATCAGAAATTATACGTAAGACACTCTGGTTACCCTGGTGGTCAGAAAACTACTACTCCTCGTATGGTTTTGGCAAAACACCCTGAGCGTGTTATCGAAAGTGCAGTTAAGGGCATGTTGCCTAAGACGCGCCTAGGACGTGCAATGTTCAGAAAGCTTTTTGTTTATGTTGGCGATCAACACAAACACCAAGCTCAACAACCTAAAAAATTAGAAATCTAATAAAAAGCAAAAGAATTTATGGAACAAATTCAAGCTACAGGGAGACGTAAATCAGCAGTTTCTCGCGTATATCTAAAACAAGGTAGCGGTAATATAACTGTGAATGGAAAGACATATCAAGAGTATTTTCCAGTAGATCACATACAAGGTAAAATCGTAGAGCCATTAAAAGAATTAGGTGTTGAAGCTCTTTATGATATCAAGGTAAATGTAAGAGGTGGTGGAGTAAAAGGACAAGCAGAGGCAGTACGCTTGGGTATCTCTCGTGCATTGGTACAGTTGAATGAAGAGTTCCGTTCAGCACTTAAAACTAAGAAATTACTTACGCGTGATCCTCGTCAGGTTGAGCGTAAAAAATATGGTAAACCTAAGGCACGTAAGAGCTTCCAGTTTAGCAAACGTTAATTTTTATTATCGTATTTTCTTAGAATTTATTTTGAGAGTCTTTCGTACTCTCTATTTTTCAAATTATTGGCTTTAACCTTATATATATAAATAATAATGCAAACGCCTACATATAAAGAGCTTTTGGATGCTGGTTGCCACTTTGGGCACATGAAAAGAAAATGGAATCCAAAAATGCGTCCCTTTATCTTCATGGAACGTAAAGGTATCCATGTTATTGATTTAAACCGCACCATCGAATGCTTAGAGCGTACAGCTAAAGCATTGAAACAAGTTGCTAAATCAGGTAAGAAAGTCTTGTTTGTTGGTACCAAGAAACAAGCTCGTAGTATCGTGAGAGAAGCAGCAGAAAGTGTAAACATGCCATTTGTGACTGATCGTTGGTTGGGTGGTATGATGACTAACTTCCCTACTATCCGTCGTTCTATCCGCAAGATGCAGAAAATCGAGCATATGTTGAATGATGGTACCTTGGACAACATCACTAAAAAGGAACGTTTAGTATTGACTCGTAAGCATGCTAAATTGAACCGTGTATTTGGTGGTATTGCGCAATTGAATCGTTTGCCAAGTGCATTGTTCGTTGTTGACATCAACCATGAGCATTTAGCAATTGCTGAAGCGAAAAAGTTAGGTATCAAAACTTTCGGTATGGTAGATACTAACTCTGATCCTACTAGCATCGACTTTGCTGTTCCTGCAAATGATGACGCATCTAAATCTATCGCATTGGTAGCTAACTACATGGCTGCTGCTATCCGTGAAGGTTTGGAAGAGCGCAAGCAAAACCGTGAGGAGCAACAAAAAACAACTGAAACAGAAGCATAAAACTCAGATCGAACTAGAATTCTAATCCTAGTTTTCTGATGAATATAGTTGTCTTAGACAATATTTTTATAAAACTAAGTCTTTTTGAAAAGGCTTAGTTTTATTTTTTGGGGAACTTTTCTCCAAGAAATTTGCTTTTTTGATAAAATTATGAATAAAATCTCCTTTTACAAGGAATATCAATTTTGTAGCCTTAGAGATTATTCGTAAATTTGCAGCTGAAAATGGGGCAGCTACCAATAACTCCATTTTAACTAAGTTTAATTTATCGTAATTCTTGAAATGGTAGTCTCCTTCTTTTAGGACCTGCTACTCTATTCAAACTCATAAAAATCAAATATAACGATGAGCATCAAAATTTCTGCAGCTGACGTTAAAAAATTGCGCAACGAAACTGGCGCTGGTATGATGGATTGTAAAAAGGCATTGGTTGAAGCGGAGGGTGATTTCCAAGCGGCAATTGATTACCTTCGTAAAAAAGGTCAAAAGATGACTGCTAAACGTGCAGATCGTGACGCTAAAGAAGGTGTTGTTATTGCATTAACGTCTGACGCTGGAGACAAAGGCGTTCTTGTTCGTGTAAGCTGTGAAACTGACTTTGTTGCTAAAAATGAAGATTTTGTAAACTTTGCAAAAAATATTGCAAGTGCGGCATTGACTGAATTCCCTGCAACTAAAGAAGATTTATTAAATGTTGCGTTTGATGGTGCAACTATTGGAGATAAAATCGTAGATCGTACAGGTGTAATCGGTGAGAAAATTGAATTGTCTTCTTATGAGCGTATTGAAGCTGCACAGGTAGTTCCTTATATCCATATGGGATATAAAGCAGGTGTTATCGTAGGTTTCAATCAAGGTGCTGCTGATATCGCTAGTGTTGGAAAAGATGTTGCTATGCAGATTGCTGCAATGAACCCTATCGCTGTAGATAAGGATCAGGTAGATGACACTATGGTAAAAAGAGAGATTGAGATTGGAATGGAGCAAGCTCGTAACGAAGGTAAGCCTGAGCATTTATTAGAGCGTATTGCTCAAGGTAAATTAAGCGCTTTCTTCAAAAACAATACTTTGTTGAATCAAGAGTTTGTAAAAGACAGCAAGAAAACTGTAAAACAATACTTAAACGGTGTTGAAAAAGGTTTGACAGTTACTGAATTCAAACATGTAAAATTAGGATAATCGAATTATCTTAAGGCCAGTCAGTAGCTCATGGAGTCCAATACCCAGAAAATTATCGTTCTTATGGATGATCTTTTAGCCTGTATTTTTGAAACACTTATGAGCTAGTGCTTATATATAAAAGCGTTTTGGTTACTAATTCTAACTAAAACGCTTTTTTTATGCTCCTGTATTCCCAATAGTAATTACTAAAATCTTATATTGTGAATCAGTTAGAGCGATATTCTAGGAATACTGTTGTTTTATTAAACTCAAAATACTAATACTAAGTCCTCATGAATAAAAAATATAAACGTATCCTTCTTAAATTAAGTGGAGAGTCTCTAATGGGAACGAGCAAATTTGGGATTACACCAGAGATGTTAACTCATTATGCTATGCAGATCAAGAATATAGTAGATAATGGTGTACAAGTAGCTGTGGTTATTGGTGGAGGAAATATATTCAGAGGTCTACAAGCAGATAGATCGGGAATAGAACGTGTACAAGGAGATTATATGGGTATGCTAGCAACAGTAATCAATGGCTTGGCTCTGCAAAGCTCCTTAGAAAAAGTAGGTATTTATACACGCCTGATGTCTGCTATTGCAATGGATAAAGTTGCTGAGCCTTATATCCGTAGACGTGCCATTCGTCATCTACAGAAGGGAAGAGTTGTTATCTTTGTAGCAGGTACAGGAAATCCATTCTTCACTACAGATTCTGCAGCAGCTCTACGTGCAAATGAAATTAATGCAGATGTAATCTTGAAGGGTACTCGTGTAGATGGTGTATATACTGCTGATCCTGAAAAAGATCCAAATGCAACTAAATACGATAATATTTCTTTTGATGAAGTAATTCGAGAAGGGTTGAACATTATGGATATGACAGCATTTACAATGTGTCAGGAAAATAAAATGCCTATCATTGTTTTTGATATTAATGAGCCTAAGAATTTGCATCGTATTGTACAGGGTGAATCTGTGGGCACATTGGTAATGTAAAAACTGATGCCAAAATCTTGATTTAGATTTTTCAAGTTATCGATATAGTTTATAGCTTTTTGGCTTTGCTAAGTCCCTTAGGGTTTTGGTGAAATTAGAAATCAATGAACTACAGTTATCATAGATTAGCACAAAAATTGCTATGTTCTACAGTATTATTCAATAATTCAGATTCAACATTCATTTAAGATAAATTATATAACATCAGGTTTAGTTATGCAAGAAGAGATTGACTTAATCATAGAAACCTCAGAGGAGGGCATGCAAAGCTCAGTAGAGCGTTTGGTTCGTGAATTAAATAAAATACGTTCAGGAAAAGTATCTCCTAGTTTGGTTTCAGATATCCGAGTAGATTATTATGGTGCTGCTACCCCAATGAATCAGGTAGCGAATATCAAGGCTGAAGATGGCCGGACATTGGTGATTGCACCTTGGGAAAAACATATGTTGGCAGTGATCGAACAAGGTATTTTCCAAGCGAATATTGGCGTAACTCCACAAAACGATGGAAAAGTAATTCGTTTGGTGATTCCACCACTAACAGAAGAACGTAGACGTAACTTGGTTAAACAGTCTGGTAAGGTTATCGAGCAAGCTAAAGTAAGTATTCGTAGTTCTCGTCGTGAGGCTATGGAGGAAATCAAAAAAGCAGTAAAGGATGGTTATTCTGAGGATGCAGGAAAACGTTCTGAGGAGCAAGTTCAGCAATTAACCAATAATTATATTGCTAAGGTTGAGAAAATTATGGAAGCTAAGGAGAAAGAAATTATGACAGTATAATCTCTTTACTTAATCTATTATATGAAATACCTTAATCAGCTAGTTTGGTTAAGGTATTTTTCTTTTTGGGACGAACTATTCATACACAAATACAATTATTGATGCGTTACTTCAATAACCTTTACTTTTTACAATAAGCAATAGTATGAAAACTCTTATTCCGCATTTTAAAAAAATCCTAATCTTAATTCTATTCAACTCAAGTCTATTAATGGGTCAAAATACTCAGACAGAACAAATAAAAAAGAATAAAAAAGAATAAAGTCAAAACTGCTGTATCTTATCGTACTTCCTGTTCTCCAAATAATTATTATCCACTATATCTAGTACAATGGAATACAGATTCTGTTCCTGTAAATGTAAAGTATGTTTATGATACAATTGCCTATCAGGTTTTGGATAGAAAAATTTATTACAATAAAAAAGGACAGGAAAAAATAGTATTTTATTTTGATTCTGATACTATATACAAAACAAGTAAGTTTAGTTATTACAGTGATGGTGAACTAAAAAAATCAATAACTAAGTATGCCAATAAGCAAGCTAATGAAACAAATCTAGAGTTCTATTACAGTGATGGTGAACTAAAAAAATGGATTAATAAAAAGGGATCTGTAATCAAAAAATACTCTTTTTCTAGAGATGATTTTGAACTTTCAGTTCATGGTGGTGGAGAATTTCCTCCAGAATGTTATGCTCCAATAAGAGAAGAAGTTGCATTTCATAAAAATGGTCTATTAAAAGAGGAATCCATAACCATACGTTTCGAACCATACATAGAAAGTGACCAAAAAACGCCCTTGCCAATTATAAATACCTTTACTTATGATTATACCTACAGATTAGGAAATCCATAGTAAACTGTAAGTATATTCTAGAAACTTTATCACAATTCTGCTTGTTACTTAAGACTATCAAATTGATTGTTGTTAATCAACCAATATGTTTTCTTAGTATACTAACTAAATTTAGTTAAAGCCTTTAAATAACTAATGAAAAATATACGAAAAGTAATAAAAGCAGATTTAAGTAAGTAGAAGCACTCAAAGCAGTTCTAGACTCTATTGAATTGTTCCCTTCTGAAATGTTGGAGGACATGATTTCGGATTATTTAAATAATCCTGAATCAGAAGATATTTGGTTCACTTGTGTGGAGAATAAAAATCCGATAGCTATTGGTTATTGTGCGCCTGAAAAGCTAACTAATGGTACTTTTAATTTATATGCTATTGGGATTAAAAATGATATACAAGGCAAAGGAATTGGTTCTCAAATGATGCATTTTATAGAAAATTTGCTTAAACAAAATGGACATCGCATTCTAATTGTAGAAACTTCTGGTACCAGTGATTTTGAACTAACATACAGATTTGATGAGAAGTTAGGTTATACCAAAGAGGCTGTGCTTAGAGACTTTTGGGATGAAGGTGACGATAAGGTTATTTATTGGAAAAAATTGAACTAAATTAATCTTTTTTCTTAAATAATTATTTAATTTTTCATTTATCTAGAACATTCTATCTATTTTCCTGTTTTAAACTGCATTCTTACCGAAAATCTCATTTAATATATGCAGGCTGAAACTACCTTGCAGCGAATTCCTATTGAGTTAGATGCAGAGGATTGGACATTGGAATTAGATAGAACTGATGTCCAAGTCTACTCCAAAAAAGGTGCATCTAATGCCGATATTTTAGGATTTAAAACGATTACCTATCACCCACTTCAGATGGACGAATTGTATCACTTCTTGAGTGATGTTAATGAAGCTATGGCTAAAATTAATGCACAATTTGTCAATGGTGAGGTGATAGAGGATTGGATGATTCCACAAGCTTCTGAAGGGCAACTAGTTCGAACATCCTTTAGTTTTCCATTTCCATTCAAAAGTAGAGAGTTTCTGCATGGAATTCATAGCATCCAGCTAGATAATTATACCCGAATTGTAGGATACACACCTGTAGATCGTGAAGATATTCCTGTACAAAATGGATTTTTCAGATGTAAAACATATATTTCGGGTCAACGTATCACACAACTCAAAAATGGGCTAGTTCGTGTAGAACATCTCATGGTGTATGAGTTAGGTAATAAAATCTCGCCAAGCTTGCAAGATCGTTTTTTTAGAAAGCCACATGCTAGTACTTATGCTAATGAGTGGCGCAATTTGCGTAAAAATAGGTTTCCTTCAGATTATAAATCTATTGACTATAATCACTTAATTCAGTATCTAAGGGAAGCTTTAAATGAAAGTAAGCAATGGTCTTATGCTAAAAAGTTTTCAGAAGGTAGCATACAAACAGGACGTTTGGCTTATTGTCATAATACCGTTTATAGAACAGATACTGTTATACAGGCACCATTAGCACAAGTAGTGCGTGTATTGGCTGACGAATCCTTAACCTATTTGGGACAATGGAATAAAGAATTTATAGAGGGTGAAGTTTTGGAAGTACTTGAGGATTCTCCACAAAAATCAGTTTGGTTGATCAAAGTGCATTACAAAACGCCTTTTTTCTTAGCTAATCGAGAATATATTTATTATTTCAGTCGAGAATATATTTCTGATAAAGAAGTTATTATTACTTATCATTCTATCCAAAGTGATCTAGCTGTTCCATCAGGTTTTGTTAGAGCCTTGCTCTATCCATCGGTACATTTATGTACCAAAATAGATGAGCAAACAACACAAGTACAACACCTTTTAGCAACAGATTTAGCAGGTAACCTAAGTCGTTATCAAGATAGTTTATTAAAAGGGGGGTTAGTCACCGCTCAAAAGCGTGATATTTTAAATCAGCAGAAACTCTTTGCTAAATTAGCCAAGTAGATTAAGGCAATTCTATAATTTTACCATCAATTTCAATATCACCTGTTTTTAACTGAAAACCACTAGGCTTCGGATTTTTCAAGCTAGAAGCTAAGGTAATGGTATACTGTATAGGCTGCTGAAAGGTATTAAGTTTAGCACTATCGTCTGCATCTGAAGAACGTCCGCTCAATCCTTTTGAAAAAGAAATGGTTTCCAACTCCTCTACATAAATAAATTTAGGATGGGATAATCGTACTGTGATATTCTCCTCTAGTGCCTTACCTTTTATAATTACTGTTTTTTTCAAATTAGGAACATCCAACAGTAAATCACCATTTACCTTTCGTGCAGCAACTTCATAACGTCCTTTTTGGGCCAAAACATCTAACACAGCTTGAGGCACTTGAGATTTTACGATTAATTCAACTTCTATAGATTCTTTGCCCCATTTCTGGTCTTTCAATTCATTGTAATCAAAATTTAAACGGACACGTTCTGCTCCTTCAGCTTGGATGGTGGTGGAGTATTGAGCGTAGAGATTGGGATAGATTAAGGATATGAAAAATCCTAATAATAATAGCTTATTCATTTACTATTTTCTGTTTTTTGATAGGTAGAGGTAGTTGGTTACAATACCTTATTTTGTTTTATAACGAACCAGTATCAATCCGTTACAAAATTATAGATATCATCATTCTTCATGTCTAAAATTAAGAAATAGTGCTGACAGCAGCAAAGCTGACTACTCCACTAGCACTACAGCTGAAAAAAATAATACAGTTAGATAATTAACTTATCAGAATCCTGAAAGGATCTACAAAGCTAACATGAATACGAGTCTTGATTATGGATTAGTAGTATATCAATTCTATAACATTCACTTAATCTTGCTCTAAAATTAAGCCGAAATCTACTCAAAATAAAAAAGTTTAGTACTCTAGATTGAATACTAAACTTTTTTATTAGCGATATACGAAGTGTGTTCTATCTATTATTTTGGAGTTGGTTTGCTTTCGTTTCCTAAACGATCAAAATCAAATAATAAAGAGAAACGCAAAGTATTATCTAGCGGATTGCGCTGTGCTCCAAAAGAAGGAATCAAGTATGAGAAATTGATATTGAAGATATTATATTTGACTCCTAAACCTACAGTAAAGAATTTACGTCCACCTTTGGTAGAATGTTCGTTATAGTGACCAATACGAACTGCAAATTGCTTATTGTACCAATATTCCAAACCGATAGAATACATCAACTCATTGAATTCTTCGCCTGTACCACCTGGTGCATCACCAAAAGAACCAAAAAGAGCAGCAGGTATTGATTTTTGTTTGTAATCTGGTTCTCCATCACCTGTACCATCGCCATTTTCATTATCATACTCTGGATTAACAACCGCATTACCATTCTCATCTTGGATTGTTCTAGCCACAGGTGTAGGAACTAATAATTTATTGATATCAAAGGCAAAAGTTAAAGAGTTGTGCTCATCAAAGTTATACTCAAATGAAGTTCCTATTCCCATATTTGCTGGAATGTAATCTCTATCTGAAGAACGAGTATAAGAAATCTTAGTTCCTAAGTTGGATAATACTAATCCAAAATTTAAACTAGCATTTGGATCTTTTTTCTTACCAATCTTCAGAGGTTTGCGATAAGCAAATGCTACATCTGCTGCAAAAGCATGTGCAGGACGCATGGGTTGTGCACCACTTCCTGTTCCATTACCTAAATTAGAAAATATGTATTTGGGGGTAAGTCCTACAGAAAACTCCTTACCTAATCGACGAGAATAAGCAAAGGCTAGTTCAAATTCATTTGGACGTACGGTCTGTAAGGCATTTCCTTGATCATCAGTATACTGTATTTGCCCTAAAGAGAAAAAGCGTAAGCTCATTCCTAAAGCTTGCGTTCTATTCTTTTTTGCATCTAACATTAGGTTAGAAGATAAATATGCCATGAATACATCATTGAGCCCTAGAGCTCTTAACCAAGGTGTGTATGTAACAGATATTCCTAAGTCTTTTTCGGAGAAAGATAGGTTAGCTGCATTAAAATGCATAGAGTTAGGATCTGGTGAGACCGCGATACCTGCATCTCCCATAGCTCCAAATCGTGCATCAGGAATAATCCGTAAAAAAGGTACTGCTGTTATAATGGTATTTGCACAAGGAGAACCATCGGCTTGAACCAATTGTCCATCAACGAGAATACATTGTGCTTGGGTGTTATTTGAAACAGCTAATGTGATGAGTACTGTGCAAACACTAAGAATAAATAATCTCATAATTTTTTTGCTAAACTTTGTGGTAAAATTATGCTTAAAGACAGACTGAGGTGCTGATTGTTTTTGTTTATTATGTAATACTTACATGTAGACTATATATTATGCAGCGTCCTTAAGCAAACTATGTGTAAATTAATAATTGGAGTAAAGCTTAAACCATAAGCAAATGAATCAATTTAGTAATGAAATTGTTTTAAAAATAGGATTATTTAGTGTTCATTCAATAATATTCCACAATATTAATCGGGGCAACCGGACAAAGATACAAAATAAGAATTGTTTATCCTACTTCATAAACGATTGTCTTTAGAGTTTCGCTGTCTTTACGTTTCTCTAGACCTTGTAGGTTTTAGTAACTTACAAGGTCTAGAGGATAGTAGCTATCGTAAAATCACTAGTTTCTGATACTCACTCTCTTGAGCTGTCTCACCGGTTAGACCATCTGCACGAACTGTGATTTTATAAATATAAACTCCACGTGCAATACGATCACCAAACTCATCTAAGCCATCCCAGGCAATATCTGTTACTCGATATCCATCTGTTTGAATCGTTTCATTGATTGTTTTGATAATATTACCAGACACCGAAAAAATTCTAACTTGTACATCAAGAGTCTGTCCAGGAAGATTATGTTCAAACTGAAAATTAGTTTGAGTAGTAAAGGGATTAGGATAATTCAGCACATGTTGTAAAGCCAAATCTGAGCTAGAAGCAACGATAAACTCGGTTTCTCCTTCACCTAGATTATTATAAACATCCCAGGCCTTAACTCGGATGGTGTGGCGTCCATCAGGCAAGCTTTTTAGCGGATATCCTACTGTACCTCTTGTATAATCATCTTTCTCTGCAGTATAAAAATCATTCAAGATATAATCTTGATTATCATTGGTGGGTAAAACTAGATTTCCAGCGAGATCATGTCCAATTCCGTTGCCTACAGTATTGATTCCATTCTCATCGTATAATTTCACCAACAGAAGCGGATTAGCATCAGTTAAACCACCAAAAGCAAATTTTTCATCATTCATATACACCAAGACTTCAGGTCCGGTATTATCTTCTGGTGCATTGGGGTCAGTTCCACCTACAATAAGACCATTATAGACCCCATTAGCATCACTGACTTGGTTTTCTCCATAATAAGAGATTTGACCATTTCCAAACTCATAGTTAATATCTTTGGGGACTACAAAAGAGAACTCAAATTGGCCAGCCTCTACACTTACATTTCCCTTAAAAATCACTTTACGACGCAACGCAAATGTCAATTCTTCGCTAGAAGGATCATTAACACGAGTTGTTATTTGGTCTTTTTTGTCATAAACAGTAGGATACAACGTTCCATTAAAATTAGGGATCAAATTACCAGACAGATCACGCACTTCACCACGAATTGTTACACGTTGCAAAGCACTTATGGTATCCATATTAGCCGCAATATCACCATTAATAGAAGTGGTCACCACCTTATAAGTTGGATAAGCTAAACGCATAGAAGGATCCCCCAACAAACTATACTTACGAGAGTTTGATTTACTCAAAATACCACTGCTATTCTTTGCTCTACGCAACACTTCCCCCAAGGTTGGCATCTCTCCTGTACTCGGATTTATAGGATTAAACAACTGCTCAAAGGTATTTTTTGTCAAGGTAAGATTCGCATTAGCATAGACCACACGTACAGTAGTCATCAGAGCAATAGCTCCTCCTTGTGCACTTGTAATCAAGCGCTCCCCTGCGCTATTCAAGTTAGGATCATCATAAGGTGCAAAAGAACAGGTTGCAGTAATTAATAAAGGAAGACGATCTGTATTTTCAAGTGCATTGATTTCAGAATTTGTAAATACGCGTTCCTGTGCCCAACCATCATCTGTACCATGTCCTAAATAACTCATGACTAAGGCTCCCTTGAAGAAATTATCTAAAATATCTTCATTCACATCTGGATATCGGCTACCTCCAGAAGTGGTAACTTGCGGGTAAGCATCAAAATAAATTTTTTCTTGTATGTAATCTGATGCCCATTGTTCAACATCTCCAGCTACTGTTTCTGCGTCATCAATATGTCTATTGGAATCTTCATCGTCAGCTATAAACACTAGACGATTTCGCCAATCTTTCATGGAAGAAGTATTGGTTTCGTACTGAATGATCTTGTTCACTACCCCGGCTGCTTCTGTAGCTGTACGAACAGGTAGACGTCCTACACCAATATCTAATCCTTGGTCTGCGTTTATGTTTCCTTCTCCTTCATCCAATAAAGCAAAATAATCGTCAGAAGTAAAACTCAACAGGGGATCCAAGGATTCACTAGTTTCATAAACAGGAATAAAATTAGGGTTGCTTCCAATATCTCTACCCAAGGATTTATAATCAAAAGAACCATCTCCTAATAAAACCAAGGATCGTAAAGAATCAGATCCTGAACTACGATCATATAACATCTTTGCAAAATCACGTACTGCAGTTGCGTCACGGTTACCAGATGAGAACTCATTATAAATATCAAAAATATTTACAGTTAGGACATCCCAGTTATTATGATTTGCCCGATGTACAGCAAGTTGTTCAGCAGCAGACTCAAAATTAGGATGATATACAATCACTACTTCTGGGGCTGCTACAACTCCGTGTAGATTTTGGTTGGCAATTGCTCCAACAGCAGTTGCTGACAAGAAACCAGAGCCATCAAAAGCGATATATCTCTTTAAGGTATTTATATTAGCACCAAAACTCCCCCCGTCTGAGTTCTTCTCTTGTAACCTTACATTGTAAGCATCTGTAACATCCCAAATAGTTGCACTATTCGCATTGGAAATCTGAAAGGTGGCAGAGGAATGGTCTAAGGTTTTGTAGTCTGAAAATGCCATTTGGGTTCCAGTATAAGCAAGATTAGCTCTAGCATTCACTGAAATGTAATCTAACCAAGCTTTGGCACTTGTATTAGGGTTAGAAAATTGAATTTGGACATTAATATCGGTTCCGCCTACTACCAATTCTTCATCAAAGATTGCTGAACGTGCCAATTCTCCATAAATATTAGAAGGTACAGTAGTAACCGTTTTAGACCCTAGACTTGCTCCATTGGCTGTAACCGTAAACGTACTCGAAGTAGTTAAATCTCGGCCAGCTGCATTGATATAAAACTTAGTTGCTTCTGTGCTGATTCTATTTGGTAAAGATAGACTGAAGGTTTGATCTCTAGTAAGTTGAAAAGGATCACCATACCAATTGCGCCCCGATGCTGGCAAACCAAACTCCTGTTCCATCAGATTAAACTCATTCGACTCATAATGTGCACAAATATCATAAGAGTTTGTCGTATATGCAGTCGTTGTTACGGAAGCTTGACTAGTAATTCGTTTACCAGTACTATTGGCAATTTTGATAAAATAGTGACTCTTGTCTGTATAATGATTATCACGGTGTCTGTAGCGTTCATTTGCTTCTATAAACTCCCAATTTTTGGTACCTTCGCCATAGAACAGAATATAGTCGTTAGCATCAAAACTACCATCACCCTCCCCTACTATCTCAATGGCATTTTCATTCAAATCATCTACTCTAGCTGTACTTGTATACTCAGGTAATGTCCTTCCTCCATTTCCTAATAACTGAATATTACGTGGATCAATATTATCTACATCAACTCCCAAGGTTTGCAAAAATGTATAATCTAACTTGTGAATACCAGTCTCACTAATGTAAAATTTATAAATTTTACCATCACTTAGTTCTGAAACCGTTGTGTTGTTTCTAGACTGCATAGATTGTGAGGGGTGATCTGCTTGGCGCAACTTGACAATTACATCAGCTTCAACAAGTCGTTCTAGTTGTCCTGTAGCTTCGTTTTTTCGTAGAGGCAGTAGCAAGATATTTCCGACAGGACGTTTCTTATCTAGAAAGGTAGATGTAGTAATTCTAGGACTAGCTGCTTCAACTTTATTCCCAAAATTGATTGTACTCTCTATGGTTTGGTATATTTCATTTTCCAAGGAAACATCTAACAGAGCATACTCATTTAAATGAATTTGATAATTCCATAAAGGCAGCATAGGTTCTTGTTCATCATAAACTGCTCCATCAAAATTCAAATAATATCCTTCCGCTCCTGTTGGAAGTTTTTTAGCTTTTTCATCCCATTCTATTTTCAACGAGTAGCTCGTTTGTGCTTGTATAGCCTGAATGCTTATTAGTAATATTAAAGAGGTCCAATAAGTCAAATATTGCATTACTAGAAGATTTATAATTAATATGGAAAAACAGCCAACAATAATTCTCCTCCATTGACCTTGTAGAATCAAGGGGAAGAATAAATAAAGATACTATTAATTAGCTGTAAAAGAGTGTTTAAATTGTAGAGTTTATTCCATATAAATACGATATCAGTTTATCAATCAGATTTCAACCTGATGTTATTAATTATAATAGTCAGTGACTTTTTATACTTTTTTATAGAAATTCAAAAAGCTTTACTTTTGTTTACTAATTGAATATCAGTGATTTACATAATTTAATATTAAAAGCAATAAAACTATTCTGTTCTGATTATCAATTAATTGCAAAACTTTCACGGACTATAGTAATTAGCTAAATTACTTAAATTCAATTAGAAAATATTGAATCTTGTTGGCTAATAATTTATTGGATAAAATGGGTAGGGCTAGTATTTGCTTCAGCGTAGTTTAGTTTCTTTTAAGATTAGATAGTCTACAAAACACCTATAACTAATTCTAAATCAATCATAAAATCAAGTAGAAGGCTAAAATTCGTCTTTCAAATAATAGGAATTATTCCTTGACAAGACATCGAAAAAGTCTTTGAGATTAAAGAATCTAGAAAGTCACGAACTACTACTAACAATAACGTAAATAAAATAGGAAAAGGTGGGGCTCTGCCTATAATAAGTAGCTAGCCACAATTAATTTGTATTTAACCCCGAAGGGCTCTACGAAGTAAATTCAATCAGCCTTTTTGCGCTGCACTTTGTTAAAAAGCCTCGTGATAGC
>JAKVCT010000108.1 GCA_022448995.1 Saprospiraceae bacterium
CAAAAAACCTTGTGAATTATTATAAAATTAATTATGTCCACCTACTTAGCATTTTTTAAATTTAACAAGGCAAAGGTTCTTTAACACAGTTAAATTGAATAAAAGGCAATTTATCGCCTAAAAAACTACTTGAATAAGCTTTAATGATAGTTCATTAATTTTTTAGCTGCACTGAGCACTGACTGGTTCTTACTGTTTGATAATCAGCATTTCATAAAACCCCATCAATTATCGCACACCCTTTTAATTATCAATTAGTTGCAAACTAAAAACCACAAACTATTGTATTAAATCTAGCGGTGAAATTATCAAAGAATAGATAGCATATAAGAGCTCAGCATGAAAAAAAGCTGTAAGTAAGCCTTAGCTTTCAACACAACAATTTATTTAGGAGGAGCTAAGTAATTAACAGAATAACTGGAAGAATATTCACTTGAGAAGTAAACTCTGAAGAATTTTACGGATGATCTCTTTTCTTTGCAGAAAATCCTCTTTTCTCAAAGCTCCCACTCTACAGATTACACCATATCCATTATTATACCCTAAAGCTATATACTCTTTCATATGATCTTCCTTATATACATGATGTATATAATCTATTTCAATAACTTTCAAAGTTGAATTACCTTCACCAAGTAAAATATCAAAGGTATTGTTTTGCTGAGATAGGCTGTAATTTGGGAAAGTAATCTTACAAGCTCCCCATTCACTATTTATGTGATACTTAGAAAACGTCTCCAAATTGGTAAAGGATGTGCGATGAATATCCAAATGAAAAGTTAAATTGGGTAAACTATTTTTTCGCACCGAATCTATTTGACAATAGTCTGAGCTTTTAGCATCCAACCAATTTTTATTATCGGTAATTACTTCCCAATTATCAGGTAATTCTACACTGAAAAGATCTGCATCGTACCGAACATACGTAGAACTATCCACCAAAGGTTCTGAGGAACAAGCCCACAAGCACACAGAACAACAAAACAAGACTAAATACCTATGCATCTTTTTTTAGTAAATCCCAGATTCGGTTAAAGTCTTCTTTATTTTCGAAAGAGATCGTAATTTTTCCTTTATCTTCTTCGTCTACCGTCAACCGAACCTTAGTATCTAATTGTCTTCTCAATTGCTTCTCAGCATCTTGATAATGTACCAAAGATTTATTTTTCTTTGGACTAGGTTTAGGTTGTCTATTCTTGATCTTTGCAACTAAGCGTTCTGTCTCTCTAACCGAAAGCTTATTATTCATTACTTCCTCTAGAATTGCAATCTGTTCAGCTACCCCCAATTCACCAAGTCCCTTCAATGCTCTAGCATGTCCCATTGAAATCTGATTGCTAGACAATGCACTTTGCACACGCTCAGGCAAACGCAATAATCCAAGATAATTGGTAACAGTACTTCTTCCCTTACCTATTCGATCAGCCAATTGATTTTGATCCAATTTACACTCATTCATTAAGCGATCATAGGTATGTGCAATCTCCAATGCATTCAGATCTTCACGTTGGATATTCTCAACCAATGCCATTTCTAGCATTTCTAGATCAGTTTTTACAGGCAAGACATAAGCTCGGATCGAATCTTTCCCCTTGATCAGTTGAGAAGCTCGATAACGACGCTCTCCAGAAATAATTTTATAACGGCTCTTAGTTCCTGCCCCATCAGGTGGGATATGACGAACAGTTATAGGTTGGATCAACCCTAGAGTTTGGATAGAAGTAGCCAATTCGCCCAATGCTTTCTCATCAAAATGCTGACGTGGTTGATCTGGTACCGTAACAATCTGATCTAGTGGTACGTCAATCACTTTATATGCAAAATCTACATTAATATTTGTATCTATATTACCAAAATAATTGCCTAATCCTTTTAGTTTTTTTGCCATTCCTATTCTTAATTCTATACTATGCTATTTGAAGTTATTTAGAAATTCATAGTAGTATACTAGATAAGCATTTAGCTTTCAGTGACTTTTCCAACAACTCCCTTAAATAAAAGTGGATTAGAGAGTTCTCTTAATCTACTTCCTTGACTATACGAGCTATTTTAGCTAATTTCTAACAAAGATACAAGTTTTAATTCTATTATTTACTGACAATGCTTTAACTGTAAATGCTCCAACTCTTCCTTGTAGTTTTCTCTTAATCCTAAACTCAAAGCAGTATCTATATCTACACACGCTTTGTCTATCTTTTTCTTGTGCAAATAAATATGTGCTCTATTGCGATAAGCATAAGCATTATTGGGTAATAGTTGAATAGCAAAATTAGCATCTTTCATAGCAGCCTTGATAGATCCTAGTTGTAACAAACAATAACTCCTATTACTGTAACATAATGCTTGTGTAGTACTCTTCTGAGGAGCTAGTTCTAGGCCTTGATCAAAAATATTGCGTGCAGTTTCATAATCCTGCATACTTAGATAAGTAAACCCTAGACTAACATAGAGATGTGCTTGTTCGGGAGCTAAGATCATAGCTTTGGACAAATAGCGTACAGACTCCTCATAACGTCCAGCATAGTTCAGTACAATACCTAGATGCTTCAAGGTTTTTAGATGATTCTGATCAAACTCCTCTAGAATTCGCCTAAAGTCTTTCTCTGCACCAGCATAATCTTTCTTATATTTTTTACAAAATCCTCTGTCGAATAAGATTTCATATTTATCCTTTTTGTGATCTCCAATATATAATAAGGCACGATTTAGATCTCCAATCGAATAGTTGATTTGTTCTTGTGCAAAATAAACCTCTGCCCTATGCCAATACCCCTCATAAGCTGTAGAATCTAAGGCAATCATTCTATTGCAATCTTTGAGCGCCAAGCCATAATCCTGCAATGCAGTATAAACTCTAGAACGATTGTAATAATAGTCTACTTTCTCCCCATCTAATCCGATAATACTATCCCAGTAGAGTATAGCCTTGTGGTATTCCTCTCGCTGATAAGCTCGGTCTGCTTCTAAGCGTAAATAGAAAATCTTGGCATCAGTCCTTGGTTGTAGGGTGTCTTGCGCACTCACAGTTGATGTAAAAATCATACTGTAGATGATAAGTTTCAGCAAAAATATGTATGTAAAGTTCATACAACAATGTATATTATATTAATTCATATTTATAAATAGGTGGACATAATCAATATGCTATACTTTAGTGAACAAAGAGTTCACCAAATATCTTCTCAAAATAAGATAAAAGTATAAAGGAGTAGTTTAAAACTATAATATACTTAAAATAATAACTAAAAATGTAAAAAAAAACTTAACAAAAAGAATAAAATTTTGTATATAAGTATAAATTTATTAAATTTGGTTATAAACTCATGTTTAGCAAACTGATTATGAGGAAGTAGTCAGCTAAATATTAAACGTTATTTAATTATTTTTTAATTACAATTCCTGACTTGTCTATGAAAAAGCAAGCCATCAATAGAGAATATAATTTTCCAGACTCAGACCTGTATGCACAGTGTCAAGAGCGTATTCGTTATATCCAGAGAGATCAAAAAGAATTTGAAACTTATGCCTACGATGCTAAAAAGATTGAGGCATTTGTACAATTATGTCAACGCTTCTCTGGAATGCCAAGTGATGACGAACTCGTTGGTGAACAAATGAATGCCACACAGAAGAAAAATGATGCTCGAGAGAAACTAAAATCTGCTATTCGTTCTGTGATGACACGTGTAGCAAGTAAGTACAATCAACGTTCTGGTCATTATCGCAAGTTTGGCACTTACAAAATGAATGATATGAGCGACCCTAAACTCTTATTGTGTGGACGTCGTGTAGTTCGTGTTGGTGAGAAAATGCTAAACTTCTTGGCAGAAACAGGTTTGCGTCAGTCACATTTAGATACACTGCGCCAAAGTGCTGCTTCTTTTGAAAATGCTATTCATATTCAACAAGATAAAATTTCTGATCGTGATATCTCCGTAGAAAAGAGAATTGAAGTAGGGAACGAAATGTATCGCGAATTAGTCTTGGTCTGTAATATTGGGAAGGATGTTTGGGCAGAAACTAATCGTAGCAAATACGAAAACTATACTATTTACGAAAGTAATAATGAACAGAAAAAAGCACGTAAAAAACGCTTGAAAGAAGAAGCTGAAGCAAAGGCTGAAAATGAAAAAGCTGATTGAATTGAATCTACTTTGTAGAACGCTTTGTGGTTATCCTTACTTTTGACTATTACTATTATATACAAACATAAAAAAGAAGCAGGATAACCACAAAGCACAGAGTAATGATAAGTCTTTATTTGACGTCAAATACTGAATATCCAGCTAACTATTCGGTTTTAATCTGAATTGTAAACTCTCCCTTATTTAGACCATCAGCGCCAGCTACACCAATGACCACACGATATGGATTATTGACTGCATTAAGATAAACCGTACGGGTATGATCTTGAGTTTTACCACGCTTTGGATAATCCCACTTATGTTCTGCCTCACAGGTCACACAAGAAGAAAGCTGGGGTACCATATCTGAACTTGTGGTTCCAGTCATATAAGCATAGATACTCATATTAGCATTCTTATCTTTGGGAATTACAGTAATCGCCATTTTAGAACGAGGTGGAATCTCACAAACATAATGCACATGATTTCCTGTAAACTTATTGTTCTGTGTACCTGGGAAACAAGCTACTGAGCTTCTAGCTGCCCATGATAAATCATGGATTTTTGTTCCATCTGCCAAATCACCTTTATAGGCTTTAGTTACTCCCTTTTCAGCGGGTGCTCGATATATTTTCAGTTTACCTTGAGCTTCTGTATTTTGCACTCTTGATTTCAAATCAATCTCTAGTCTGTAAGTCCCTTTTTGTAAACCATCAGCACCAGCTACACCAATAAAGATATTATACGAATTCTTAATAGAATTGAATCGAATACTTCGAGTATGATCTTGAGTTTTACCACGCTTTGGGTAATCCCATTTATGGTCAGCTTCACAAGAGGTACAAGACGAGAGATTGGGTACCACTGAGTAGTTAGTTGTACCGACCTGGTATCCATACAAACTAAAATTTGCATTTTTATCATCAGGAATTACCTTAACGATTACCTCGGAATATGGAGGAATTCTAAAACCATGCAATACATGATTACCTCTAAATTTCTTGAATTGAGTCCCAGGAAAACAAGCTGTAGAACTACGATCTGCCCAGCTTAAATCATCTATAATTTTGCCTGTAGCTAAATCACCTTCAACTTCAGTAATCTTATTGGGTATTACATCTATACTATTGACATTGTCAGGAAATTGCGCCTTAATAATCGTAATAAGACTTAAAAATAGAGGTAGGATCAATAGGATTTTTTTTAAATTCATCTGTTAAACATTTTATGGGGATATTAAATAACTTTATTGATTTTGACCAAGGGTAGATAGGTAATCACAAAATAGCAGCAGAGTTATTCTAAAGATTTTACCCTTCAAAATAACTCTAAATACTTTTTATTATCCTGCCCTAGCTGCAAAACTTAACCCAAGCTTTGCCAAGTCTCCAACAACTTCTACATCCTAATTTTAGTCTGTGAAGTTTTGCTACAAAATGAGCATCAAAAAGTTATCCAGTTTATTAGACAAATTACTGAAATCCAAATACTTTAACCACTTTTCATTCTGTGGCTCTAGCTGCGAAACTCAAAGAAGATACAATTTAGTATCGCTTTGGCTTGTAGGCATTTACTTCGAAAGCATTTTGGCTACAAAATTAGGTAAGGCAAAAGCTGCTCGATGAACTCCTGAATTATAATATTGTAGATCGTGTTTTGTCACGAATGCATCAGCCACACTTTCCTCTAAATCCTTTGTGGGATGTACACTACCTTTGCTTGCATAATGAAAACTCCACATACCTGTCGGGTAAGTAGGAATATAAGCGAGGTAGCAATGCACTTGATCTTGTCCAAAAATATTCTTCAAACAATAATTAAGGTCGATAAAAGCTTCTCGATTAAAATGAGGGCCTTCACTCTGCAAAGCTAAAACACCATCATTGGTCAGACAACGATAGGCATTTTGGTAGAATGATGCGGAGAACAACCCTTCTGCAGGTCCTAATGGATCACTTCCATCTACAATGATTAAATCAAACGTCTCTGCAGGACAGTTGGCTAAATACTTGATACCATCGTAAATTAGTAGTTGTAATTTAGGATGATCAAAAGCTGTAGAGATTGTTGGTAAATGTAATTTAGCGGCTTCTATGACATTTTCATCAATTTCCACCATAGTTACCTGCTCCAAATGTTCGTGACGCAAAACCTCTCGGATAGTTCCACCATCTCCTCCTCCTATCACCAAAACCTTTTTGATCTTAGGATTAGAAAGTAGAGCTACATGAGAGATCATCTCATGATAGATAAACTCGTCTTTTTCGGTGGTCATCACAATATTGTCAATCGTTAACATCTTCCCGTAGGCATGTGTTTCTAACACTTCTACGGTCTGATATTCAGACTTTTTTCGATACAAACGATTGCCTGTATGGCGAATAGACAAAGCTATATTTTCATCCTTATCCGTAAACCAAACATCTCTTTTGTACCTAGGCTCTGTATGTTGATCCTCCCTATCCTTCCGGATAATTTCCAAAGCCTTCGTATCTACACGTTCTAATAAATCTATAGCCCCACGTTTCATTTCCATAGCAGAACCATAGGTAGCTTCTAAGGCTTTTTTCAAGTAATCATAAGCAATCCAAGGATCTACTTCTGTCCCACAAGTAAATAAATCGACTGCTGCATAACGATATTCTGGCCAAGTATGTATAGCCAAGTGACTCTCTTGAATCACGACTACTCCTGAAACACCATAAGGTGAAAAATGGTGAAAGGTCGAGTTAATTACGGTTGCTTGTGCTTCTTTTGCCGCATTAACCATCTGTTCTTCGATAGAAATAACATCATTTAGAATTTCGCTAGAACAGCCAAAAAATTCTACTAAAATATGTCGTCCTAAAGTATTATCCACGGAATCAAAAAGTTAGAAAATTATCAAATAATAAAGGTTCTTTGACAAATCCTGTGGTCAATAACCAAATATAATTGTTTTCATAGCGATACACTAACCTCGAAAAGCTCAACGAAGTTAAGCATGGAAAGGATGAGTGAAACTAATCCTCCATTAAAAAACATCAAAAATTGATGTTGCAGTGTACTTAGCTATTGTACAAGTTGCTGACCAATAATAGCTACTCTTTGCTCTTATGATTTCCCAACCGAACAACAACCATAAGCCGCTCTTTCCTAAAATCACAACAACACTGATTACCAACAAATTACAAAAACAATACAGTATAGAACCTTGAAAAATAGTGCGCAAATATACGATAATAATCTGTACAAAAAAATAATGATTATTGCATTTATAAAAACGCAATAATCATCATAATTGATACTTATGTTTGTAAGTCTAACAAACTCTAATTCCTTCAGTCTTTAGAATGTTTAGCACAATTCCCTTAGTTACTTACCTCCCAATTTTGCCATCATCCAATCAATCATAGTATTAATCACCTCTCTTTGCTCAGGCTCATTGTGAATTTCGTGGCGCAAACCTTCCCATATTTTTAGGGTAACATCTCCTTGAGCCTTATTGGCAAATTTCTCACTACCTTTAGCCGAGGTAATGCCATCATCCCCCCCATGCATGATTAACAAAGGTAGGTTGACTTTCCCAACTTTTTCCAAGGCTTTTTTACCATAATTCAAAATACCAATTCCTGTTATGGCTGTTACCTTGTCGTGTACTAAAGGATCATTTTGGTAAGCCTTGATCACCTCTGGATCCCTACTCAACTGCTGCAAATCTAATCCATTTCGCTCTGTAAATGCAGGATATAAAGACAACATAATTTTACCTAAAAACAACTTGAATTTTGGGGGTTCAAAATTTAGTTCTAAAGCTGCACCTGTAGAAATAATACCCGCTAATCCTGTTCGTTTTTTACTCAACATATAATTTAATACTACATTACCTCCCATACTATGCCCGTAAGCAAAACAAGGAATATCTGCATATTTTCGTACAGCTTCTGCATGCAATTTATTCACATCATCAAAATAATCTTCATAACGCTTAGCATGTCCACGTTTGCCCTTTGATTTACCGTGTCCTGCACGGTCATTAGCAAATACTGCAAAACCACGTTTCACAAAAGCCTCTGCCACATGTTGATAACGCCCAGAATGTTCGCCTAAGCCGTGAATAATAAGTACCGCTGCACGAGGTTTATTCTTTACAGGTTCCCAGCCCTGCCCATACAGTTTGATGCCGCTTGGGTTTTTGAATGAAAATTCAAAATGTTTCATATGTTGATATTTATTATTTATAGTGTAGTGATCATTTATCTTCCTTATGCTATCTACTTAGCAGGATCTTTTACTTTCTTTTCTCGTTTTTTATTTCCTACTTCAGGAAAAAGCCATCCCTTTCCATTACTCTTGAAGATATATGTTAACGAGATTTCATGATTAGTTCCTAGATGTTGGCTGAGTCCATTGACACCAATGCTAAAAGCATAGCCTAGACGCATATGTTTAGCTATATTCACATCAAAATCACCAATCAATGTTCCATCTGTGGTATATCCCAAACCAATTCCAAAAACCTGATCCCACATATAACGTACATTGAAATTAATATTTAGTGGTGAAGTTGGAGCATACTTAATCCAAAAAGAAGGAATGATATAATGTTTGCGTTGTTGCTTATCTGTTTTTATTTTCTTGGTAGTTGCTCGTCCAATTTCTTCATCCTCTTCTTCCAAGGATTTATACTGATTATTGATTTCAATCTTTGCTCCAGCATTCACATAAAAATGGGCTGTTCTTCGGATATTAGATAAACCATTTACATCCTCAAAACGTACCTTCATAGAAATCATCTGCGGGACAGAAAATCCCATATAAAATAGATCATTGTAGTAGAAAATCCCCATACCAGCGTCAGGTAAAATTCGCGATCGATTGGTTCCTACTAATAATTGATCATCCAAATCATTAACTAGTAGATCTTCTCCACGCAAGCGATATTGTAATGCAGATAAGGATAAACCGATCGATAAACGGTTTCGATTAGCTGTACCTGAGATTTCAGGTTTAAACTTTAGATGATAAGCATACATAAAATTTAGCCCTGTATAAGAAGTTGGACCTGTTTGATCATGCATAATATGCCCACCAATTCCCATATTCTTATCATCCATAAAACCTCTAAATCCTAAACTTGCTGTTCTAGGAGCTTGATTCATTCCTGTCCATTGATGACGATATCCTGCAGTAATTGCCGTTATATTTTCCCAGCCAGTCATTGCTGGATTAATCAACCCAGCATTGTGTGTATATTCACTAAGCATAGGAAGTTGTTGAGCAAAAACTGTACGAGTAGCCCAAACACTACTCATCAAAATAAGAAGTAAAGTAAATTTAGATATCATAGATTTCTATAGTTATGATAGTTCGTTGACCTTTTGTTTATAAAGTTGTCTAAGAATGAGAATCGGGCATCAACTTTAAATAGCAGCTTAATCTATTGCCCGAACAATGGTCAAGGGACCTTTGAAAATCCCCCAATCATCTCCCAAGTCCAAAATATAATAGTATGTTCCTGCAGGTAATGGTCCTCCTCCAAATTGTCCATCCCAAGTATTATCATAATATTCAGATTCATAGACAATATCCCCCCAACGATTGAGTATTTTCACTCGATTTGTAGGAAATAATTCAATATTTTTAATAAACCAAGTATCGTTTTTTCCATCTGCATTAGGTGTCAATGCATTGGGAATAAATACAACAGAAGCTGCATCAGGTTGAACAGTTACTTCTACTGAATCCGTATCAGTACAACCATCCATATTTTCTACCAAAACCGTATAAACAGTGGTTTGTGGAGGATTAGCATTGGTTTGTGGACAAATAGAACAGTCTAGATTCAGATCAGGTGTCCACTCATAAAAATCACCACCACTTGCATACAAAAATGCCGCACTTCCCTCTACAATGATCGTATCAGGAGAGATAGTCGCATTCACTTCAGGATATACAGTGATAGAAACCGTATCAGAAACATGCCCGCAGACCTTGCTTCCTTCATAATAATTTCCCACTACCCAAGCAGTATGTTGTCCCGCAGTAAGTGTAGTATTATAAGTATAATAATTAGGATCAGTGTTGCTATTTCCCATAGCCACCAAATTGGAATCTATAAAATAGTCATATATAGTATAAATTCCATCAGGCGCAGTAATCGCTAAGGTATCATCAGAACACATTGGGTTGGGAACTGCAGTAATCTGAAACTCAGGTGCTCTACGTGCTAAAATAAAAGGATTAGGGTTGAATAGATCCCAAGCAACATTAGCATTCATTACATCCAAATTATAGGTAGCATCATAAGCTGTTGTTGCATCCATGCCCAGTGTCCACTCTGTATTCCAGTGTGCAATGTGGTTGTATACAGAATCCTCTACAATATGATAGTAGATAGATATCGTTGCAGAATCTGTTCCCTGAGTTTGGCTAATTCGATGATAAAAATTAGGATTTAATCCACACAAATCAAATACAGTACTGTCTCTATTATAAAACTCTGTACTTGCGTCTACATTTGCCATACGTACCTTATATGCATTTGAGTTTGTACTGCTTGGACGTAGACTAACAGGTCGAAAACGTGCTGTCCCTTGAGCAGAACCTACAGGATAAAAATACGCTTGATCCGAATCTGTATATCTTAGTAAACCTCCGTCTTCCAAATTAGAAACAAAACCCCAGTTACCACTACCTCCTAGATTATGTGTTACTGCAGCCAAGTCTGTGTCAAAAACATGAATGGTATTTGTATCTGCATAGAGCTCTCTATCATTCAGATCCAGTTGTCCATTGACGTATACATCTAGATCACCATATTTTATATTTGTCCCTTCCAAACTTAAATCATAAAATCGTGTGACCGAATTGCCCTTGATATGCTGTTCATCTCCTATCATGCGAACTTTACCACTTGTTGTACTGATAAACGCTTCATTATTTGCCTGATTTGTCCAATCTCCTGTCAAATAGATTGTGTCAGTATTGTGAAAAGTTCCTCCATTATCATTAATCGCATCGCCTTGTATACTTACGAAACCGCCCTTGACAGAAACCAAACTACCTTGATTGCTGAACATTTGTGCCTGAATTGGTCTACAGATAATAGATAAAAGTCCTAAATTAAATAAAAGGAATAATGATTTTTTCATAGTGTTTTGCTATAGATAATGGCTATTGATACTTCGAATAAAAGTACTATTAATAATCTGATTTACCAAATGCGACAAAAACTTATCAGGTAAAGGAATAGCTGCTTTTATATTGCAACTTACAATAAAGTTAGACAAGCTCTAAATCCTAAAGGTTAGATAAAGTTATCTACTTTAGATTAAGAACCAATATCTTAGAAAACTAGATCTGAATAAAACCTAATTTTTTTGAGAATAATGTCATCAATAAAAGACTAAAATAAGAAACATTAGTGTGTAAGCTAAAAAAATACATCAGCAATCTACACTATAAAACACTGACAAACAATATATTGAAAAATAAACAAAAAAGTGAATGTAAATTATTTGATTAAATTTTTAGCTATTTTCATAATATTTATATATCTTTACAAATGTAATCATTTTGCTAGTAAATATGTCTTAAGTCAGTATAATAAAAAGTATATCCAAATAGATTTTGTAATTCGATTTTACAGAAGTATTCTGTTTTTGATTACAATCTACATAATCGCATAATTTTATGAATAGTATTGTCACACAGCGGTTTATTAATTGTCATGATAAATTAAAAAAAGATCAGCGAATCAAGTCTAGTAGACAGTTTGCTCTATCTCTAGAATATCTTCCTCAAAGTCTAAGTGAAATTCTCAAACATAGGCGAGATGTCACCATTGAGCTTTTGCGTAAAGCCATAGATAAATATAAGATCAATCCTGTTTATTTATTTACAGGTGAGGGACCTATGTTTATGAAAGAAGAAGATCACAAAAGCTTCAGAGTCTTGACTATCGTTACAGATACACAGAATGATGAACGCATTGTACATGTGCCTATGCCTGCACAGGCAGGTTATGCAAGTGAATCTAGTGATCCTACATTTATCCAAGATCTCCCCTCCTTTTCATTACCTGACTACAAATATAAGGTAGGAACACATCGGTCTTTTGATGTAGCTGGTGATAGTATGGAACCAACATTGTTTGAAGGGGATAAGGTAGTTTGTAGTTATTTGGAGCCTAATTTATGGGAAAGTTCTATCAAGGACAATTATGTTTATGTGGTAGTAACTAAAGGGGATGTTTTGGTCAAACGTGTCCATAATCATATCAAAGATCAAAAATGCTTAAAACTGATTTCTGATAATGGTTATTATGAAGCTTTTGATATGAAAATTACTGATGTCAAAGAGATTTGGTATGTACGGGCTAAGATTAGTCCATTCTTGCCTTCTCCTCAAAACATTAAGAATATACTCCGTGAAGAAATTTCTGATCTTAGGGATTCTATGAATCAACAGTCTGGAATTATAGAAAACTTGTATAAAACAATTGAAAAATTAGTAGACCAACAAAGTAAAAATTAAGTTGATAATTTGTTGATTCTTTAATTCTTAGCCAATTTTCAAATATTAATTATATATACTATTTTTAGATACTTTATAATTGAGAACCTTCCAAAACAAGCATAGCAAAAGGTATAGCAGGTTATCGTGGCTGATAACCTGTTTTTTTATGAGATTATTTAGCGAAGCTAACCCTTAAAGGCTCAACGAACTATCAATGTAAAAAATGAGAATAATTAAATAGTTACTTAACTGTTAAAAATATGGCAGTATAGTTGCAATAGCTAGAATCGCAGAAACTATTGAACTCCATTTTTTACTGAATTCTAATCAAAAGTTATTAACCAAACAAAACTCGAAATCATGAAAAGCACTTATTTATTTATTGTTTTATTAATGTTAGTTTTTAATTATAGTAATGCCCAAAATGGTTCAGGCTCTAACACTCAAGTAACACTAAAAAAAGGAGAAAAGAAGGTTATTAATGATTTTCTTGCTAACTTAAGAGCAACAAATATCAATAAAATGCAATCAATGGTTGTCTATCCACTAAAAAGACAATATCCTTTGCCTTCTGTAAAAAACGTTAAAGACTTCCAAAGAGAATTTAATAACCTTTTTGATAAGAATTTTAAACGAGCACTTATTAGCTCAAGCTCTAATCTTGACCAGGATTGGAAATCAGTTGGCTATAAAGGGCTTATGTTCAAGAACGGTGAGCTATGGCTCGATTCTAATGGAAAAATCACCTCAATAAGTTATCAGTCTAGTGCAGAAAAAAGTAAAAGACTAAGAATTATTGCTTTGGATAAAAAAACGATTCATCCAACTTTGCGAAACTTCGATGAGCCTATTCTAGTAATGAAAACGGCTCAACAACAAATCAGAATTGATCAGTTAGCAGATGGTAAGTATAGATATGCTGCATGGCCTATAACTGCCAAGTTTACTGGAAAACCTACCTTAGTAATCAATGGTGGTACTTATCATCCTGAAGGAAGTGGAGGAAACCATAAGTATAAATTTGAGGATAAAGGTTCTCAGCATGAATGTTTTATTAATGTGATTGGAACATCACAAACTCCAGAAGCTGAATTGGTGATTTCTAAAAATGGAACCGTGCAATCCACTTTTCCTGCACAATTGGTTAAGCCATAAACCAATTTAATCTTTGCTCAGTGACAAAAAATGGATCTAGAATAGCTTATTCTAGATCCATTTTTTGTCTGCAATATTAGGACTTATCCTTACTTAAAAATTCATCCGTAAAATGCTGTTTTTGCTTGTCTTTCTTAAATTTATTTTCATTATAACTCTTAGAAGCACCTTTTGGAATACTTAAACTTTTCCAATCTTTACCTGCAAGCATTTTGGATAAAAATACAATTTGTCCGATATGATAAGCATAATGTCCCAATTGGCGATTTATCGCCTCTACAATAGTATGTCCCTGATTTCGAATATAGACAAGCTCACCCAGTTCCTCTTCTTTGAGCAGATGTAAAGCAGCAAATAAAATTTGCCAACCTTCCTCCCATTTTGCCCAAAGTTCTTGAGCATCCTTGATATCTGCCTCAAATTCCGTATCTCGATTTCGCCAAGACTTTTCACCATCACTTGTTCTAAAATCTGTCCATCTAGAGCGCATATTTCCCCATAAATGTTTTACCATAATAGCTAAACTGTTGCTTTCTGAATCTCCTGTTACAAATAACTGAGCTGCATCCAATTGGCGCATAGCCTTCTCTCCTAGTGATTTATAATATTCAAAAAGTTGGATCGTACTTGATAAATAATTCATAGAGTCTCTTCTTTTAATTTTTAATTTATTGATTATTCTTGCTTATCACGTTTGTAATAAGCCACAATACTAGATTTACCTATGGTATTACTATTAATGTAATAACCAACAACAGCTGCATTTGTGTTCTCATCCACACCTAATTTTTCAACTTTTAGTGCATGAATGGTAATAATGTACTGGTGAAAACCATGTCCTTCTGGTGGACAAGGACCACCATAACCTTTAGTTCCATAGTCTGTAATACTTTGGATCATTCCTTCTGGCGCTAAATCTGCTTTCAAATTACCTGCATTGGAAACTAACGCTTCAACATCTGCGGGTATATCAAAGGCTAGCCAGTGCCACCAGCCACTTCCTGTTGGTGCATCAGGATCATACATGGTAATTGCAAAACTCTTAGTGCCTTCAGGTGCGTTTGCCCAAGCTAATTGGGGAGATTGATTTTTGCCCTTGCAACCAAATCCATCAAATTCTTCTTGAATGGTTGCATTTCCACCTAAATCCTTGCTGGTCAAAGTAAATGTATTCTGTGC
>JAKVCT010000109.1 GCA_022448995.1 Saprospiraceae bacterium
CGAAGTTCAGCGCAAAAAGGCTGCTTGAATTTACTTCGTAGAGCCCTTCGGGGTTAAATACAAATTAATTGTGGCTATCTACTTAATAGCAGTTTTACTCTTTTTGAAAGTGGAATAGAATATGAATTGCCCTGATTTAGATTCAATATTTAACTAAAGAAATCCAAAGCGGAGCATTTCAACCCCGAAGGGCTCAACAACGCTAACCTTGAAGAGCTCACTTAAAACCAAAAACAACTAAATAAATAGATAACTATGTGGTTGACAATTGTAGATTTACTGAGTAGTACCCAAGCCTGGGTGGCTTTATTTATGCTAACTTTGATGGAAATCATCTTGGGTATAGACAATATTATATTTATATCTATCATTGCAAACAAATTACCAGAGTCAGAGCAAGCAAAAGCGAGAAATATAGGAATGATGTTAGCCATGGTTCTTCGTATTGTTCTTTTGTTTGGGATTACCTGGATTGTGGCCATGCAAGACGCTTTATTTCACATTGATTTCTTAGGAATTAAAGGAGAAATTACTGGACAGAGTTTGATTCTCTTTGGTGGAGGGCTCTTTCTACTCTATAAGAGTGTATCTGAGATTCATCACAAACTAGAAGGGCCTAATGAAGAAAACGAAGAAGGTAAAGTTAAAAAAGCATTGAGTTCTGTTATTATTCAAATTACTTTGATTAATGTAGTGTTCTCTTTTGACTCTATTCTAACAGCTGTAGGTTTGACACAAGATTTAGCACGAACTAATCTAGATCCACTCCCAGTTATGATTGCGGGGGTAGTCTTATCAATGATTATGATGATGCTTTTTGTGGGACCTATCGGACGATTTGTCAATAAGCATCCAAGTGTTCAAGTTTTAGGTTTATCTTTCTTAATTCTGATTGCCTTTATGCTAATTTTAGAAGGGGCACATATTGCTCATTTAGAAATTGCAGGTAATAAGATGAAAGCGATTCCCAAAGCATATTTATATTTTGCGATTGCCTTTGCACTCTTTGTAGAATTTTTAAATATTCGAATCAAAAAGAAAGGAAAGCCTGTACAGTTGCATGGAGCACTGGAGGAAGCTAAAGAGCGTGATTTATACGATATGGATCCAGAACAATAGATTCTATGACACCGGTGCTCAACTTTTTATTTATTGATAGACAACAGCTACCATAGATAAGAAGTTGCTTATAAATCTTCTGTAAATCAGGATATTAGTTTGATAAAAAAAGAAAAAGTATGTATACTTTGTGGTTGATGCCTAGTGGCGAAACATACCAACGACTCAATCAGTTGATTGTAAATTTGAGCGCTATTCATCAAACACCTGTCTTCGAACCACATGTAACGCTTTTGAGTGGAATTCATAATCATGAGCAGAAAGCTTTAGAGTTGACAGAAAAACTGGCGAGTAGCCTGACCCCAATCAAAGCAACCTTAACCCGAATAGAATATTTGGAGTTTTATTATCGTTGCTTGTTTTTTAGAACAGATGAAAGTCAACAATTATTTGATGCCCGTGATTTGGCAGAAGACTTATTTGAACATGCTAATATTCGTCCTTTTATCCCTCACATTAGTTTTCTGTATGGGGCGTTGCCAGTTTTTCAAAAACAGGAAATTATACAGCAGTTAGGAGATCACTTTTTTGTAGATTTTGAATTGTCTCACCTACGTTTGGTCAAAACAGTCAATACTCCAGAAGATTGGGAGGTACTTAGTTCGGTTGAACTGTAGCACTTAGAGTATGTCTAAATTCATTGTATGATGTACTATTGATAGTTCGTTGATTTTTTATTTTACAGAGTCCTTTGGAGTTCTTACTGGTTGGTAATTAGGATTTTATGAGGTTTTGTTGGTTTTGCATGTACTTTTGACAATCAGTCGGTTACAAAAAACAACGAACTAAGAATACTATTAAAGCTAAAATTGTATTCATCTAACAAATACACTAATTTTAGATGTATTCTAGTATTGAATCACTTTTACTATGAACTTAATGTAAAAAGATTGTTAGGATCTATGTATTTTGTATCCGATTTTTAGTATCTTTAATATATCAAGTAAAAATCATAGCCCTACACTAGAAATAACTAAGGAAAAAATGGTTTCAGGAAGAATCAAACAATAAAAAATTGGTCTTTTATTGGAATCATATAATCTTATTTCGTTCAGATCCTTTTTGAATTAATATATTCCTGCCTTAATATATATATACACTTGGTGATGCCAAAAAAAAAAATTAATTTTACGAAACTATCTATCCTTAACTTTACTATAAAGTTATCTTAATGTTTAGAGAATCACTGCTGACCGATTACTGCTATTTAGCTATTGATTAATGGAAAGACTATTTATATTAATTGAAAAAGCATATTCTTTATCCATATTATCTAATTTTTTGGATCTTAATAAATTCTAATTTTATGAACGCTTTGTGGACAAAAGCTAGGCAACTTATACTTGCTATGTTCTTGTTGAGTGGGTCTATATCCCTATCCGCTCAATGTGAATACACACTAAATCTCTATGATTCTTGGGGTGATGGTTGGAATGGAAATCAAATTGAGGTATTTTTTGATGGAATTTCAGCAGGTACCTACACTATTTCAGGAGGTTCTACAGCCTCTTATGTAGTAACAGCCCCTCCAAGTACCAATGTATCTGTTGAGTGGACTATAACAGGATCTTTTCAAGGAGAGGTAAGCTATGATATCCTTTTGGATGGTGTGGTTGTATTTACAAACGGACAGACACCTACTGTTGGAGGTGGATCTCCTGGGGGTAGTGGTGGAGCTAGCCAAGCAAATATCTTTACTGATTTCTGTGCAGCCAATACACCGAATAATGCAGGTGTAACAGCAATGGTAAGCCCAGTAAGCCCTGTTACAGGTACTGGTTTATCTCAAGTAGAGGTTACTGTGCGTAACTTTGGTCCTGATACATTAACTACCTTCGAAGTGGATTGGGAATTTAACGGTGTTGCACAACCAGCCGTAGTTTATCCAGGTTTACCAATCATGCCTAACCAATCTGCAGATATGGTTTTAGGTAATGTAAGTTTGACAGGTGGTACTAATTTTGACTTTACTTTTTGGACACAAAATCCTAATAATACGACAGATTCTGATCCTTCCAATGATACCCTGACAGCAGATGTTTGTGTGTCTCTACAAGGAACCTACTCTGTGGGTACAGCAACCTCTGACTTTGTAACGCTTCAGGAAGCTATTGATGCAGTGTCTCAGTGTGGTGTAGCTGGCCCAACAACATTTAATGTAGCACCAGGTTTATACTTAGGTCAATATACTATTCCTGAGATTTCAGGAGCAGGAGCTTCTGCACCAGTAGTATTTGATGGAGGAGATTCTACAACAACAACTATTGCTTATGATGGTTCTGGGCCGGAAAATCCAACGCTTCGTTTGGATGGATCCGACTATGTAACTATTCGTAACTTCAGAATTGTGAATGTTTCTCCTAATAGCTCTTGGGGAATACACCTAACCAACGAAGCGAATAATAATACCATAGAAGACAATAGTATTATTGTATTCTATCAGCCTAATATCTTTAATGCTGCTGGTATTACTGCATCAGGTAGTAACACTAGTTTATTCACTTCAGGAAATAATGCCAACTTCACAACTATTCAAGGTAATAGTATCTATGGTGGCCAATATGGAATTTATCTAGAAGGTGAAGCAGGAAACAATAACCGCAATAATTATAACCGCATATTAGAGAATACTATTAATAATGTAGATGATTATGGAATTTACCTAGATGAGCAAGATTCTGTTGAGGTAGTTGGAAATAAAATCTATGATATCTTTTCTCCGTTTGGAGGAGGAATCTATGCACTAAATATCATGGAGTTTGTGATTTCTGGGAATAATGTCAGTGCGAATGACTATGGAATTTATATTTCTGATGGTAATTTTGATGCAATTCCTACGCGTAGAGGTGTAATTACCAATAATATGTCGATCTCTGCAAGTGATGCTGCTTTATATCTAGACGATGTAGAAGAAACAGATATTTGGCATAACACTCTATCTGGAAATAGAGGAATGTACATGAATGATCAAGTAGCCTTAAATATCCAAAATAATATTTTTGTAGGAAATGGTAGTTATGCGATACAAACATTTGATAATGTAGCAGTCGATACTATGGATTACAATCTATATTATACAGTAGGTAGTGGTACGAATTACATTTATTACAGTACAAATTACACAGACTTAGCGTCTTGGCAAGCAGCTGCTTTTGCCTATGATGTAAACTCTGTAGAGGGGAATCCTTTCTTTGTGTCTAATGATGATTTACACGTTTTAGGTATTTTAGCTAGTGATGCAGGTACCAATGTTGGCATTACCAATGATATTGATGGTGATATTCGCCCAATGGGTGCTGGATTTGATATAGGAGCAGATGAGTATATGTTAGCTGCTAATGATGCCCTATCTCTGGATATTATTAATCCTACTTCTGCAAACTGTGGGGATTCTAGCCAACTGGTAGAAGTTGTGATTTCTTCCTTAGGTACTTCTCCAATTACAAATATGACGATTGTAGTTGAAGATGCAAACACAGGAACATCTATTAGTACAACTTACACAGGCCCATTGAACTTTGGCGAATTGGATACTGTAACTGTAGGTACTATCAATACATATAATGGTGGTAACTTTGACTTGGTTGTATATACTCAATTGCCAGGTGACCAAGATGTGAATAATGATACAGCAATGGTTAGCTTGTTCATTACACCATCTTCTTTATTAGCAGCTGTAGCAGATACGGCTTGCTTAGGAACAACCGCTGAACTAGGCGTTTTCCCTCAAGTACCTTTAGTAAATTGGTATGATGCTCCAACTGGTGGTAACTTCTTGGCACAATCTCAAACCTATACTACTCCTCCTCTAATGGATAATGATACGGTGTATGCAGAGCAAGCTCCATTACCGGGTCCGTGTATCTATACTTTAAATTTACATGACTCATATGGTGATGGATGGAATGGTAACGCCATAGAAGTATTTGTAGATGGAGTTTCTATTGGAACTTATGGTGGTACAACAGGGCCATTTACATTTACAACTGCTAATAATAATGGTGATTTTGTTTCTTATACGGTTACAGTGCCTGCAGGATCTACCTTTGAAGTAGAATGGAATGTACCAGGAAGTTGGCAAGGAGAGGTTAGCTATGATATTGAACTAGATGGAGCAATTATCTATAATAATGGATTAACACCAAATACTGGTGGTGCGCCTCTAGGTAGCGGACCATCCAATGGAGGAGGTAGTGGCGGAGCCACATATGGTGCAGGTAGTTTATTTACTACCTCTTGTGCAGGAGACTTTAATAATCCAATTGCTGTAGCTTGTAACACTGATCGTACCATGGTGGTTGCTTATGCTGTGAATCCTCCAGTAGTTGACTTAGGTCCAGATATGCAAATTTGTAAAGGTACTCCAGTAGTACTAGATGCTCAAGTACCTAGTAGTAGCTATGCTTGGTCTACCAATGATTTCACACAGGCAATTACAGTAGATGATGCAGGTAGTTATAATGTACGTGTAGTGACTCCATTCAACTGTATAGTTTTTGATACGATTGAAATTGATACTTTCCCTCATCCAGATATTACTGCTTTGGTAACTGATGCAGGTTGTTCTGGTACAGCTGATGGTGCGATTGATCAAACTATATCAGGTACTCCTGGTCCTTACAATGTTACATGGAGTAGTGGTCAAACTACAGAAGATCTTACTGCTGTACCAAGTGGTGTATATTTAGCAACTATTGTAGACGGTTCTACAAGTTGTTCTTATGTAGAAAGTTATATCATTAATCAACCTACACCGATTAGTGCCAATGCAAGTATTACAGATGCATCTTGTATGGGTGTGAATGATGGAGTTGTTGATCTGACAGTAACAGGTGGTAATGCTCCTTATGCATATGCTTGGTCTGATGGTTCTACAACTGAAGACTTGATGACTGCTGAGGGAGGTAGTTATGCGGTGACGATTACAGATAATAGTGGTTGTACATTTGTAACTAATGCAACTGTTAATAATACATCTATGGTTGAGATTAATCTAGATAGTTTATTAGATGAAACTGTAGATATTGGAGGAGCTATTCATATTTCTGTAACAGGTGGTACAGCTCCTTATTTTGTCAATTGGAATAATGGTCAAACTACAGAGGATCTAGTTGGTGTAGTTGCTGCAACTTATACTGTAGTGGTAACTGATGCAAATGGTTGTACTGCTGATGCAAATTATACCGTTAACTACGAAATTCCAATCGGAACAGCTGTAGAGGATGTTGAAGGTTTACAAAGCTTGCGCGTATTCCCGAATCCAACTAATGCGAATGTATGGATTGCACTTGAGTTGAGCGAAATGACAGAAGTGAAGGTTGATTTATTTGATGCAGCTGGTCGTCAGTTACAATCTTTATCTCCTGAAATGACTGCTGCTCATACCTTTGAGTTAAATATGGCAGATTATCCTAGTGGTGTGTATAATGCTCGTATCATTATTGGTGATAAGGTTGTAACTCAAAAAATCATTTTAAATAGATAGTATTATAGTGATTGACAGAAATGTCAATTGATAGTAATGAACATAAGGTCGAACTCTTGAAGAAGGGTTCGACTTTTTTATGTTTTAGTAATGACTCTAGTTTGTAAAGCTGAGAAAAATGATGTGGTAGTCAGCTAAAAGACTCTTTGAGGTTAGCTCTGCGCCAGTAAAATATTCAGTGAATTAACTCATAAAATTTATATTACAGACTACTTAGGTACTAAGAGATATATAATTTTAGCTTAGTACAGGTGTTTATTTTGTTGAATTGATTGAAAGGTGCTATTTTTAGGCATTAAAACAAATTGATCAATATTCTAAATCTATAGAACAAGCTTATTTGAGCAAGTTTAGCAGAAAAAAAGGTGATTCATGAGAAACGTATTTAGTATTTTAACATTTTGTATTATAACCATATCTCAAGCATGGGCACAACCTACAGGAGATGGGCTTTTTGCACAGATTCAGACGAGTAAAGGAGATATTTGGTTAAATTTAGAATTTGAAAAATGTCCAATGACAGTAGCTAATTTTGTAGGGCTAGCAGAGGGGCAAATTGAATTCACAGATCCGACAAATCGTGAGAAGAAAAAAGCTAATTATTATGATGGGCTAACTTTTCATCGTGTAATTCAGAATTTTATGATACAAGGAGGAGACCCCTTAGCTAATGGAACTGGTGGTCCAGGATATCGTTTCCCTGATGAAATTCACCCTGACTTGAAACACACAGGACCGGGTATATTATCTATGGCCAATGCAGGTCCTGCTACCAATGGATCTCAGTTTTTTATTACACATAAAGCAACACCACATTTGGATGGTAAACATGCTGTTTTTGGTAAGGTGTTGAGCGATGCTGACCAAAAAGTAGTCAATTCTATTGCCCAAGGTGATGTAATGGATGCTGTGAAAATTATACGTAAAGGAGCCAAGGCAGAAGCTTTTGATGCGGCTAAGGTGTTTGAGTTTGAACGTACAAATTTTGAGGCTAAGCAGAAGAAAATGATGGAGGCAGCAATGGCAAAGTTCAAAGCTTATGTTGGCAAGGTAGCACCAGGCTACAAGACTACAGCAAGTGGTCTAATGTATATTGTTGACCAGACAACGGATAAACCGTTAATCAAGGCAGGACAGAAAGCAACTGTACATTATACAGGTACATTTGAAAATGGGAAAAAATTTGATTCTTCTCGTGATCGTAATCAACCCTTTACGGTGCCTGTAGGGATGAATAAGGTAATCAAGGGTTGGGATGAAGGTTTACAACTTTTCAAATTAGGAGAACGTGGTCGTTTGTTTATTCCATATCACTTAGCATATGGTGAGCCTGGTAGAGGAGCAATCCCTCCTAAAGCAAATCTTATTTTTGATATAGAAATCTTAGATCCTGAAGCAATTAAAGCGGCAGCAGCAGCAGCTAAAAAAGAATATGAAGAAAGCTTGAGAAAGCGTTATCCAAACTTACAAAAAACAGAGAGTGGGTTGATGTATGTGATTCAGAAAGAAGGTGTAGGGCCTAAAGCTCAGGTTGGAGATCGTGTAAGTGTACATTACACTGGTAGATTAATCACAGGACAGAAATTCGATTCTTCTCGTGATCGTAATCAGCCTTTTGATGTAACCTTGGGACAGAATCGTGTGATTAAAGGTTGGGAAGAAGGCTTAACTTATTTTAATATAGGAGCTAAGGGAACACTATTTATTCCTTATGAGTTAGCATATGGCGAGCGTGGTATGGGACAGGGTATTCCTCCAAAATCTAATTTGGAATTTAGTATTGAGATGATGAGTATCAAGTATAAAAAGTCGAGGGTAGATATTCTAAAAGAAACTTGGGACAAAAAGCTAAAGACTTTGTTCAAAAACTTTTAGTAGAATTTAATGTTGAGTAATGATAAAATGCAAGGCTTGTTGGGTGCTTAAATTCAACAGGCCTTTTATTATAAAAAAAATGTTTGTAGACCAAGGTTTTAAGTGAAAATATATGAAGAGTTTCCGCAAAATATTCGATCAACATAATTGGGATGATATTAAGCAAAGTATTTACAGTAAAACGGCTTATGATGTAGAACATGCCCTTCGCAAAAAAACGAAGCGTACATTAGAAGATTTCAAAGCGTTGATCTCGCCTGCTGCTGCGCCTTACTTGGAAGAAATGGCGCAACTCAGTCACCAGTTGACTCAAAAACGTTTTGGGAAAACGATCCAAATGTATGTTCCAATGTACTTGTCCAACGAATGTCATAATATTTGTACTTATTGCGGGTTTAGCTCTGATAATGAGGTACGACGAAAGACCTTATCTGGTATGGAGATTTTAGATGAGGTCGAAGCTATCAAGCAATTTGGTTATAACCATATACTTCTGGTAACTGGTGAAGCAAATCGTACAGTTGGGGTAGATTATTTTATCAAGACTTTACAGCTAATTCGTCCGCATTTTTCGCATATTTCAATGGAAGTACAACCCCTCAAGGAGAGAGAATACAAAACTTTAATACCTTATGGTTTGAATACTGTCTTGGTTTATCAAGAGACTTACCATCAAGAAGATTATAAGAAGCATCATCCAAAAGGTCGAAAGTCAAAATTTTATTACAGATTAGAAACACCAGATCGTTTAGGGCGTGCAGGCATCCACAAAATTGGTTTGGGTGTGTTGATTGGTTTGGAGGATTGGCGCACAGATTGTTTCTATACGGCATTACACCTAGATTATTTGGAACGTACTTATTGGAAGACAAAATATACCATCTCTTTTCCTCGTTTGCGTCCATTTTCGGGTGGATTAGATCCTAAGGTGGAAATGAATGATCGGGAATTGGTGCAGTTGATTTGTGCCTATCGCATTTTTAACGAGGAGGTTGAACTTTCTCTATCTACGCGAGAAACGGAGCGTTTCCGTAATAATGTAATTCGTTTGGGAATTACTTCAATTAGTGCAGGTTCTAAGACTAATCCAGGGGGGTATGCAGTAGAGCCACAATCTTTGGAACAGTTTGAAATTTCGGATGAGCGTTCACCACAAGAAATTGCGGATATGATTCGCCAGCAAGGTTATGAGGTGGTTTGGAAGGATTGGGATTTGGCATATGATCAAGAACATAACTTGGAATTGTTGTCTAAATAAGGAGTTATTATAAATGGATGTTAAGTGGAAGAAGATTATGCAAAAATAGATCGTTTATTATTCAGTGGATTAGAAGAAAATATTGATTTAGCCTTTACTTTAGTGAAGAGTTTGGGACTGGATTTGGATCGAGTGATGGCTGATTTTTATACAATTGGAGATTTCTTGGTGGATAAACTAGAGATGTTTCCACGTACCAAATTGCTTGTAAAACCTAAGAATGTTGTAAGTTATTTAACAGGTTTGACTAATATTTATCTTTCTAAAAACAGTAAGATTTTTCAAAGAAAAGCCAAAAAAATCAAAGAGTTACCCACGGTTCTTTATGAAGTTGTTTAAGAATTAGATTGAATGCAGAAATTCAGATGATTTTTAAACAACTTCAATTTAAAAAAAGCCAAGAGGAAACTATCTTAAGCAAACCTGTGTATAAAAAGGGCAAAGATTCAGAGAAGAACAAAGAAGATTTGGCTCCTTGGTGGGGATTGACACTTGGGCAACTTCGTTTTGTCATTTATATGATTGTAATCACTCTAGTCTTTGTATATTTTTACGTTTCCTAAGGAGTATTTGATACACAGTCATGAAAGAGAAAAAACTAATCTATAAACAGCTTAAAGCATTAATAGAAACAGGTCAGAAAATCAATATAGAACTGGCTTTCGTCATTGCTGAGGGGCAGGGAATTAAGATTGAAAAGTTAGTAGAACCCTGGGAAAGTGTCATTGAATTCATGGACAAAGTAGTTGGTTTGACAGGTTATAATGAATTGACGGAGCGATTGGCAAGATGTCTAGAATTTGCTGTGATTGATTGTGGATATAGACATAGCAGCTCCAGAGAAGAACTGATCATCCCAGAGCAACTAGGCAACCTACAGAATCTGTTCCATCTTACCTTGTACAATTACGATATCAGTACTTTTCCTAAAGACTTAAAAAATCTCAAAAACCTAACAAAGATTTCGTTAAATAATAATAATCTCAGTGTTTTTCCTGAATTTATTTGTCATCTTCCTAATTTACATAGCCTTAATTTATCCGATAATATAGGAATTCAAGTTAATATAAAAGCACTTGGAAATAATAGCCTACACGCATTAGAAAATCTCAATCTTAGTGATTGTGATTTAGACGAATTTCCTGAAAAGTTGACCCATCTAAATGCACTCAAAAAATTAGATCTATCTAGAAATAAGCTAAAAACTATAGACTTATCTTCTTTAGAAAATCCCTTACCTAATTTAGAACAACTGAGCTTAAGTGTGAATCATATGCGTGATTTTCCATCAAGTTTAGGATGTTTGCCGAAATTAGAAACTATTGATCTTTCTTCTTGTCGTGTTCAACACATAGATCGGGATTTGAGCACTTTTAGGGCATTGAAAACTTTGTATTTAAACTATTCTCAATTTACCTATTTGCCCAAAGGCTTATGCACCTTACCTTCAATCCGTTTTTTACATTTGTCGGCTAATAACATTAGTAAATTACCAAAGGAAGTAGCTCAGTGGCAGTTTTTAGAATCTATTTATTTGTCCAGTAACGCTTTTCGCAAATTTCCGAAACACTTAGGTTCAATTCAGTCACTCAAAAGAGTAGATTTATCTAAGAATAAGATTACTTATATCCCAAAGGACATCTTGCCCTTAAATCACTTGGAGTATTTAGATTTGAGTAATAATGAGTTAACTGCTATCCCTAAAGAGCTTGACCAATTCAAAGAGATCAACTCCATTAAGTTGGATTATAACCCGAGATTAGTAGATTTGGGGGGATTAGACTTGTGTACTACACAGGTGAGTTTATACAAAACCCCTTTGTTTAAATATCATAATCGTCTGTTGAAAGAAGGAGAAGAAATAGATACTTTGTCCTTTACTTATCAGGGTTTGAATAGCTTACCCAAAGAAGTGTTCCTAAAGCCTCATTTGAGATCGTTAAAACTGTACAATAATTCGATCACTGAGCTTCCTAAATCTTTGCTTAAACTAAAGGAATTAAGATACTTACATTTGGGAAATAATAAAATCACAAAACTACCAAATTGGTTGTATAAACTAGAAAATCTAGAGTTTTTGGAATTAGAAAATAACCAAATTCGAACAATTCCCGTTTATTTTCGTAGGCTTTCTAAGTTGAAATACCTAGGTCTTAAAGGTAATCCTATCTACTAAAAGCAATAAACAGTAAACTACAACCCATGCATGAAGATGATAGAATTCATATTATAGAACTCTTGCAAACTACAGATAAAACCAATATTCAATTGGCTTTTACACTTGCAAAAGGGCTAGGGATTTCTCCAGAACAACTAGCCGAACCTTATCAGGAGATCTTTACGTTCTTTTATAAGCACAATGTCTTATTGCCACATTACAAGCAGACAACTATAGAAGAACAACTACAACAGCTATTTAGACTCAAACATATCAATTTTCATACACCTTATTCCTTTGGTAAGAGTGCCAAACAACGTATCCGATCCAAGGAGTATATTCGGCAATCATTTCTAGACAAATTAGCGACCTTGACCCAGCTTGAGAGTATCCAGATTATGGGCTTTGGTCGATTGAAGGCCATTCCCGATTCTTGGCAGAACTTAACGAAGCTACGCATTTTGGATTTGCGTGGTAATAATATTCAGTATCTACCTGTATTGACTTCTGTCAAACAATTATTTTTGGATAATAATGATTGGACAACTTGGAACGAGAGTTTAGCACAATTTACACAACTTCGTGATCTGCGTCTGAATCATAATCGCTTGAGCGAAATTCCAGACTTTTTACAAAACTTTCTAGCATTAGAACGTTTAGAATTAGAAGATAATAGAATTGAAGAAGTTCCCAATTGGTTACGTAAACTTCCCAAATTACGTTATCTAGAAGTCTAATAAGTCACTGTTCTTGTTATATTTCGTAGAATATCTAAATATTGAAACTTTCTTTGCATCAGTTTTTGTTAGAAAAATTCTAACTTTAGGCAATTCAAAGAAAGTGGGTGTTTATGCATTAGCGAGGGAATAAATTAGTTTCACTGAACCCTTCGGGGTTAGCTTCGCTGAGCCTTTCAGAGTTGCCTCGCTTTAGGTTCCCGTAAAAATCAAAACGGAGTATTTAAAAATCCAAGAGTTCAACAGAGTCAATTCTCTGTTTACCAGTTTTATTACAGGAATAAACACTCATTACACTCTATAAATTTATGTGTTAATTACAATTATGAAAGTAGAAAAAACGGAAGAAAAAGAAGTAAGCCTCAATTTTATTGAGCGCATTATCGAAGAGCATAACGCGAATGGTCGATTCGGTGGGCGAGTACATACCCGTTTTCCTCCCGAACCGAATGGTTATCTTCATATTGGTCATGCCAAAGCTATCTATACAAGCTTTACGATTGCCCAACGTTATGGAGGTAAAACCAATTTGAGATTTGATGATACCAATCCTACTACAGAGCGTACAGATTTTGTAAACGCCATCCAAAAAGATATTCAATGGTTGGGCTTTCAATGGGAGGGTGAACCAAAATATGCTTCTGATTACTTTCAACAATTGTATGATTATGCTGTACAACTGATCAAGCAAGGGCAAGCTTATGTTGATTTTTCAACAGCAGCGCAAATGGATACGATGAAAAAAGCGGGAACTGCGAGTCCTTATCGTAACAAACCTGTAGAGGAAAACTTGGCTTGGTTTGAGAAGATGAAAAACGGTGAGTTAGCAGACGGAACCTGTGTATTACGTTTGAAAATTGATATGAAATCGGATAACTGGTTAATGCGTGATCCTGTTATTTATCGTATCAAGAAAGAAACACATCACAGAACAGGTGATAAATGGGCGATTTATCCAATGTATGATTGGGCACATGGACTTTCGGATTCTATAGAAGGGATTACACATTCTTTATGTTCTTTGGAATTTGAGGTGCACCGTCCTTTATATGATTGGTGTTTGGAACAGCTCAAGGTCTATCAATCACAACAAATTGAGTTTTCACGTATGAACGTGAATTATACGGTTACAAGTAAGCGTAAACTTAAGGAATTGATTGATTTAGAGAAGGTAAATGGCTGGGATGATCCGCGTATGCCGACTATTTCTGGTATGCGTCGTAGAGGATATACACCTGTAGCAATCAAGGATTTTATTGCCAGAGCTGGAGTATCTAGACGTCCGCAAATCATTGACTTGTCTAACTTAGAAGCAAGTGTGCGTAATCATTTAAATCAGATTGCCAAGCGTGTCATGGTTGTGTTAGATCCTATCAAAGTAGTGATTACCAACTACCCAGAAGGACAAGCGGAGGAGTTAACGATAGAGAATAATCCTGAGGACGAAACTGCAGGTACACGTCAAGTGAAATTTAGTCGACACATCTATATTGAGCGTGAGGATTTCATGATTGATCCACCTAAACCTAAAAAATACTATCGTTTAGCACCCAATAAAACGGTGCGTTTGAAGGGGGCTTATATTATACAATGTGATGATTATGTAACTGATCCTGAAACGGGTGAAATTACTGAGCTGCACTGTTCTTATGTTCCTAATAGTAAGAGTGGGGAAGATACTAGTGGTGTAAAAGTGAAGGGTACTTTGCATTGGGTCAATCAAGAAGATGCAGTTGAAGTGGAAACTCGCTTATATGACCGTTTATTTATGGATGAAAATCCAACAGGGCGTAAGGAATCTTATAGAGATGAGAATAATAAGAAGCGTAAGCGTCCAATTGACTTCAAAACTTTCTTAAATCCTGATTCTTTGAAAGTAGAAAAGGCTTATGCTGAACCTTATTTGAAAGGGGCAACGATGGAAGATCACTTCCAGTTTATGCGTAAAGGTTATTTTGTCTTAGATCAAGATTCTACGGAGGATAAGATGATCTTTAATCGTACGGTGACTTTGAAAGATGGTTGGAAAAGGCGTTAAAAGGATTTCTCCTTATATTCTATCATAAAAAGGGGCTGTCCAAAAAGGTAAATTTCGAAAAATGAAACCAAATAAAATTTTGGATTTTATTTTTTCTTTGTTGCGAGG
>JAKVCT010000011.1 GCA_022448995.1 Saprospiraceae bacterium
GTCATAGCTTTGAAAATTACGAAGTAATTTGAATTGAGCTATTTGTTAATTCCTAAGAATTAACAAGTGACCAATTACAAAATGAATGAGTCCTAGACTTTTTGGTCACCTTTTCTTTTTGCTCAGCCTTTGTACCTCTTGGTACAAGCTCTCGCAGAATGGCAAAAGGTGAGAGAAGAAATATACTTAATGCTGAAAGTCCCTATTTAGACCTAAATCCAAGACTTATTTTTTTCTCATTACTTAGCCTATTTTTAGGCTTCGTATCTAATATCGCTTTGGGGCAGTCGGATAGTTTAACGACAGCCCTAGGTGATTCTACTCGTGAAGTTCGTACTTATTGGGATCTACAGATCCATCCTACCATGCACAAAGTATACTCCTTTTTTGGAGAAGGCTTGCAATATTTTGACCCCAAATCACCTCCCAAGTTAAGATATAAACATCAGCTCAAGAATGTAAACTATGCCAATTATTTGAGAAAAAACAAAGGTGCTCGAATAATTGTAAATGGCTCTTTGACCAATGAGGATATTAAGTCTAAAAAGAAGGCTCGCCGAATGATCTTAGAGCAAATGAGTTTTGTGAATCGTTTTGCTGCTCAAGATTCTAATTTCGTAGTTGCCAAAACACCTAAGGAAGTACGCTACTATGTCCACAATACAGATAAAACCATCATCGTACATTCTATTAATAGTTCGTTGATTTTTTAATTTTATCACAAAAATTGAAAAAATATCTTTTCTTACTACTTGATAATCAAGGTTTTATGAAATTTTATCAATTTTACACATCCTTTTGATTATCAAGTAGTTACGAAAAACCTACGAACTATTGTTCTATAGAAGGTGCACGTAAATTGATTAATAGCCAAGAAGATGCAAACTTTTGGCGTGAACAAGGTGTTGCTTTTATCACGCTGATTCACTTAGTAGATTACAAAAGTGGTGCGGCAGCTATCAAACCAGGTTTTATTCCTGCTTTGCTCAATTTCAAGGGCTTATTGCGTCCCAACAAGAAACGTGGACTCACCGAAGATGGCAAACAGGTTATTCGTTGGTTAGCTAATGCAGGTATTATGATTGATTTGACCCATATGTCAGCTCAAACACGTACGGACGCACTCAACTTTATGGAACAAGAAGGCATCCCTCCTATCTCTACACATGATGTGTTCAAACCCATTCAAAATCATTCACGTGGAATTCCTGAAGATGAAGTTTTACGTTTTTATGAATTGGGCGGTTATATTGCTTTGCCGATTAGTGGTGAATCTTTAAAAGCTAAAAATAGTCGAGAAGATTATCAAGCTCAGATGGATTCTTTGGCTGCTATAGGTTGCTATTGTGATGGTTCTATTCATAGTTATCAGTTTTCTTATTTGGCAGTAAAAAGACATATTGAATCCAATCTTGCTCGCTTCTATCTAGATAGTCTAGCCACTGTTTCTTTTGATAGTTTGAGTGAGGATGAAAAAGTTCGCTTTTCCATTGGTTTTCAGAGTGATTTTAATGGTTGGCTCAATCACCATCGTACTATTTATGGCGATAAGGGTTGCTATGAATTGGAGGAAGGTAAGGCTTATGATTTAGTCGAAATTGCAGGTATGCCGAATCCGAGTTATATGGAAGATCATTGGGATTGGTTGCGTAAAAAAGGGGTTGATTTAGAACCTATTTTGCGTTCTTCTGAACGCTTTTTGCAGCTTTGGCAACAGTTCTTAGATGATCGGGGAAAATTCTCTGCTGTGGAATAAAATTAGCATTTTGGCACAAAAATTACACTAGCTTGTATACTAAATCAAAAATTTGCTGCGTTTAAATAACAAAACAACTAAAGCAAATAAAACATTAACACTTAATTATCAGGTATTAATACATTATTACTAACCATAATTAGATAAATATATAAGTTCAATCTTTTTTACACTTTATTCCATACAGGAGCTATTTGATTTAGACAAGTTCTTAGCTATTTCTAAGCTATCATTATTGATCTTGATTCAATAAAGCTAGGTTCTTTAACACAGTTGAATAAAAGGCAATTTATCGCCTAAAAAACTACTTGAATAATCTTTAATAGATTCTGTTTTTCATTTTTTCTAATCTGTTTATATAGCTTATCGTATAATTTTCTACTACATAGGAAATCAACATCTATTCTGAAATAGACAGATCCATTTAATCCATTATAAGATGAAAGAAATACAAAGTGTAATTGTAGTTGTACTACTTGCTCTATTTAGTTTTGTCTCCTCTTCTACTTCTATCAAAGCACAAGGTTTCATGACCGAATCAGGTCAGATGAGCAATGCTAGTAATCCATCAAATGATTCACCATACAAAACCGTAAAAAGAAAAGGTCGTCCATTATTGGCTTATGATTTTGTACATGAAAAAGATGTCCTTTGGGAGAAACGTATTTGGCGTTCTATCAATCTAAAAGAAAAAATGAATCACTTTTTTCGGGCAGAGAAAAACCCTTTGATCTCTATTATCATAGAAGAAGCTCAGAATCAAGAAATCACCTTATATAGTACTTTCGATGATGAGTTTAGTACAGCCTTAACCCGGGAGGAGCTCTTGATGCTTTCAGGAAGCTACGATACTATCATGATGTATGATCCCGAATCCTTTGAGGAAATCTATGAAGTAGTTTACAATGAGTTTGATCCTCAAGAGGTAAAAGAATACCGTATCAAGGAGGTTTGGTTCTTTGATGAAGAGACTTCTACTATGAATGTGCGAATCATAGGTATTGCTCCTATTCGAGACATGTATGATAATAATGGTAATTTTATTGCTAGAACACCTATGTTTTGGATGTATTATCCTGATGCTCGTCCTATACTGCACCAATATATTGCACCAAGTGATAAAAATGATGCCTTCTCTTTATCATGGACAGATATTTTTGATGCTCACTATTTTGCGAGTCGTATTATCAAAGAATCTAACCTATATGATCGACGCTTGCAGGATTATCTAGAACCTGAACAGGCCTTGCTGGAGGGAGAAAAAATTCATCAAGAGATTTTCAATTTTGAACACGATTTATGGTCTTATTAAAAGAAATTTTATGGCAAAGGATTTATTTCATAGAACCTGTTGGGGTTAAGATCCTTCGTTAAAAATACAAATACAAGATTGTATAATTTTAGCTTTCCACATACAGATGAAAAAGGGCAGTTTGTTCAGATGAACAACTGCCCTTATTTAGATCTTATAGATTCATTCTAGGCATTTTCCAAAACCCCTAATTCCTTTCCTACTTTAATAAAGGCTGCTACAGCTTTTTCTAAGTGCTCACGATCATGTCCAGCAGAAATCTGTACACGAATACGCGCCTGTCCTTTAGGTACAACAGGATAAAAGAACCCGATCACATAGATCCCTTCTTTTAGTAAAGCATCCGCCATTTTCTGAGACAATACTGCATCGTATAACATGATTGGCACAATTGCATGATCTCCTGGAATGATGTCAAAACCAGCTTTGGTCATTTCAGTTCTGAAGTATTGAGTATTCTCTTCCAATTTATCACGTAAAGCAGTGCTTTTGGTCAAAATATCTAATACTTTGATAGACGCTCCAACAATCGAAGGCGCAACAGTATTAGAAAATAAATATGGTCTAGAACGCTGACGTAACATATCAACAATCTCCTTACGTGCTGCCGTAAAACCACCAGAAGCTCCACCTAGCGCTTTACCTAAAGTACCCGTGATAATATCTACACGCCCCATTACATCTCTGTATTCGTGAGTACCACGTCCTGTTTTTCCCATAAACCCTGTAGAGTGGCATTCATCAATCATCACCATAGCATCATACTTATCTGCCAAGTCACAAATTTTGTGCAATTGAGCAATAGTACCATCCATAGAAAATACCCCATCGGTTACGATCAATCGACGACGTGCACCTTGTGCCTCTTGAAGCTTTGCTTCTAAATCCTCCATGTTGTTATGTAAATAACGGTAACGTGCAGCCTTACACAAGCGAATCCCATCAATAATAGAAGCATGATTTAGCTGATCTGATATAATAGCATCCTCTTTATGCAAAATAGGCTCAAAAACACCCCCATTCGCATCGAAGGCAGCAGCATAAAGAATAGTATCCTCCATACCTAAAAACTCAGATAACTTCTGCTCCAATTCTTTGTGAATCGTCTGTGTACCACAAATAAAACGCACAGAGGATAAGCCATAACCATACTGATCTATCACATCCTTAGCAGCTTGAACAACATCTGGGTGAGAAGAAAGTCCAAGATAGTTATTTGCACAAAAATTAATTACATCACCTGCTTCTCTAGTCTGAATATCAGCCGCTTGAGGAGTAGTAATAATGCGTTCTTCTTTATATAATCCAGCTTCTCTGATTTCTTTTAATTCAGTTTGAAGCTCATTTCTTACGTTATTAAACATATTTTTATCTTTACCTTCATTGATTTTTGAATAAATTGATATTGGTCGGAGTATAGCGTTTTACGCACTACACTAATCTTGTATTTGCTGCCTGTTGCAGAAGAGTTTATCCACAGCAAATAGCAACAACCCCCTGTATATATTTAGTGGTATCTATATACTACAAGAAGTTGGTTTCATTGTATTCTGTTGATTTATGCTTCTTTGTCAAATTTATCAACATATCTTTGGTCATAGCGGCAAGATCATACTGAGCTTTCCAACCCCAATCTTTTTTAGCCAAAGAATCATCCATACTTTCAATCCAAGATTCTGCAATTTCTTGCCTAAAATCAGGCTTATAGCTAATCTCAAAATTAGGAAAGGTTTTTCGAAGCTCTGCTGCAATTTCTGCAGGCGTAAAACTCATTGCCTGAATATTATAACTGTGATGTGTTGAAATTTGGTCGGCAGGAGCATCCATTAATGTCAAAGTAGCACGCACAGCATCTTCCATATACATCATTGGTAAACGAGTATCTTCTTTTAGAAAACACTCAAAATGTTCTCCTTTGATCGCTTTATGAAAAATATCTACTGCATAATCTGTTGTTCCACCACCGGGCAAAGACTGATAGCTAATGAGACCTGGATAACGCAAAGAACGTACATCTACACCATATTTATGATAGTAATAATCGCAAAGATGTTCTCCTGCGACCTTTGTAATACCATACATAGTTTGTGGTTGTAAGGCTGTGAACTGAGGTGCATTCACTTGTGGTGTATTTTTACCAAAAACGGCTATCGAACTTGGGAAATATACTTTTTTAATCTGCTCTTGCCTAGCTACTTCTAGTACATTGAACAAACCATCCATGTTAAGTTTCCAAGTAAAATGAGGATTTTGTTCCCCTTTGGCAGATAGCATTGCTGCTAAATGGTAAATCTGTGTAATCTCATATTTTTTAACAATAGTAGATAGACGTTTTCCATCTAAGATATCAAGTTTTTCAAAATATCCGATCACGCTTTTTTTCGGAGAGGTAATATCTGCTGTCACAACATTGCTCACTCCGTAAACATCACGGAGTGCATTGCTAAGCACTGTACCTATTTGTCCGTTTGCTCCAATAACAAGAACTCGATCTTTGTTCATTATGTAGCTAATGTTTTAAACGATAGTATATGTCCCTATTACAATAAGGTCTAGAAGTATTGATCCATATACTACAACTAAGACAAAAAATATATTAATCGCTTTTATAAAATCCTAATTATCAACCAATAAAGAAAGATGTTTATAAATCTTCGTCAAAAATAAAAACATCTATAAGCTATTAAAGGTTTTTCACATAATTTTTGTAAATCAATCCCTTCAGTCCTTGGTCTATTACTTTTAATTTCTACTGGTTCTTATCTATTAATAGTTTGTTGATTTCTAGATAAAATAGTAAAGCTCTTGGGGCAAAAAATCAAAAACCTCGCAGTCTCAACGAAGCAAATTCCCCCTAAAATAAATCTTCTATCAGTTTCTTAGCTGCCTCTACTGCCTTTAGGTGCTCCTCTTGTTCCTTTCTTGCTTTGATCTTTCCTTCCAAAGGTTCTTCTAGAGCTTGAATGTATTTCCTTAATTTTAGAACAAAATGAGGGAATGAGTCTGTTCCTATTATAGCAGATAAATATGCAATAGTATCTTCCTTAAACTTAGCTATGATAGCAGCTTCTTCCCATTTACGGACTGGTTTGCTAGCATAAGTATCCAATAATTCTATTCGTTTCTCTTTCAGTGTAGAGTTTTCTTGATTAAATGGATAAAAGATATGTGTACTCGTAAAATCATCATCAATAGGCATTAAACAGCAACTAAAATCTAGATAATTGACAGTACTTGGCACTATAAAATATACAATAGTGTTATCCATAACTGTTTTTGTCTGTATCCTATACTGATGCTTTTTACCTTGTTCTACTAATTGGCTCTCTAACTTCTTCTGAAAACTAGCAATTGTATTATCAATGATAGAAGAAGTATTACTTGCATAACTCTTTAGTATTCGAATTAACTTATTATTGTAACCCATCACCAAATCACTAAAGATTCGGTTCAATTTATTTCGAAATTGTTGTTTTAATCGAAGATTTTTTACCTGACGTTTAAAACGATTTTCCAAAGATTCTAATTCCTTAATCTCTTCGTCTAGAGTCTTAGGATTGATCTGCTTTCCTTCTATTCCGGTTTCTTCTGTTAGAGCTGTAAACGTATACAAAGGCTTATTTATTCGGATACAACTTGGGAAAAAACTCACTACTCTATCTTCATAACTGGAGGATTCTAAGCGCTCATCTGCTAGGACTAAGATATATTCCTCCGATCGGTTTTCTTCTTTGTAGGTTACTACGCCTCTGATATACAACAAATCATTTTGACGCTTGATCTGCTCTACAAATCCACCTGTGGTTTTCAGATTAAGCTTTTCTATCACTTGTTGATTCAGTATCTTATATTTATCTACACTTAGCATAGCTTACGGTTTTCATTAAAACTCTTTTGAGTAATAGTCCAGATGTCTTCTTACTTAAAATGAGAGCTTCTAAATTTGGCACAATTATTTTGGGTGCTTAAAAATAATTATTTTATTTTATTTTAAAGACTTTATTACCAATAGTTCGTAGGTTTTTAGTTTCACTAAGCACTTTATTGTTAGCTTAACTGAGCTTTTTAGGGTTCCTAACTAATAGATAATTAAAAGGATCTGTAAAATGATTTTGTTATTACAAACAACCTAAATGTAAATAATTCCTCTGAGCTCTATTACTCAATTATACCATATTAAGTAGGTGGACATAATTAATTTTATAATAATTCACAAGATTTTTTGATGCTGAACGAGACGAAAAACGTAGGGATAGCACCGCTATCACGAGGCTTTTTAACGAAGTGCAGCGCAAAAAGACTGATTGAATTAAATACAAATTAATTGTGGCTATCTACTTAGTGTTGCAGAGTATTGAATAAAAAAGTCAAAAGTCTCTAACGCAGAAATGGGGCATCTTTTTTAAGCTTGTAGTAACTTATAATAGATTTAGCCCGCTGAAATTTCATATTGCCTTATAGAGTACCTTATCATTTGCTATGCAAAAATAGCCATACTGAAATATTTTTAGAATAAAAAAGTCGATTAATTTTACGCATATAGCCCAATTTCATGAATAACTGACCTAAAACATTGATGCTCTTAGGGCGTTTTTGATCTTAATGACATAATGCTTATATTAAGATGTACTATAGTGTAACAGTAAAAATCAAAAAACTTATATTACAAAACATTAATTTTTAAGACACTACTAAATTATTTTGTACCTTTGGTTGACCAAATATACAAGTAAGAACAAGGAGGACAGGTTGCATATATGAAATCCATAGCGAGCTTTAAAGCTAAAGGGTATACAGTTCGAGTAAGTCAGCTTGTCGCTTATTTTTAGAAACAGTGATGACCAAATTATATCAATACAAAATTGTAATTTAATATTCTTTATCCTTGTTTTGTAGATATACTTTTTCAAGAAAAGCATCCAAATCCCTTTATCTTATCTCCTTCTCTTGCAACTAAAAAAATGGTTCGAGCACTGGGAATATAAAAAAGCTATACACTTTTCCATTCCCCTTAGTTTGGGAACTACGTTTATTACAGTAGTTACTTCTAGGGTTAGGAAATTTGCTTTATAGATGCCTAATGAAGTGATGATTTAAACACACCATTTTTGTTGATCCAATATATTCACAATCCTTCTAAATCTGTGGTTCGATTCGTTCTGACCAGTTACTAAAAAATAATGGAACAAAAATCTGACAATCAAATACAAATAGACAATCAACCCAAGTCAAATTCCTTACTAAGAGTCCTTATCTTAGGGATTATTGTACTCGGTTTGGCAGCCCTATACAAATTCACTGTTGTGGGAGATTGGTTGCAACCTGAACGTTTAGAAAAACTGGTGAGAGAAGCTGGTATTTGGGGAGTATTTATTTTCTTCGGAATTTTTCTTTTGGGTACATTGATGAATCTTCCAGGAGCTATATTTCTTATTTTCTCTGTCATTATCTATGGATATTGGATGGGGACTATCCTTAGTTATTTTACAGCACTACTAGCAGCTTGGCTTAATTTTGAATTTGCACGAGCCATTGGAGGTAAAGCACTCAGTGACCTAAAAAATAAAAGGTTGCGGAAAATCTTAGCACAGGTAGACAGCAAACCTATACGTACTATCATTATCTTGCGGTTGATCCTACTACTTTCTCCTTTGATTAATTATGCATTAGCCCTGACAAGTATTCGAAGATCCAAGTTTATTATTGGAAATGCTGTTGGTATGTTGATTCCTTTTGCAATTATCTTACTGGGGACTGTTCTTGTTCGATCAAGTATCTGATTGGAAATTCCATTAATTCCTATTGTATAAAGACTGTTTTTTATTACAATATCTCTTTTTGAATTTTGTGTAAGGATGGCACTGGTTGTCTATATAAAAACCCCGCTTTCGGTAAAAAACCAAAAACGAGGTAACACACACTTTGCAATTTTAATCCAATCTAGCTAATTTTAGTAAACAAAACGTAGTTGTAGCAAGCTACAGTGAAGCTCTGTAAAGTCAAATATAACTACGAAAACATCTGGACGATTACTTAGCGATTACAATGATATCTATTGTGCATTACAGGTATAACCACTCTCTTCAAGTTCTTTCACATACTTTTTGTGTGAACCAGAAATAGTCACTGTTGCTGTAGCTTCAGATTCAGAATAAACACCATCAATATCTGTTGTAGTCTTTGTAACCGTTGTTGCATTCCCATCACAAATATTAACCGAAGCTTCAGAAGTTCCCCCTGTTATATTAGTACTAAGAGAGCAAGTGTAACATTTACCCTTTCCACAAGAAGCCAAAAATAAAAGAGAACATGCTGTAATAGACAAGATTATAAACTTTTTCATAGTAAGTATTGATTTAAGATAGTATATACACAGGATTTTCATCCAAATTATCTTTATCAAAAAAACCTGTGTACTATCTAGTTTAAAATAAAAAATTCTATACCTACCTTTACAAAAGAAATGCAGTTTTTATATACATCGGTCTAAATTAGAACTCATTTCAAAGCCTTTTTTTTTATAAAAAACTCTTTATCAGCATATTGAAGTGTAATAATCGCAACTCATTTTTTTATTTTTTGACTATTTTTTGCCCAGAGCTACTGTCAAGAAATCTCCTTTGAAGGTGAGCATTAACCAAGCCCAACCATTATTTGATAAAGTATAGTTTCCATTCAATGGCTTGTAATACTGAATATTCTCTGTGGCAAACACATGAGAGTATCCACCGGACAAAGTCACCCATTTATGAATTTTGTATTTGAATGCCAGATCAATTTCTTGTCCCAATAATTGAAAGCGTCCCACTGTAGTACTCAATGTATTCGGAGACAAAAACCCATGATATGCCACCCTAAAGTTCCAATTCTTGACAGTATACTTCAAGACTAGATAAGCATCAAATAATCCTTGCCGAACAGTCGTGTTACCTACATAGAACCAATCAATATGACCGTAATATCTATGATTAACCCCGAAGAATGGAGAAAAATCATTATTTCTATTCATATTACTAGAAGTAGCATCTGTTCCTGACAAGAGATCAATTCCTAAGTTAAGCCCCAAAGCATCTGTGGGCATATAACTTACATTCACCCCAGCCATATAAGCTGATAAATCTTGCCCAGCTCTGTTTTTTCCCCCTTGAAAATATGCATCTGCTTCTAATCTCCATTTTTCTGTTGTATAATTCAGATAAAAACCTCCCATGAGTGTAAATCGCATTTGCTTGGGATTATTAAAGTTTTGCCAAGCAAGATTCATCCCTAAAATAGAAAGATTCAATTTCTTCCATTTCTTGTTTAGCCAAAAAAACTGAAACGTCCGATGGTTTGGGACGAAACTATAGTTAGCCACAGTTGTACTGTCTACAGGAAAATGATACACTGCTCCCAGATCTAAACTCCAGTTGGAACTTGTATCTCTGAACTGAAATAAAAGACCATCATGCGTCAATCCAGATTGCCTCCACCCCACTGTACCTAAAACCCGTTCATTGTCGTAACTCATTTTCTGGCGACCAATAATCAGTCCTGTTTTAGAGGAAAAATTAATCTTCCCCCAACCTTCATAAAGCAAGGTAAAGCGATTGGTTCCCAGTTGGGTAGAGTACCCCCAGTTGCGAATATCTTGAAAGGCTACTCTCATTTCAACCTTGGGTGCTTTGTAAGCAAAACTTAATCTTGTGCGTTGACTCACATCAAAACTTGGTGATACACTATCTGGTAAGGGTACAAACTGTCCGTTATTTAATTCTGCTCGAGGACGAACTTCTCCACTGAGGGTAAACTGAGCATTTGATTGAGTACCAAAGAATACCATCCAAAGAAAAATAAATGGAAACGCATATAATTTAATCATAACTATTAGAATTAATTAGTATACCAATGTTCTAGATCTTAGATCTTGTCGAACACCTCATGTTTACTACAATTTTATAATCAACACTTTATAAGCCTACGTTTTATTGGAACTTATAAGTAGATAGCCACAATTAATTTGTATTTAATTCAATCAGCCTTTTTGCGCTGCACTTTGTTAAAAAGCCTCGTGATAGCGGTGCTATCCCTGCGTTTTTCGCCTCGTTCAGCATCAAAAAATCTTGTGAATTATTATAAAATTAATTATGTCCACCTACTTAGTAGCGTCAATATTTATGGAATTGGTTTGCTTTCATATTGCTTGGTAGAGTGTAATAAGTATTTTTTAATTTTTGATGAAATTTGACGAAAGGCTCAACGCAATTAACACCTTCGCCACAGATACCATACATCCATCGACAGCACAGACCTTTTACTTCGTAGAGCCCTTCGGGGTTAGCTCTACGCCAATAAAAAAATTCAGCTTCATGATGGTGCATTGATATTTTTATGACGGCACATTAAAATACGCCACTACCTAAATTTTCAACTATTTATGTTACAGAGTACTAAATTTCAAATTTCTCTGCAATTGTGATGGGATTTAAGATGCGAATATTAAAACTAAAGCTCATACGCGTCCAAAAATTCCCATTGCTCTTCAATGCATTATTCAACTGTTCTGTATTGATCAAAGGAACATAAAAACCTGCGGCTCCATCAAAAATATCAAGCATCAGACCTCCGCTAACAAAAATTTCCTCTGAAGGATTTGATATTTGAACAGAAGGTGCAGAATTTCTGAAATAACCTACATCTAAATAAGGCTTAAGCTTAACAAATGGAATACGGAATGGTAGTTTAATCGGAATGTCAACCTTAAAATTCATGGCAGCAATAAAGGTGTTGCTATTGCCATCTACAGTAGACTGTGCAATTGGTGTTTTAAACGCCCCTTCACGCATACTCAACTGTTGTGATAAAAAATTGGATTGTTCACGGCGCCCCATAAAGTAATTATCATATTGATAATCATTAAGATTCCGTGAAATTAACTGCAAAGGCATATCACCAAATTCCCTATCTGTATGAATAGGAAAACCACCAGCGAAGATTCGAAAATCGATTCCCCAACGTTCACTATACTTGAATTTAAAATTAGCTTCAGCTGTCATTTTTAGAAAATGTTGCCAGCCTCCAAAATCCTGATAATTAGCATATTCCAAGCCTATATTTAGATTAAATGGAGCAATTGGATTTGTCTTATTCTCATGGATATAATTCAATCGATGTGTACTCCGAGCATTCCAAGTCTTGGCTGAAACATAGGTAGTATCTGGGTTCTGACTAATGACAAAAACAGGTGATTCCTCCAATAAGATCAAGTGTTCAACTTGAAAAGTGTGTTGGAGGGGATCTTTGGCCGTTTTCTGCGGCAAAACAACTTCTAAAAACGGACGAATGCGAACAAATCGAGTTCTATAATCAAAACTTTCGTTATAAAAACTATGATAAGAACGTATTCCCAAACCTGTTGTAATCGATTTAAAATATTTCTCCCCAAAATCGTGATACCAGCTGTGCTTGATCTGCCCTGCACCCACTAGACTCAGAGAACGGGTAGCAAACAAAGGCATTACACTATAGTGCCAATTTCGTGCAGGAAGCGGTACATTATACCCTGTGAGCCCTAGCATAAAACCATCATAACAGTTGAATCCTAGGAGAGGAATAATCCCCATTCCTCTACGTTCTGGTTTTCGGAAATCTGCAATTAGACTAAACTTGAAACGCTCTCCTCGATTCAAAACTCCATTTCCCCAAGCAACATTATCATTTCGGTTGATCTCTGGCATATCCTCATAGGGATCAATCCGATAAGCATCTGTTTCTGAGGTATTGGGTACCCTAATCAAAGTATCTTGCCCTACCTCTAGATTTTCTACCCAAACTTCTGTGATCACAGAATCTTTGTAGTCAACAGCAGCTACAACAAAAGGTGAACTAAAATCCCCCTTGTTCTTAATCCTAATTTTAGCAGGATCAGCATTAGCTGTATGCACAGGACATTGACAACCTGTAATACCATAGTTCATTTGCGTCGTAGAATTGATAAGTTGGTCGAAGAACCAAGCTACAGGCTTCTTACTTTCTCTCTCGAACAAGGCACGAACATCCTTGGGTCTAGGGTGCTGAAATTTCCAAGTATTGTAATAAATCTTCAGAATTCGATCCATTTCTGCTGTTCCTAGATAGCGTTCTAAATAACGAAAAGATAAAGTCGGTTTAGAATAGGCACAGACATAATAATTTACCTCCACATTCTCTATAGATGGAGTTTCTATGGCTTGTTCTTCCCCCTTGCGTGCTTGAAACAGGTAGGCAAGATACTGTAATCTAGGTTCTAAGCCATAGTATTGTTCCATATAACGAGCCTCTACATAAGAGTTGAAACCTTCATCCATCCAAGCATGTTCTCGTTCATTACTAGCCAAGATACCGTAAAACCAGTTATGTCCAACTTCGTGTGTAATTACTTCATCCAAGCTTGCAGGAGAAGCAGAAGAACCAATGACTGTTACCATAGGATATTCCATACCTCCACCTGCACTCAATGCCGATTCTACAGCGGTCATCTGTGGATAGGGATATTCTCCTACTATGTCAGAATAATAGCGAACAGAACGATTGACATATTTTATAGCTTCTTGCCAATAGTCAGCTTCGGCTGCTGTAAACATTACATAAGTATCTACCTTGCGTCCTGAGGCTAATTCTACTTTATCCCAAATTACATGAAACCGCTTGTCCGCAAACCAAGCAAAGTCATGCACATTTTCAGCCTTATATTCAATGGTTTTGAATACCGAATCAGATTTGGGAAACGATAAATCACCTTCATCATAGACAACATTAAAATCTCGTCCCTTACTAGAATCTGCTTGTTCTGCTAAGAACTTCTTCTCACTTTCTGTTAGTAATACTCCACTCGCCCCTACTATATAGTTTTGAGGCAACTCTAAGCGCAACTCTACATCTCCAAATTCTGAATAAAATTCTCCCTGATCCAAATATGGCATAGGATGCCAGCCCTCTCTATCGTATACTGCAGGTTTGGGATACCATTGTGTAATTTGATATGATTGTCCAACATGTCCTAAACGCGATACAGTTTTAGGAATCTTAACACGAAAAGGCGTAGTGATTTCCACAGTCTGTTTGGGTAATAATGGTGCTGCTAACTCTACTTTAGCTATATCAAAATATTCCTCATCATGTGCCCAAATCAACTTAGTTCCATCTGTCTTAAAATCTAGACTATCAATGAAACCTCTATCAGAAACTTTTCCAAAATAAAACTCCAAATTTCCATTTTCTAGCTGTTGCTCTGCAAAAGCTGTTTGTTTATTTGCATAAGCATTTGGCCACAAATGAATATAAATAAAAGTAAGTGTGTCTGGAGAATTATTGGTATAGTCTAATCGAATATTTCCACGTAAGAAATGTTGTTTATCATCCAAACGAACTTTAATCTTAGCATCTACACGCTGTTGAAAATAGGGTCTTTCTTGTGCAAAAACTGTATTGACATTTATACAAAATAAAAGGAAGATTGGTATATATTTTAGCATATTATTATATCTTTTGGCGCAGCACAAAAGTACTACATTCTCTATCATATATTGAGTCAAAAAGGGCACTACAGTCCCCCTTTCTAGATTGAAACAATTATAAAACACTTGGACTTCAGTCCGATCATTTTCCAAAAAAATATGAGCACAATAGTTCAGTGCTGTGCCAAAAATTATCCCCATCACCTACAAGGCATCCAACTGTTCCAATAGCCAAGCTCGCTCAGTCAGTGGTTGTGTACGTTCTATCTTTTGGCGCAAAAGAACTTTGGCAGAACGATCAAATGTATTAAGCTTTAATAATTGTTGGATCAATATAATAATATTGGTGTAATTTTCTTTATGATAGCCAACCAAATCCTTTCGTCGCAAATAAACCCGAATACTTTCTAAGAGTGCCTCTAAGGCAGTAAACTCTCGGAGCTCCATGTAGATCTTGGCTAAAAGTGTTTTGGCATTAATTTGTTGCAAGATATCCTTAAAACTCACCTGTGTGAGTAAGCTCATAGCCTTATCGTACCATTGTCGTTTGTAATAGAGCTTTGCCAAACATTCTTGATATACATCTGTACGGTACTTGGGAATAAGGTATTGCTGGTAGCCCTCCAAAAACTCACCCACCCATGTATATTCTTCTAGTCTCAAACCAGAAATTGCAGCATTCCGATAAGTCCAAGGACTCAATATTTTATTTTTTAATAAAATTTTGCGTTCTATTCCATCTCGATACAACTGAAAAAGCTGACGCACATAGATATCCTCCCCTGTATTAGCCCGACGAATTGCGTAATTAATTGCAAATAAATAGAGATCTCGAAGTTCCTCAATCTTAAATAAACTATAGTTAGTTTGTAGGATATTTAATAAATACTTAAAATAGAGATCTGCTTCTTCTCCTCCTTTTTGCATTTGGAGAATGTCATAATATACCTGAATAGCAGGGTGTTGAAAAACTTCTTGCTCTTGGATCGCTTCCATCCCCCCTCCTAACAAACGATCTTGATAATTAATTTTGTAGATTGCCTTATGTGAATTTAAGGCACAGATCAAACGCAGTTTTTCTGCTAAATATTGTCGATCCAAATCGTCTGAAATCACTTGTAAATCTAAGGAAACAACTCGTTTCTGATCCTCTGCCATTCGAAAATTAATCTTAGAAAACTGATAAGTTGCCTCCAAATGCGCCTGATCCTTTTTCTCCTGCTCCTCTAATAATTGCTCTGTTTGCTTAGCTGCTTGATGATACTGTTTGTTTAGACTGCGTTTGCGCAAAGCTTCCATAAGATAAAATCGTTGTTTGAATTTGTCTGCTTGCAATTCTTGATAGACCAGAAATGATTCAAGAGACTTGTACAAAAAATGAAATATCTGTCGGAGTCTTCCTGCATTATATGTTAACTTAGGATAAAGACAGGTCCAAATCAGTTCTTTGTCTAAATATTCTTCCCTAAAACCAGTTATTGAGTTGGTCAAATAATCATATAAGTCACTTACATCTTGACGTGTATTATGCAATGGATTGGCTAACCATTTCTGAGCCATCCCTATTTCTTTCCGAGAAAAAGAATAAATCAGTGTTATTAGATTCGAATTATTCATTAACAATAAATATATATATTTAACTATTTAAGCCACTATTTTAGTAAATAGTAATATAAGTTTACAAACTAATTAGCTGGATCTTTTATTGGCACAGAGCTAACAGTCTGCGCTATATATTGATATATTTCGTATTCGTAGCGAATGCTTTAACTGCATTTATCCCTGCTGTAACCCTATTTTTGATTTTCTATTGGTATAAAAAACATCAAATTTAAGTGGCGTATTTTAATTAATAGTCCGTGACTTTTTATGCTTTTTTATAAAAATCTAAAAAGCTTTGCTTTTTACTAATTGACTATCAGCAACTTACAGAATCATGCATTTAAAACAGCAAAATGCTTTATAATTGATAATCAATCAGTTACAAACCACGAAGTGCTCAGCAAAGCTAAACCTTCATGGACTATAGTTAATGCGGCATCATAAAATTAAACAACTCATAAAATAAATTAATAATTTATAAATATAATGAACAATTTTATTTTTTTGTCTTTGTAATCATTCTTTTTTTATAAGATGTTTGTATTAACAATCCTTGAAGGGTTAGAGCATGTCTAAAAATTGATGTATTTATTAATATGAATGCGCTTTTAGCTTTGCTAAGCCTTTTAGGGTTTATCACTAATTGATAATCGCCATGTTGTAGTTGTATTATCACAGCAAAAACCCTCATAAAAAACTGATTATCAATTCACAAAACAATGATTTTGACTTATTTCCGTAAAAGCTTCATTCTAGGATATGTAAGCTAGAACGAAGCAAATATTCAAAAAATTATAAACCTCAATAGTCCAGTAAGATTAAAAAACAGAACTATATAAAAATATGGTTTTGAGAAACTATATTAAAAGTTCTCAAAATTTAACGGACTAAAGAAATCTAATCTTCTATCTATAATGTATACCTATACTCGACTCTACATTGTTTATATATTCATTAGTCTTTTGACAACATGGTCAAGTGCTCAAACTTGGGAACGTGTATTTGATCATCCTGATACTCTAGGTTGGACAAGTCTCTACATGGGCTTTGACATTCAAGAGACTACTGACGGGGGATTTATTTGGGTTGGAGAAACTGATTTAGCCTCAGGTGCGATTCGACATTATGGTCATATGACTAAAATAGATGCTCAAGGCAATACAGAATGGGCAAAAATCCTAAAGTGGGATGGTCTAGGTTCTATTGCAGATGATCAAGCCCGTTCGGTACTGCAAACAGCAGATGGTGGTTATCTAATTGCAGGAAGCAGTTTTAATGCGCCCTCAGTAACTACAAAGCAATTGCTATTGATCAAAACTGATGCAATGGGCGATACGGTTTGGACCAATCAGTATCAGGCTTATAACTTTGCTGATCATCAAGCTCGATGTTTGCAACCAGTGAGTACAGGAGGTTATATTTTACTAGGCAATACACTAGGGCTCAACGATTTCAGAACCCTATTGGTACGCACCAATACACTAGGAGATACACTCTGGCAAAAAACCTATGGTGTAGATGAGCTTGCATATGATGTACAAGAAACAACTGATGGAGGTTTTATTTTAGCTGGTAAAAGAACAACTAGTGCATGGGTTTGTAAGGTCAATGTAAATGGAGATACCCTTTGGTCTAGAACTTTTTCCTTAACTAGTGAAGATCATGCCTATGGTGTTCAGGAACTAGCCAATGGTGGATATCTTGTTGTTGGTTCTTCATCTGGTTTTGCAGGCTATGCTTCCTTGATTTTTCGTTTGGACGCCAATGGTAATTTAGTAGGTTCTTCCACTGCGGGCAGCTTACCTGTCACAGGATCAGGAATCATAACAAGCATCCATCCTACTAGTGATGGAAATTTTATAGCTACTGGTTCTCAAGATGCATTCTATAGTGTTAATAATTATACAGGTTTTTATGCAAAGATTGATCCTACAGGAAATATTATCTGGACATACAACTTGGATAGTAGTGAACAGGGGCATCGTATTTATCAGACTAGTGATGAAGGCTATATCTTGGTCGGTAGTTCTCCTGATGGTGCATATGTACGCCGCATGGATAGTCTAGGTCTAGTCCTAGATAGTACTGCTTATGGTGTGGAAGGTTATGTTTTTGCAGACACAAGCCAGTGGAATTGTTTACAAGATACTCAAGAGGTTGGATTTGCAAATTGGATTGTTAGTGCAACAGGTTGGTTTAATGGTAATTTGCAAACTCAATATACCTCTACGGATAGTAATGGTTATTATTTTATAGAGACCGACACGGGAAGTTATACCATCAGTGTTTCGCCTCCTTATACCATTTGGACAGCTTGTCAAGATAGCTTTACCATTGATGTTGGTAATGTAGAAGATACGGTTCAAGTAGATTTTGCGATGCAGGCTACGCATTTTTGTCCTATAATGGTAGTGGATATTTCTACTCCTTATTTAGAGCGTTGCTCTTTGGCAACCTATACGGTTAACTACTGTAATTATGGTTTGACCGCTACTACAGATGCTTATATTTCTATTGTTTTGGATAGTTTTCTAGTACTAAATAATACAAGTGAGCCTTTTAGCATACAGGGAGATAGCTTGATCTTTGACCTAGATACGATACATGCTGGAGCCTGTGGATCATTTACTATAGAAGTTTTGGTAGCATGCCTCAACAATAATGCTAATAATATTATTGGACAAACACATTGTACGGAAGCTAATATTTATCCTCAGTTGAACTGCCCTATGGTTACCGGTGGAGATCCCATTCCCAATATTGAAGTTGATGCTGAATGTTTGGGCGATTCTATAGCGTTTGTAATTCGAAACCTTGGAGCAAGTATGGCTCCCAATGATATTCGAGGGTTCTATGTTGCAGAGGATGACCTGATGATGCGTACAGGTAATTTTAACTTGGAGAACAATGAAGATACCATTATCACCGTGGCTGTGAATAATGGAGCTACCTACCGCTTGGATACAGACCCCAATTATATCGCTAGCTTCTATCCTCTTGGTGTCAGTGTAGATGCCCCTTCTGTGACTGTAGAAGGTTGTGGTTCTACCCTCTCGAGCATCAGTTCGGATTTTAGTCTAGGTTTTGTCAACATTTATCCAGAGAATGATGCTCTACCCTTCACCTCCATTGATTGTCAAGAGAACTTGGGAGCAACTATCCCTAATTATAAACAAGCTTTCCCTATTGGGTTGGGAACAGCACATTATATCCAAAATAGTCAAGCAATTGAATACCATATTCGTTTTCAAAATAATACATTAGATACTGTTCAGCAGGTGATTGTTCTAGATACTTTAGATCCTAATTTGGAAGTAGCCAGTCTATTGTTGGGTACTTCTAGCCACCCTTATACTTGGAAAATTTCAGGAGAAGGAATCTTACAATTTACATTTGATCAGATCAATTTACCTAGTGCGACAGATAATTTGACGGAATCCTATGGCTTTGTCAAGTTCAAAATTTATCCAAAAGCAAATCGATCGGTGGAAACTCGCATCGAAAACTCTGCGGCTATATTTTTGGCTCACGATACAACGATCTACAGCAATACTACTTGGCATACCATAGATGAAGATTTAGAAAATAATGTGGATAAAACTGTTAGTACAAGAAGCCAAGCTTTAGTGATAAGTGCTTATCCAAATCCGTTTAGTCATTCTACACAAATTCAATTGTCTGGTCAAAATTTTGATCGTTTTGAACTCTACCTATACAATGGTTTGGGGCAGTTGGTTAAACAGGAAATAGGTTATAATAATCAATTAGAATTGCATAAAGACCAACTAAGTTCAGGTATTTACTTCTTCCAATTACGTCATAAAAAACAGTTTCTTGGATCTGGTAAGCTTATTATTCAGCCATAATATTGTAGCGAATTATTAAATCCACACAAAAAAGCCTTTTAAGTAAGTAGGTGGACATGATTACAAATATAATTTTAGTTCTTCTATCAACCTCATTTAGGATTGGAGCTATCTTCCTCTAGCATTAAATAAGCTTTAATACATTGATAAAAATTGGTAGCTCCAGCTTTCATTTTAAAAACTCTACCAAAAATGAATTTACAACGTTTTTTAACCGTATTACTTAGTTTAGTTTGTTATCAACTTAGCTTTGCGCAATTAGCGCCACAAGCCAAAGCTCCTTTATTGGAACATATGACTGAGGTCAATGCTCAATGGGAGACACAGTCTAAATACCTTCCAAAAGAACTTTTGGCAACTCCAGTGCAGTTCCGTTCAGATAAGGAACGTATTAGTCGACATCTACAATTAGTCGAATTTGCTTTACGCAACAAAAAAACTGACCTGACTAATAATTCTCAGCGAACTGCACTTTTAGAGCTGCTCAATCAGTATTGGAACAGAGGATTATATCCAATCAATCTTTACCATAAAGAGCGTACACCTTATTTCATAGATCACAAATCTACCGCTTGTGCAGTTGGTTATTTAATTCAAAAAAGTGGATATGAGGATTTTGCTGCACGCATTGCTAAAGAAAACAACTATGCTTATATCTTCGATATGCAATATCCAGAGTTGGATACTTGGGCGGCTACACATGGTTTTAGTAAACAAGAACTAGCATGGATTCAGCCGGGTTATCCAGCAGACTATAATTGGGAGACCTTAGGGACAGATAGTGGTTTGGATGGTGATGTACATTGTATGTTAGCGGATGAAGATAATGATATTTTGTACATGGCTGGACAGTTTTCGGATGTTGATAATACTACTGACTGTGGTTCTGTAGTAGCTTGGGATGGAACGAATTGGACAACTCTAGGACAAGGAATTGATGGTCAAGTTTACAGCATGGAGTTATTTAATGGAAGCCTATACATTGCAGGTGATTTTGATATTAATGGATCAAATTCTAACCTAGCTTATTGGAATGGTTCGAATTGGCAATCAGTTGGTGACTTCAATGATGCAGTTTTGGCATTAGAAACCTATAACTGTGGTTTATATGTTGGTGGAAACTTCACTCAGATTGATAATCAAAACCATAGTTATATTGCGGTTTGGAATGGTACTTCAATTAGCCAAGAGGGTTCAACCTGTGGACAAATGCCTCCTTTAACACCTATTTTATTGAATTTCAATGCACCTGTAACTTGTTTTACGACTACAAACGATGAGTTATTGATTGGTGGTGAATTTACAGCTTATGGTCTTAGCAATAGCTTAACCAATTATATGATTGGATGGACAGGTAGTGACTGGGGAACTACTTATTTAGAAGCTGCAGCGCCTGTTGTAGATCTTGCTTTTTCAGAGAATGATTATTATCGCTATACTTATGTATGTTATACAGATGATTCTATTCGGACTTATACTACTTGCCATAGTTCAGACTGTGACCCTGCATACGATAATAATACCGTAGGTTATTGGCAAGGTGAATTTGATGGATTTGTAGAACATGAAGATATTGTCTTATTGACTGGGTATTTTGAAGATGGGTCAAGTCATGGAATGAGAGATGTAACGAATGGTGGTGCAACTATTATGATTTTTCATACTATACCTGTTGATAGTACAGTGACTGCAGGGGCAAGTTTTAATGGAGAATTAGTTTTAGCTGGATTATTTAAAAATGTAGGTATAGATCCTGTTGGAAATGATCCTAATCTAAAAACACATTTGCTTAGTGCTACTTTTGATGCTGGATCAATGAGTTCTAGCAAGTCTACACTTAAATTGGAAAACACCTTTACGATTTTCCAAACTGGATCACAGCTTAATATTCAATATACACCTCTAGAACAAGATGCTAATTTGCAAATTGTAGATCTGCAAGGAAAAGTTTTACACCAAAGTACTTTGGTGAATTATACGAATCAACAGGTATTGGATTTGGATCTTCCTTCTGGGGTTTATGTGGTAAATATTCAACATGCTAATCTAAATCATAGTCAAAAACTAATTTATCATTAGTCAATGGTAGATTGGGTGTGGGCATTGGGCTCACACCCAATGCTAACGCTTGTGTCTCCCCCTTGGGGCTCACCTTTGTATTTTACTACAATGAATCGGTGTTTTGATTGTCAATATTTTTATAATGCTCTTGAATTTTAGTAGCCACTGATTTACCTGCTATTTTAGTCAAAGCTTCCAAAGAAGCAGCTTTTACTTTCTTGACAGATCCAAAATGTTCTAGGAGTTTCTCTGCAGTTTTCTTTCCTACTCCTTTGATATCAGTTAATTCGGTTCCTAATAATTTTTTAGAGCGGATATTTCGATGAAACTCAATTGCAAAACGGTGTGCCTCGTTTCGGGCTTGCTGAATTACCTGTAAGGTATAAGATCGCTTACTCAAGAGTAAGGGAATAGGATCTTCTGCAAAGTAAATTTCCTCCAAACGCTTAGCAATCCCAATAATATGCACACGTTTATAAATATTCAGAGCTTTCAGACTTTTGATAGCGGAATTCAACTGTCCTTTTCCACCATCAATAATAATGAGCTGTGGCAAAGGTTGGTGCTTATCCAAGAGACGTTTATAACGACGATAAACCACCTCTTCCATAGAGGCATAATCATCAGGACCTACAACTGTTTTGACATGAAAATGTCGATAATCACGCTTGGCAGGTTTTAGATTTTTGAAGACCACACAAGAAGAAACAGGATTGGTTCCTTGCAAATTGGAATTATCAAAACACTCTATATGTAAAGGCAAAGCATCCATATGCAAATCCTTTTTCATCTGCTCCAAGATGCGCTCCATAGCTGTTTGCTTGTTGTGTTTGGTCGTTTCCTTCTTCTTCTTTTGGAGGACAAAATAAGAGATATTCTTTTGAGATAAATCTAATAATTTTTTCTTATCCCCAATCTTAGGCACCGTAATTTTCACCCCATCCCAAATACAAGGGATCTCAAAAGGAACAATAATTTCTTCTGCTAGACTTTGGAATTTCTCTCGCAAGGTTTCTACACCAAAAAATAACACATCCTTAGAATCCTCATTTAGGTTTTGTTCTAATTCTAGTGTATATGTATTAATAATTGCCCCATTCGCTACCTTCATGTAATTAATATTAGCAATTCCTTCATCTACCTTAATCGAAAAAACATCTACATCTCGAATCAAAGGATTAACCACTGTCGATTTTCCTTGATAATTCTCAAAAGCTTTTAGCTGCTGCTTAATTTCCTGTGCCCGCTCAAATTCCAATTCCTCTGCAAAGCGCATCATTTCTCCTTGTAAATAACGCTTCACACCTGAGAAATTTCCTTTTAGGATATTGGCAATTTGTTCAATCTTTTCATTGTATTCCTCCTCTGTTTCAAAGCCTACACAAGGTGCTTTACAGTTCTTGATATGATATTCTAGACAGACCTTAAACTTCTGAGCTATGATATTTTCTTCTGTCAATTTTAATTGACAAGTTCTCAGTTTAAACAGATCCTTTATCAACTCCAGTAAAGCATAGATCCGTTTTCGAGAAACATAAGGTCCAAAATAGCGAGATCCGTCCTTAATGACATTTCGGGTAATAAAAACACGTGGAAAACGCTCTTTTTTGATACAAATATATGGATAAGGCTTATCTGATTTTAATGCAATATTATAACGTGGTAGGTGTTTTTTGATCAAAGAAGCCTCTAATAATAATGCATCTTGCTCTGTTTCCACCAACGTATACTCAATATACTCTGAGTTACGCACCATAATTCGTGTTTTATGGCGCATATCTTTTCGATTACTGAAATAGGATGAAATCCGTTGTTTCAGTCGCTTGGCTTTACCAATATATAAAATCTCTCCTTCTGCGTCTATGAAACGATAAACACCTGGAGTGAGTGGTAGGGTATCTGCTATTTTTTTGTAGTCTTCTTTGTTCATATTGCGAATAAAAGCTTGTCTAAAAGCATTATACAAATTCTAAGCAATATAAAATAATTTGGTTTAAAAAAACAGCGTTTTTTCTATACTTCTATGCTTGTCAATAATACATGTTAAAAATTTGCCATTTTTTTAACACAAAACAAAGACCTGTAAAAGAAATCCATTTTTTTCAACTTACAGTCCAATCTTTATTTTGATTTCCTCATCATTATAGATAAAATCCAAGTACACACAAAAAGGTCTTTTGAGCAACACACCCAAAAGACCTTTTATTCATTTAGTTCTAGCAATTAGCTTATTTCAAGCTACCGATCATATCCTCAGGTTTCACCCAAGCATCAAAATCATCCGCAGTCAAGTGCCCTAAAGCTACACCAGCTTCTTTCAATGTAATATTCTTTTTATAAGCTGTTTTTGCAATCTCTGCTGCTTTGTCATAACCAATTTTAGTATTCAATGCAGTCACCAACATTAATGAGTTCGTCAAATTCTTGCGAATCGTCTCATTATTTGGTACCAAGCCAGCCGCACAATTCGTATTGAAACTCTGACAAGCATCGCCAATCAAACGAGCAGACATCAAGAAGTTGTAAATCATCATTGGTTTGAAGACATTCAACTGAAAATGTCCATTCATACCCCCCACATTGATCGCTACATCATTCCCCATCACTTGTGCCATTGCCATAGTCAACGCCTCTGCCTGAGTAGGATTCACCTTACCTGGCATGATCGAAGAACCTGGTTCATTCGCAGGAATCGTGTATTCACCGATACCACAACGAGGTCCAGAAGCCAACATACGAATATCATTACCGATTTTCATCAATGAAACGGCTACTGTTTTCAATGCACCATGTGATTCAACAATTGCATCATGCGCAGCCAATGCTTCAAATTTATTTTCAGCAGTTACAAATGGTAAACCACTCAAGTCAGCAATCTTTGCTGCTACGTTTTCTGCATAACCATTAGGTGTATTCAACCCAGTTCCTACCGCAGTTCCACCCAGTGCCAATTCTGCTAAATGTTTTTGTGTATTTTGGATAGCACGGATACCATGATCCAACTGAGAAACAAAACCAGAAAGCTCCTGTCCTACTGTCACAGGCGTTGCGTCCATGAAGTGTGTACGTCCAATCTTCACTACATTCTTAAATTCCTCTGCCTTGGCGGCCAGAGTCGCACGCAAAGCACGCAAACCTGGTAAGGTTACCTCTTCCAAAGCTTTGTATGCTGCAATATGCATGGCTGTCGGAAAGGTATCATTAGATGATTGAGACTTATTCACATCATCATTTGGGTGAACGCTCTTTTTAGCGTCTGTCAAACTACCACCATTCAATACATGTGCGCGATTTGCCACTACCTCATTGATATTCATATTGCTCTGTGTACCAGAACCTGTTTGCCAAACAACCAAAGGAAATTGGTCGTCTAATTTTCCTTCTAAAATTTCGTCACAAACCTTTCCTATCAATTCTGCTTTAGCTGAATCTAATGCACCTAATTCTGCATTGGTTAATGCAGCTGCTTTTTTCAAAATTGCATAAGCACGAATTACCTCTATTGGCATTGTTTGTCCACCAATCTTAAAGTTTTCTCTAGAACGCTGGGTTTGTGCTGCCCAATATTTGTCCGCAGGGACATCTACATATCCAATTGAGTCTTTCTCTTTACGAAATTCCATAGTATTCTTTTGATTATTGTAGTATGTGATTTTGTGGTTTTTGAATTCAAAAACTACAAAATCATTTTTTAACGAATTGAAGTTGTTTAAGAATTAGATTTAATGCAGAAATTAAGATGAATTTGATGCGGTGAAGATGATTTTTAAACAACTTCATTAATAATAAAATTAATCGGTTGAAAATACACTTTTTTATTTAGACCTTATCTAAAATAAAAAAAAGAATGTCAATCTTATGTCAATAAACCTTCTTCTTTGGTCAAAGAGTTTAATAGTTTTGATGATCACCAGTCAACATAGTGTACCTCAAGAACCGTTTTTGATAAAAATCCCTCATTACAAATTAACCTTATGTTATCAATCAGGAAGTAGTTCATTATTATAATGACGATAATATGAATAAAATAAACTCACTTTTAGTACAAAAAATTGAATAGATTGCTGTTTTTTATTTAGAATCTATCTAAAATTTGAGAAAAATAACTGCGTAAAAACCTCTTAATCCGCCTCTTTTTCTTTCACAAATCCCGATCATACTTAATGTTCCGATAGTTTCACTCAAGTTCCATAGCTTTAAGCTAAGTTTATGCAAAGTCTAAAACTTTATAGAAACAACTATATCTTCTTGTTATTTTTTTGTATCTTATTCTTGTACTTAGCTAACTTTTAACTTTTTGTATTACAACTTGTTATTAGACCTTATAGATTAAAGTATTGTTGAAGTTATTAAAAAGTATCTGATAGATTGATCAATATTATTACTCATTCCCCCTGTCCAGAATAATTAAGATTATGATAGATTCCTACCCTAAAAACATAAATACCCCCGTGGGGTATATCACATATTTGGAACCTCGGTTTCTGATTCTCAAAATAGAGAATAGTGTTAATTTTCAGACAATCGAAACTGTAGCTCCTATGCTTGACAAACTCATTGAACAATTTTATGGAAGCTCAGTTTGGCTTTTGAACGATTTCAGAGAGTTGCGAATAAACCTCCCTAAACGAGTAAGAGAATACATCTTAAGAACATTGGCACCACATTTAGAAGCTTCTGCTTTCTTGGTAGGAACTAGCTTTTCTAAGATTTTGGTTAATATCATTTTAAACTTCTCCAAATCCAAGCATCCACGCAAATTATTCAATGACCAAGAAATGGCTTTAGCATGGTTGAGAAAATTAAAAGAAAATAAATTCTAAAAGACTTGTGAAAAACTAAAATGATCCTTATATTTGCAAAGCGTTTTGCGAAAACAACATTTTATTTTTAAAAAAATGGCTTTTCGTTTGTAATTAAAATAAATGTTCTTATATTTGCAATCGCTTACAACATACAAATATGACTCTGTAGCTTAACTGGATAGAGCACCTCACTACGGATGAGGAGGTTGGGGGTTCGACTCCCTCCAGGGTCGCATTAACATCTTAATATCAATAAATTAGATTGATAAGATAGATTAGAAACAACCTAACTGTCGCACTGAGAAGTGCGACAGTTTTAAATTTAAATAAGAAGCCATGTCTAAAATATGTCAAATAACGGGAAAACGTCCCTTATCTGGAAATAACGTATCACACTCTAACCGTAGAACTAGACGTAGATTTCTTCCAAATCTTCAGGAAAAAAAGTTCTACATTCCAGAGGTGAAAAAATGGGTTACTTTAAAAGTAACAACAAAAGCTGTTCGTACCATCAACAAAGTTGGAATCTATGAGTTTCTAACTCGCCAATTAGCTAAAGGATTTGATCCAGAGGTTTGGGTTGCTGGAGGAAAGCAATATAGTGATAGTAAATTCGAACGTGGATATCGTAGAGTAGAGCACGTAGATGCAAATGGTGTTAAATCTTATAGCATCACTTACGAACCAGAAGCACCTGCTAGAAAGAAAGTTCGTTTGTCTTCTATCTTGAAAAAATAATTTAATCGAACACAAGTAAAACTATCAATATTATGGCTAAGAAGAGCAAGGGTAATCGTGTGCAGGTGATCTTAGAATGTACTGAACATAAAAAAACTGGTTTAGCAGGTACTTCTAGATATATTACGATGAAAAACCGTAAGAATACACCACACCGTATCGAGCTTAAGAAATACAACCCTATCTTGAAAAAATATACTATTCATAAAGAAATCAAATAATTATGGCTAAGAAAGTATCTAAAAACTCGAGAATCGCGCAACGTGCTGCGAATGCAGGTAGTGGTAAGGATCATGTGAAGGTTGTAAAAAGCGTAAAAGATCCAATTACAGGAAAATACTCTTACAAAGAAGTTATTGTACACAAGGACAAGGTAAAAGACTTCTTTGCATCAAAATAAACAAGTTGTTATACTTGACTGTTATGAAAGACACTGGCTTCTCCCAATTTATTTGGAGAAGCTATTTTTTATTAGTAACTAGCCATACTTGACGACTATTAGAGAGACAACTCTCAGTGTTGCCCACTCCTAACCCTATTTGATTAACACTGTCTTAAATTGTAAGAACCCATGGGATTTTTTAATAAACTCTTTGGAAAAAAACAAAAAGAAGATCTAAACCAAGGTCTTGAAAAAACTAAACAGAGCTTTTTTGGCAAAATATCAAAAGCAATTGCTGGTAAGTCTAAGGTAGATGATGAAGTCTTGGATGATCTAGAGGATATTTTGGTGCAAGCTGATGTGGGAGTGGATACAACAATCAAGATTATCAAAAGAATAGAAGATCGTGTAGCTAAAGATAAGTATGTAACTACTAAGGAATTGAATGGTATTCTAAAAGATGAGATTGTTCAACTATTAGCACTAAACAATTCTGGTAACAAAGTTACTTATGATATCCCGGATACACACAAACCTCATGTTATTTTAGTAGTAGGTGTAAATGGTTCTGGTAAAACTACTAGTATTGGAAAACTAGCTCATCAATTTACGCAGCGTGGACATAAGGTAGTTTTGGGAGCAGCCGATACGTTCCGTGCAGCAGCTGTAGATCAATTGAAAATTTGGTCAGAGCGTGTAGGTTGTGGTTTTTATGCAAAAGGAATGTATACCGATCCTGCAGCAGTAGCTTACGAAACTACGCGTTATGCTGTAGATAATGGTTATGATATTTGTATCATTGATACCTCTGGACGTCTACAGAACAATAAACAGTTGATGCTGGAGCTTAATAAGATCAAAAAGGCAGTGGATAAATGCTTACCAGGTGCTCCACATGAAGTGATGTTAGTCTTGGATTCTTCTATTGGACAGAATGCATTTAGTCAAGCTACTGGTTTTACCAAAGCTGCAGACGTGACTTGTATGACTATGACTAAACTAGATGGAACTGCAAAAGGTGGTGTGGTGATTGGTATTAGTGATCAGTTCAAAATTCCAATTAAATATATTGGTGTGGGTGAAGGTATTGATCACTTGCAGGTCTTTGATAAACGAGAGTTTGTAGAGTCCTTCTTTGAAGGCTCGAAATTAGCATAAATAGAAACGTTTTTTATTTTTTGAGATAGGGTGACACTAAAGTGCTACCCTATTTTTTTTGTTCTTTGAAAATTACGGAGTAATTTGAATTGAGCTATTTGTTAATTCCTAAGAATTAACAAGGGTGATTCAGTATTAATACTGAACCACGAAGTGCTCTGCGAAGCAAACCTACCTACTATACACTTGAAGCTAAATATAGTTATATAGATGTTGCTGCTCGATTTGATAAAACTACTCATTCTTGGGATTTTTTTGATCAAACCGGTCGATTCCTTAAGTCCTTTTTGGCCTCTAACTTTACTGAAAATAAGTTGTGGAATTTAACTCTATCTAAACCTTAAAATAACTCAACTTTATTGCGCTGCTTTTTGCTTGAACATTATTGCGTACAACAGCAATGTTAAAAGTAGCTTAAGAAGAGATTTTCTTAATACTGAACATCCCTACAATAGGATCAAAAGGAACAGCTAATTTTTATGTTAGAGAATACTATTCAGCTGCTCTCTTATGTTCTCGAATATGCGCAATAAGGTCCAGAATCGTCTTTAGAATAACTAGTAAAACCAACATACCTAAAGGAGAGTCATACATAATAATTAATGCGCCTCCAAAAATCACGGTAAACTGTTGTATAAATATCCGTCCATAAGGACTAATCATCAAACCATTAACTGTTGTATTCTTGTATTCCCCTCTCCATAAGTAATTATATAAAAAAGAAAATAAATGACTCCCGCCTAATACTAATAAAAACCAACCCACTGATGTTGAATCTGAAAAAAGGACTGCTCTAATTTCTTCTGTTGATGCCTGATGTTCAGCAGCAAAAAAAAGAATCACAAAAAGCGTTTGGACAAAGGCAAACATATTGAAATGTACCATAAAAAAAGGGATAAAAATCACCTTCATCCAGCCTCCATTGCCTGAAAATAGCATCTTAAACACATTGAATCCCCCGATGATAATCGTTTCTAAACAATACATCAAAATAATTTCGAAGGCCGACCATCCCAAAAAAACAACTCCAAAAATAGGTAGTAGGTTGACTAAAGAAAGAAAGATAATGGAAGGCAAGAGTTGCTTAATCATGGCTAAATTATCGTTGTATATATAAGTTGTTCGAAAGCTTTGAGAACTGCAATTGATAATTTCTAACAACATGCACAGCTACTACCTAAGCACTTTCAAACAACTTCACAGAGTATTAATATAAGTAAGTGTTAATAAATTTTATCAACGACGAAATCCAATCTCTTTACGATTTCCATCATCATGTTGCTCTATCAATTTGAAATCGCGAATATCGTCTACAACTACTTCCTTGATCATATCTCTTGTACGCGTTTCAGGAGGCATAACAGCCAAACGTAAGTGCTGTCGACGAGTAACCTCTTTGACCACCTTGCGCACAGTTCGGGCATTACCAAAATACTTGTGTTTATGGCGCAACAAACGCTCTATATACTGTCCCAAATATTGATATGCGTCTTGAGAAAGGAATAGATTTTCTTGCTCAAACATTGTATCTGCAATCTTCATCAGCTCCTCCTTACTATAGTCAGGAAACTTCATCGTACGATCAAAACGCGACATCAACCCAGGATTACTTTCCAAGAAATGGCGCATTTCATTAGGGTAACCAGCAACAATTACCATAAACTCTCCTCTGTGATCCTCCATCATCTTTAGAATGGTATTCACAGATTCACGGCCGAAACTAGCATTTCCACCCTCTGTTAGAGCATAAGCTTCATCAATAAACAGTCCTCCTCCCATTGCTTTTTCGATCATCTCTCCTGTTTTGATAGCAGTCTGTCCAACAAAGCCAGCTACCAAATTTTTGCGATCACACTCTACTAGATGTCCACGTTCTAGGACACCAAGAGCTTTATAGATCTTAACTAAAATCCGAGCTACTGTAGTTTTTCCTGTGCCTGGATTTCCAGTAAATACTGTATGCAAGGAGAAAGCTTTACGAACATCTCTTCCTATTTCAGTGTAATAACGCACTAGTTTCGCCATCTCATCTACATCCCGTTTCACCTCTTCTAGTCCGATCAGTTCATGCAATTCAGCAAGAGCCTCTTGAAATAAAGCATCATCAATTGGGATATGAACATTCTTACGATTTACTAAACCAAAAGACTTTTCTACATCCTCCAGAGCTACCTCTGAGAGTTGTTCTTGACTTAAATCATTGATACCATCTTCCAAGCGCATCAGACGCAATGCCATATTTTGCTTGCACTCTTCAATTACACCATTCACAAAACGTGCATTTCCAAAATGCTCATCCCTGTTGCGATATGCTTCGATTACTTTTTTACCTAAGAACTCATAAGCAGGAACTGTAAAATTAATATCTCTTTTTTGTGCTGCATAAGTGGAAATCTCCATTAATTCCTCAGGTGTGTAATCCGGAAAATGGATGATAGACTGTATTCTAGAGCTCATGCCAGGATTACTAGTCATAAACTGACGCATTTCCTTTGGATAACCAGCAAAAACAATAGCAATATCCCCTTCTCCGTCAGACATTTCTTTGAGTAATACTTCAACTACTTCTTTTCCAAAATCTTTTCCATCATCTCCACGATCAGACAAAGCATAAGCCTCATCTACAAACAAGATCCCTCCCCTAGCCTTATCTAAAGCCTTCTGTACCTTTGGAGCAGTCTGCCCAATAAATTCACCTACCAAATCTACACGCCCTACTTCATGGACATCCCCCTTACTCAGAAGATTCAAACTCTTATAAATTTTACCTAACATCTTGGCTACAGTTGTTTTTCCCGTACCAGGATTTCCCATGAAAATAGTGTGCAAATTAAACTTTGAATTCTCCTTGAATCCTTTTTCCTTACGGATTTGAATAAACTTCAAATAAGTAGATAACTCGTCAATTTGTTTTTTTACAGATTCTAAGCCAATCAGAGCTTTTAGCTCAGCTGTAGCTTCTTCATATGTTATGGTTGTCTTGGGAGTAACTGTTTCTTCTACTATTTTCTCTGCGGATAATTCTAACATTCTAGAACCCGTTAGAAAAGGGGTTTCTCCAGCTTCTTCCTCCTCTTCATCTCCTACTTCTATGGGTACAATACCAATGCGTTGATCCATAAAAATAATCTCTAAAGTATACTTATCCTTAAACCAATAAGTTCCATTGTTAGAGCCATAACCTACATCAAATTTTATGAATTTGTCCTCTTTTTTATATTCCACAAAATATTCCATGTAGGCCTTATGCTGACCTGCATCATTGTACAGATTGAACTGAAAATCTAAAGGAACAGGACGTTCACTCACTAGTACTTCTACATCCAACTCTAGGTTAATGTAGCGTGTGCGTCCGCTAGGAAAAGCCTTGAGATATCGGCGTTTTGTTATCTCTACTGGTTTCATTGGACCTTCGAACAAGCGCACTCGTTGGATATTTACATAAGGATTTTCTTTTTCTGAAACTATCCCATGATTTGTAATATAAAATACGTTCTGTCCTACAAACTTATCCTCTATGTATGCGTCCCACTGATACTTACCTTTTTTCCACCAGCCGGGATTTGGTGTCCCCCAACCTTCTCGTACATAAAAGATATTAACATCCTTGTTGATTTTAAAGCTTTTTTTCAAATTACAAACCTGTTCATTGGTAGTTATGTTCGTACAAACTAACCGAACATTAATATCCCAATCTTTTTCGTCAAAAAGCTTGTTATAGAAAGCCATTTCTGCATACATATATCGACATTCAGAATTATCATAAACCTTACGATATTTCTTTGTATTCTGATATAGATTTTCAGTAGAGCTGAAAATCTTTAAGTGCTTAAATTTATAGTTACCGCCTAATGCATCCATAGTTGTTATAGCTATTACTTGGAATCTGTTAAGAATAATGATAGTTCTTGTACTAATTTGTCATCTTCTGATTAGTAGCTAAGTGCTCTACAATAACAATTGTAATACAAGTATCTTAAAATAAGTTATTTATTGGTGAAGGGTTCAATACAGTTAGCCCTGAAAGGTTCTGCAAAGCAAACCACACAGTGCTCAGTGAAGCTAAAATCAAAAAATCAATGAACTATCAATGAATAAAGCCAAATCTAAAAATAAACATTTATTTCCAAACAAGATAAAATTCTGCAAGGCAAAATCTCGTAAGAACATGAAAACATACTATTATTTCCCTATCTGTTTCAATATTTCAATTGATTAGTTTATTACTCTGTCTTCTTCTTCAAATCTAGAGATTTAATATGCTGACTCCATAATAGTTTTCCATCTGCATCATATAGTTCCAAGATACAAGCATTATCTCCTAGTACACGGATTCGTCCAAAATTTTGTTCTAAGACTAATGTATTCTCTACACGTGTTGGATTGTTTCTTGTCCAAGCAGGATTTTTCCAAGAAGTCATTGGAGAAGTAGTAAATTCATAAAGTGTATAATTATCTGCTCGTTCTAGCTTATTAAACTCTGCGTAATGCCGATCACCACTACAAAAAATAACTCCTTCAATTTCTTCCTTATCCAAAAAAGCTAACAACTCTTCTTTTTCTTTTGGATAGTCTGCAAGTTCTTCACCAATTGAATTTTCAGGTAAAATCTGTAGGCCTGAAACTATAAACTTGAAGGTAGCTTTCGAGTTTCGCAACTCCTCCTTTAACCAATCTAATTGTACTCTGCCCAACATTTCTTGTTTATCAGGATAACAGTTGAAGCGAGAGTCTAATAAGAAAAAATCACTATTACTATAAGAAAATTTAGTAAATACACCATCATTTCCATTACTACCATAACTTGGATTATCCCAAAAATCCTTGAAGACCATAAGCGATAGATCCTTGTTCTTGAAATATCCATCTGCATTATTAGGTCCAAAATCATGGTCGTCCCAAATAGCATAGTTAGCTCCCATACTTAGCAGATGATTAACACGTTCAGCACTACGCATCCAAATATTCGCCTTGGTCATCTTCTTATATTTCTTGGATCGTCCAAATAAGTAATATACATTGTCTCCCATCCAAATCATAAACTTCCCCTGTTTATCTGCAGCAGATTTAAAAATCCGCTCGCGCTTGGGAGTATTCCATAATTTGGCAAAAGAACAAGAACCTAAAATAAACTGAAACGTATCTTGCACCACAATATCTTTATTCATTTTGGCGGTGCGCACCACATAATATTTTTTATGTACTTTTTTGAACCTTGCTACAGAGGGTTTATCTTTCCATATTGTTGCTTGTTCTAGATATGCTTGAAACTTATCTTCTTCAAGATTTTTGGAGGTTTTAATCAAGTATGTATCATAATTGTGTCCTTCAATAGGTCCTGATTCTATTTCAAAAGATTGTGCATTTACATTAGTTAGACCACTGCAGAATAGAAAGAACAAAAATTGATAAAGTTTCATATTGTAAGAATGAATTTTAGAACTTACTTTTACAAATATTGTTTTAATTTTGTGGAATGTTCTGAGTTATTTACAGAACTAAGATCGAGAAAAACTGTAGAATACTAACTGAGCTAAGTTATTCAAGATCTATCAAAAAATAAAAAGTTAAGTAGGTGGACATAATTAATTTTATAATAACCCCGAAGGGCTCAACGAAGTTAATTCGCTTATTTATGTTACAGAGTACTTAATAAACCTTTTTTAGTCAAAAGCAGGTACAACCTGCCTTGCACAAACGAAAGTAACTGATCATTATGCAATTAAAGCTTTCTTTCTCAGAAACAGAAATTAAAAAACTCTTTTTAGCTTATCAAAATAAGCCAGATAATTACAAAGAGATCAAAAACTTAGTCATTGGAGATGGTGCAGATGAGGCATTCCGTCGTTCAAGCAGAGGGAGGTTGGTTTTTATGGTTGCGGTAACCATTATCACAATTGCAGGATCTATGTATCCCATTTTTCTCAAAGATTATCAAAGTGCTCTAGCTGTTTGGGCTGTTTGGGCTGTTTTACTCATTGTTTCTTTGGTTTGGTCTTCTGTTGTTTGGAACACCTCTCACAAGGTTCTCTTAGAGAATCAGGTCTTTTTTGAAAAGTTTGAAGAAATTGCTCAAGATGCAATGAATCTAGATCATTTTAATCAGTTATGGACTGAACAGGATTCGTACTTTACAGATACTAAATCTACGCAAATTGTCGAAAAATAGATACAACAATACATATTGATTATCAACACAATAACACAAGAAAAGAATCTTTTTCAGAGCAAAGCCTTTATTTTTCTTAATTTTATTTGGAATAAGTTTAAATAAAAACTAGATTTGTGCCATCAATCGACACTAGTTGGTGTGATTCATGTTTTTTATTTTAATAAATTAATTAGAATTAATCTAAATCAAAATGGGGAAAAAATATATCATCGGACTTTTCACAATTGCTTTAGCAATTTCTGCATGTAAGAAAGACAAAGGAGAATACACAGTCCCTACTACTTACAATTTCGAAAACGTTAGCTACAGTGGTCAAACTGATCGTCTAAACATGATGGAAGAAATGACTACTTATATGAAAACGGCTCATAGTAATGGTGCCGCAGCATTGGATGCAACTAAGCTGAAAGATATGTATAGCAACAGTAATAGTCAGTTTACAGATGCAAACTTAAACTCTAGTACCAAGCAAATCAAGAGTAAAACAATCTCTTCTATGCAAGCTAATTTTGAGTCATACATGGATGCAATTGTTGTAGCAAGTCAGTCTACGTCAGAAACAGCTGCTGATGGCCAAGCAGGTATCATGACAAAGGTAGATGGATCAAGTAGTTATTTGTTGAACGCAAATGGTGTAGAGCTAACTCAAATTATCGAGAAAGGATTAATGGGAGCTTGTTTCTATTACCAAGGAACAGCAGTTTATCTAGGTTCTGGTAAAATGGATGTAGATAATGAAACTGTTGTAGAAGGAGAAGGAACAGAGATGGAGCATCACTGGGATGAGGCATTCGGTTACTTTGGTGTAGCTACTGATTTCCCTACTAATGTTGCTGATGTTAGATTTTGGGGTAAATACTGCAACAAAAGAAATGAGCTTTTAGGTACTAATGCTACTCTAATGGATGGTTTCTTGAAAGGTCGTGCAGCTATTTCTAACAATGATTTGACAAGTAGAGATGAGGCGATCACAACTATCCAAACTAATTGGGAAATCGTTTGTGCAGCAACTGCAATTAACTACCTAAACAGTTCTAAGTCTAATTTGACTTCAGATCCAGCAGCAGCACACCACGGTCTTTCTGAAGCTTATGCATTCATCATGAGTCTTAAGTATGGAGCTGTAAAATCATTGACAGATGCTCAAGTTAATAGTATTTTGACTGCTTTGGCAGGTTCTGATGATCCATTACAAGCAAACTTGTATGGTGTAACTGAAACTAAAATTGACGCTGCTGTTAATTCTTTAGCTGGTTATTACTCTTCTTTGGAAAGTGTAAAAACACAGTTGTAATAAACTCATAGTATATGAGGTTTGAGTTTTATTTACTATAAATTATTAAGGCTAAAGCTTCATATCTTATCAAGATAAGTAGAATTATAGTTTCTTGCAGATACACGTTCCTATTTTTTATAAATCATTAGTAATCTTAGTAATACATAACCTTACTATATCTTGATTGGTAAAATTTATATAAAAAAACGAATGATTTATACAAAAAGATACTGTAAATATTGATTTTTTGGCGAAGGACTCTATACTATATAGGGTTCTTCGCTTTTGGCTTTTTATTGTATTGCGAGCATTCTTAATTATATAAGTTAATAATAATAACATGAATCGTCCTTTTTATTTTATGATTATAGCACTTTTCGCCTTTGGAGCCTGTGATAACGGTGGAGGTGATCCTTGTGCTACCGATTTTGATGAACTTAGTCTATTATCCAATGTTGGCAACAATATTATTTTGCCAAGGTATCAGACCTTAGATACTAAGGTTGAAGAAATGAATACTGCAGTCCTAGCATTCACGGCCTCTCCTAGTACCACAACATTAAACGATCTACGAACGAAGTGGAAAGATGCAAATCTAGCTTGGCAAAATGCCTATATTTTTGAATTTGGTCCTGCAGAAACTAATGATTTGAGAAATCAGATTGGTAATTTTCCGGCTTATATAGATCCAATTGATGAGGCGATCAGTTCAGGTACCTTTGATATCAATACACCTGATTATGCCTTTGCACGTGGTTTTGCTGCTATGGATTATTTACTTTTTGGATTGAATGTAACTGATCTTAATGCTGATGCAACTCTAGTGGAGAACGAAATTCTTGCGGCCTATACAGATAATACTTCAAGTGATAATGCTAAGCAATACTTAGAAGATGTGAGTGCAGCTATCTTAAGTAAAGTTCGTTCAACTTATGATGGCTGGAAAGCGGACGGGGGAAACTACATCAATGTCTTTACTACAACAAAAGGTATAGCAGCTGGTTCTCCAATGAGTTTACTGATCAATCAATACAATGCAGCATATGAGTTATTCAAAAATGACAAATTGGGTGACCCAATTGGTGCGAAAGTGAGCTATCTAGCTTCCCCTACTGCTGTAGAAGCTTACCATAGTAAATATTCACTAGATCTAATTAAAGAAGCTGTACTAGCGTCTAAAGCTCTGTTCTTAGGTCAATCAGAAAGCAATACTTCTAATGGGATTGGTTTAGATGATTACTTAGCTACAGTTAATACCGAAAAAGATGGAACAAACCTAGAAGTAACGATTATTGAACAATATGATTTGTTAATAAATGAGTTAAATAACCTCACTGCAACTTCTATGGCAGACGCAATTGCAGATAATGCAGAATTCGAAAAATTAAAAGCAGTTTATGGAGCTGCTCAGAATATGGTAGTGTTTATCAAAACTGATATGCCATCAGTACTTTGTGTAGATATCAATTATGTTGATAATACTGACGATGGAGATTAGGATACCAAACGCTGCGGATACCTTACACTATTAATGCAAGTCGTAGCTCACAAAGCTCTTTTATCTTTATTGTCAAGATAAAAGAGCTTTTTTTGTGTTTTTTTGCTTTATTTTTATTAAATCTAAATAAAAATAGTATCTTTACACTAACAATGATAACCTAGTTAAATAATACATTTCCAATTAAATTTGTCTGTACAAGAAATCTTAAATTTACTCCAAGACCTATTCCATTCTTTTTTATGTCCCTTTTGGTAAAAGCTTGGCAACTGCCAAGCTTTTCCTTTTTTTATTTAATTTTCATTTCTAATTCAGAAATATCTTTTATCCAAATTTCTGCTTCTTCTTTGAATTCTGCATTTGCATCATCTCCCAAGTAAAGATTCTTATCCTCATCTATCCACTGAATTAATTTTCCATCATCAAAATAATATCTATTCTCTGAAACTGTTGTTTTATTCTCATCAAAAGCTTCTATCCCCTCTTCTCCTACAGCTGTAATTGGGCTATTGTATTGATAATCTGCTCTATACACAAAAAACACTTCATCATTCCAAATATAATAATCATTGACAGCCTTGCCCATTTCACCATAATAAGTAATGTATACACGTCTAAGTTGATTTCCATCATAATAACACTTCACATCAGCACCTTCTGAAGAAAAACCATAAAGATCTTTTTCCGTTTTTCTGTAATCATGTTTACAACGACTAACAATACTACGGTATTTATTCTTGATAGATTGGATAATGTTTTCTTCTGCATCCAATTTTATAATGTCCCACTCTCCTGCTCGCTTAGCTAGACTCGAATGCCTTTTATAAGTAATGGTATTATTATCTTGAAACTTAAAATCACTGGTAGAACAGCCACTCCCACATTCATAAAAAATAGGCACATCAAATAGTTGAGTTCCTATGGCATTCTTTCTGTTATCTAGAGAAAGGACTACAATTCGCTCCTTATTGATCCCAAAATCTTTATGTCCACCTTGAGTAATCAATACAAACATCAACTTTTGCTTATCTTCTGAGAATTTGAAATTTGAAATTCCCTCAATATGACTAATCTCAGGTCTATAATCAGTCGTAGGAAATTGATATACTGGAAAATCTTCTGAAGTAGTTACATTAAAAATTCTGACTGTGCTGTTTTTGGTATAAACTAAATGAGGTTCATTATACATAGCACTACCTTCAAAACTTGACATTCCTAATTGTTTGTGAATCTGGAGATCTTTACCATTTTCATCTAGTAGTTTATATTCATAATCAGAGGCATGGCCCCATTCTAATTTAAGCTCATAATTTTGTGCAATTAAAGGGGTAATAAATAGTGTAAGTATTAAGGTCTTGAACAGAGTTTGCATGCTAAAATAAAATATTAGTTAGGTAATAACGATTATAAATTTTGCTTACAATTGGACAAGAATAATACCATAGATATTACAAAAAAACAATTATTGAGTATTTGGTATCGAAGCAAAAAAAAATGAAACTATACATTGATTATCTGGTTTTAGGTCTATGCAGTATTCAAAATCCAATCTATTTATCTTAAAATCAGTGCTAGCTTCTCTAAACTCTGCGAAAACAACTAAACAATTCTCTATCTAGCTGTTTAAAAATAAGACTATAGTCCAAATTATTCATAAAACTTAGGGAAGTATTAGTATTTTTGCGCCATGAAGAATTTACCACCAATGTATCGCCTACTCATTGCCATCTTAGGCATTGGAACCGGAATAGGAATTTTAATGTATATGCGTCAATTGACCGAAAGCAAAGAACTTTGGGGAAGTCTCCCCTTGTGGTTTTGGATCAGCTTCTGGACAGGTACACTATTTTTAGTTAGTGCTAGAAAATCTTGGAAGAACATCCAACTTATTTTAGCGAGTTCTGCCGCAGGAGTTTTGCTCTCGTTGGGCTTTGTGCCCATGCCCTTTTTTGTGACGATGTTTATAGGATTTATTCCTTTACTTTGGGTAGAACGTCAATTGATTGCTAACCATTCGGGCACTCGGACAGGACAGATATTTCTCTACAGTTTCAACACTTTTTTGATATGGAACTTCCTAAGTACTTATTGGGTAATTAATACAGGTTTTGTAGCAGGCATGATTGCCAATGTATTGAATGCTGTTCTTATGACCATACCTTTTATGTTCTATCATATTGCACGTCAATATCATGATCCTAAAGTCGGTGCTATCGCCTTGGTATCCTACTGGCTTGCCTTTGAATATGGCCATATGCAATGGGAAATTTCTTGGCCTTGGTTGACCCTTGGAAATAGTTTTGCCCATATGCCTTGGGCTGTTCAGTGGTATGAATATACCGGAGTTTTTGGAGGTAGCTTATGGATTTTAGGACTCAATGTTATCCTTGCACAACGCTTCTTTACAGTACTAGACCAATTAGAAGATAAATCCTTGGGGAATATTGTCCAAAGTTTTGCAAAAGCTTGGCTCTGGCAACCTCTGCTATTACTAAGTTTGCCTATTGTGGTTTCAGTAATCACTTACTTTACCTATAACGAAGGTACAGGAAAAGAAATAGAAGTAGTAAGTGTTCAACCTAACTATGAGCCACACTATGAGAAGTTCAACTATGCCAAGTATTCCGAAGCAGACCAGCTGAATCGCTGTCTAGACTTAGCTTCTCCTCTTCTTAGTCCAGCTACTGACTATTTACTCTTACCTGAGACTATGTTTTGGGGAATTGATTTAGATAGAATGGAAGCTTCCAAGATGATTCGTCTAATGCAAGATTTTGTAAAACAATATCCTAATCTCAATATCATTGTAGGTGTTTCTGCAGCACAGCTTTTTAATAGTACAAAAGGCTACGTCCCGCCCAAAGCAAAAGAAACAAAATATCGAATAGATGGTGAATATTACGATAGAATAGAAACCTATAATGTAGCATTACAAATTAATAATGAATCAGATAGTATTCCTGTATATAAAAAATCAAAACTAGTAGTTGGTGCCGAAAATATACCCTATGTGAGTAAGTTACCTATGTTCAAGAATCTGATCTTAGATCTAGGAGGTGCCAGTGGTATGGGACTAGGTACACAAGCTTATCGTACAGCTTTTAACTCAAAAGCTGGTCGTGTGGGACCACTAATTTGTTATGAATCTGTTTATGGTGGTTTTGTAACTAATTATATAAGTCGTTTTGGTGCACAAGTACTATTTGTTGTTACCAATGATGGCTGGTGGGACAATTCTCCAGGACATGTACAACATATGCATTTTTCAAGACTCCGTGCTATCGAAAATAGGCGCTCTGTTGTACGCTCTGCTAACACAGGTATTTCTTGTTTTATTAATAGTAAAGGAGATATTATTAGCCAAACTAAATATGATGAGCCTATTGCCTTGAAAGAAAAGATTCGCTTAGATGATCGAATAACTTTCTACACTAAATATAAAGATCTTATCGCTCGAATTTCTATCCTTATGGCAGCACTTCTAGCCCTTTCTTCCTTTGTAAAAAAATGGCAAATTTCACGAGGTATTGAGACCAAAGGCAAAAAAAGAGACTAGATAGAAATCTACTTTGGGAGGGTTGCTTCGCAGAGCACTTCGTGGTTCTGTATTAAGCATATTTCTTCTTTCACCTTTTGCCATTCTGCGAGAGCTTGTGCCAAGAGGCACAAAAGTAGAGCAAAGTAAAAGGTGACCAAAAAGTCTAGGACTCTCTTATTTTATAATTGGTCACTTGTTAATTCTTGAGAATTAACAAGTGACCAATTTGGGGTAGCTTTTGCTAAGTTTTTAGCGAAACTGAGTCCTGCTTGTTACGTTTGACAGGACATTTTTTCACATGATTTATCCAAACTCTAAAAAGAAATTAGTTTCACTGAGCCCTTCGGGGTTTACTTCGTAGAGCCCTTCGTAATTAGAATTTATAATTATCTTTTTCTTCTTGCTCCTCTTCTTCCTTAGTTTTTTTCTTCTTAAATGACTTGAAGAATCTAGACCAAGCAATTGGATCTGTAATTCCAATAGGTTTCACCTGTCCATCATAAGAAAAGTCACGTGCCTGTGCTCTTAAATAATGTGTTGCATTTTCACGACTATCCATCGAACTCGAAGCAGCAATCGCCATCAAACGGCTTTGCTCTAAGTTTTCCTTGGCGACATCTTCCAATTCCATTGCACGAGTAGGATCCATTGCCAAGAACTCGGCTCTCAAATTATCTCTATCAGGCCATGGGAATACTAGAATCTCTTCTACTTCTTCTATCTTAGGTTCTAAAGTTACTAATAAACTCTTGTGATACCCCTCTGTTTCTTGGGGTACTGTAATAGAGAATGATTCAAATCCAACTGCACTAAAAATCAGTGTTTCTCCTTTTTTTACCACAATAGAATACATGCCTTTATAGTTTGCATAAGTTCCCCTTGCTGAGTTTTCTACAGCTACTGTTGCAAAAGGAATATATTCTCTTGTATTATTTGTGCCTTTATCTACTAAAACAAATCCTGTAATTTCGATAATATCAGATTCTTGTCCCTTTTGAGCTTGAGTCTCAGTCATACCCAAAGTAAAAAGCAATAAAAGTGCAAAAAGTTTATAAGTCATAATAGTTCTATTTTCTATAGATTTGAATTTTGCAAGAATACAAAATTAGTGTTATCGTCTTTCATTCATTCTCAGACTAATCAAACGAAGTACAATAAGAAACTGTTGGGAACTTAACGTTCTGTTAACGATAAAAAACCAACAAGTATAATAATATAATTTCTTGATACTATTCAGTAGCTTTTAGAGCCATATATAACTATCACATATACAGCACCAACAACTGACTTACTATAAATAAATCAACTAACTTCTAAGTTGTTCGATAGAATGCAAACTAAGATCATTTTTATACAAGGCTATTTTATAATTTTCCTTGACGGTATACTTATTTTCATCATGTTGAAAGGTTACCATAGCAGGTGTATTAAACAACATTAGATCACTATCCAATCCCAAGACTGATCTAAAACCTAAGCTCACCGAAACATAAGTATACATTTGTTCCTCTATTTGCTCAAAGTCATAATCTCCCTTAGGCTCATTCATTTTGTACTCTAGGATATAATCTTGTAATTTTATTCGGACGTGATACCCTTCGTAGTGTGTATATTTAGGAAAATATGCCTCCAAGATTTTTTTTCTAGTTTTATAAAAATCCCCTAGTTCTGCACTTCCCCAAATTCCTCTTTTTATAGGTTTTCCCCAGTAGACAAATTCATCGGTCTGGTATACAATAAACCAAGCTCCCAAAAGTACTTTTCTAGGAGGATTTGTCATCCGTTTCTTAAAGAAAAATTGGACACCTTTTTCCACAGCTCGGTCTAGCTGCTTTCCTTCTCTTACTTTACGTAATCGGATTCTTGAGCGAAACATGAAACATCAGGAATTAAAAATAGACAATCTAAATGGCATGTATTGTCTATGGGGGTTAGTCATAATAATATATTATAATAAGACTTTTTTCAGTAAAAAGAAACAATCCACTCAAATTTATTCTACTTGATTAAAGATTATTTAAGTGTTTTTTGTGGGGTGAGCAATTAGCATTTTTTAACTTAATAAGGCAAAGGTTCTGCCTAATAACTCTTGAAAAAGTTCGGAGGTGCAGCCTACTGTGACAAGCTTTGCTGCCACCATAGCTATTAGGGTAGGTTCTTTAACATAGTTAGATTGAATAAAAGGCAATTTGTCGCCTAAAAAACTACTTGAATACACTTTATTATATAAGCTCTTTTCCTAAACATAGATAGGTCTACTTGAGATAATTGAGTAGGAGGTCTTTGATTAATTCAAAGACCGTCCCCTCACACCACCAAGCATACCGATCGGTACTTGGCGGT
>JAKVCT010000110.1 GCA_022448995.1 Saprospiraceae bacterium
CGTAGAGCCCTTCGGGGTTAGTTTCACTGAGCCCTTCGGGGTTTACTATAAATTACTTTTGTCCATGTACTTACTTAATATTTTTAATCAATCATTTATAGTTTTTTATCTAAAATTTTGATTATAAGTGTTTTGTGTCTGTTCTTATGAGCATTTTATATGCCAAGTGATCTCTAAAAGAATTCTATTGAACAGAATTTTATTTGTAATAAATTCTACAATAGTTCGTAGGGCTCTGCGAAGCTAAAAATCTACGAACTGTTGAAACTATCAATACCAAAGTAAATCATGTCAAACTCAAAAATGAAAATGCCGCTAATTCTAGGCGGATTAGCCGTTGTGGGAATTATCATTTTCTTAGTCCTTCAAAACATGTCCAAAAGCAGTGAATTACAAGAGGCTAATACTGCTATTTTAACCTTGGATCAAGCAAAAAATAAATCGGATAGTTTGTATCGTGAGTTGCGTGCACAAATCGATTTGTACAAGGATGAGAATGATGCTATGCAGAGTGAGGTTATCTCTAAGGAGGATGAGTTAGAAAAACTATATGGAAAGATCAACCGCTTGATTAAGCGTGCAGAGCAAGACAAATCAGAGAAAAAAGCACTAGAAAAACAATTGAAAGAGCTAAGTGAAGAGATTATAACATTGAAAAAATTTGTGGATAAACAATCACAAAGTATTCAAGAGTTGAGAGATGAAAATGAGCGTTTGCGTCAAGAAAAAGCAGAATTGAATGAAAATTTGGATAGTGCACGTACTGTAAATGATCAGATCACAGATGAGAATAATAATCTGAAGGATCAGAATGCTAATTTGAATGATAAGGTGGCTTTAGCTTCTGTTCTGAAGGTTGCCAACATTACTCCGAAGGCACTCCGGTTCAAGGCAAATGGTTTAGAAAAGGAAACCAATGTAGCAAAGAAGGTTGAGAAATTAAATATTTGTTTTGATATCGTACGTAACGAAGTCGCACCAGAAGAATTAGATAAGTTCTACTTGCGCATTACGGATCCTGTAGGTGTAGCAATTATAGACGAGGGGAGAGGTTCCGGTCGCTTCAAGGATGTGGCTCAAGATAGAGATGTGTATTTCACTACTATGAAAAGCTTTACCTATACAGTGGACAAAAAATTGGTTTGTTTAGATTGGGCAAAAGGGAATAATAACTTTATTTCTGGAACCTATGAGTTTGAGATTTTTAATAAAGGTTACCTTGTAGGAAAAAGCTCATTTATGCTAAAGTAAGTTATACTTCTAACCGTAAAAAACAATGCTTCATTTTGGATGTTTTAGCTATCTGAAATGAAGCATTTGTGCTTTAGATCTTAAAGTCTTTTTTAATAAAAGCTTAAAATACTTGATAAAATAGTATATTCACTGACTTTAAATTACTTTTAAGTTTGTGTCAATCAAAAATTGACTAAAACACTTCAATCTGACAAAGCGAGCATTGAATTTGCTTTTAATGCGTAACCCCTCGAGAACTAGAGGACAAAGCAGATTCATCCATCTAAATACAGTTACATGAACTTTGTATATCCATCTTTTTTGTGGGCTTTACTGGCACTGAGTATTCCAATTATTATCCATCTTTTCCATTTCAGACGGTTCCGAACTGTGTATTTTACGAATGTTCGTTTCCTAAAAGAGGTTAAAGAACAGACTGCGACACGTTCAAGGATCAAGCATTTCCTAGTCCTACTAGCTAGAATGGCAGCGATAGCAGCACTGGTCTTAGCCTTTGCCCAGCCCTATATACCCAACAAGGACAACAAACTAGAAGCAGGAAGTAAGGATGTGAGTATATTCTTTGATAATTCTTTTAGTATGGCGTTGGATAGTGAAGATGCTGCATTGATAGAGAAAGCACGAAGCCGCGCAGAGGAGATTGTATCTGCTTATGGACCAGATGATCAGATTCAAATTATCACTTGTGATTTAGAAGGTCGAGACCAACGTTTATTGAGTCAAGAGGATGCTCTATCTAGAATTCGCGAGGTTGTTCCTACTTACAAAGTAAGTCCACTGTCCAAGGTTTTGGCGCGTCAAAAGCAGACCTTGGAGCTAGGAGAGAATAAGCAAAAAGAGTTGTTTATTATTTCTGATTTTCAGGAGAATATTTCAGATATTGCCAGTTTTGAAGATACGAGTATCACCCTTAATATTATTCCATTGCAAGCTGTTGCGGCCAAGAATATTGCTATAGATACAGCTTGGTTTGAGTCTCCTGTACAGGCACTCAATCAGACCAATGATTTGATTGTTCGTATCCGAAATTACAGTGATCGAGAGGTAACAACAGAATTGAGCTTAATTCTGAATAATAATAATCGTCCTGGAGGGAGCTTGGTAATTCCACCTCGTGCTTCAGTAACCGATACGCTAGATATTGGGCTAAATAAGACAGGTTGGCATGAAGCCTTACTTCGAGTAAAGGATCATCCTATTGATTTTGATAATGAATATCATTTTACTTTTTATGTAGATGAGCAAGTTGATATTTTAGAGATCTACGAAGATGTACCCAACCCATATACAAGGGCAACTTTTCAAGAGAATACTTACTTCAACTGGAAGGGGAATGCTGTAGGACAGGTAAATTATTCAGAATTACAAAAATATGATTTGATTGTTCTGAGTAACCTAAATACTGTGCCTTCTGGTTTGACTAGTGAGCTTAATACCTATATCCGTGGTGGTGGGAATGTATTAGCTTTTCCTACTATTGGTTGTGATTTGATTGCTTATAATGCCTTGAATAAATCACTTCGCGCGAATACCTTCACTACTTGGGCATTGAAAGATCGTAAAGTTTCCTTTATCAACTATCAGGAATTTGTCTTTAATGATGTTTTTGAAGACCGTCGTAGTAATATAAAACTACCAGAAACAAAGGGTAACTTCAAACTACAGAAGCGAGCAAGTGCAGGCGAAGAAGTCTTATTGCGTTATCGAGATGGGGGTTCATTCATAGGAAAATATACTGTAGATCGTGGAAATTATTATCTCTGTGCTGCACCTTTGAGTACGGAATATTCCAACTTGGTAGAAAATGCAGAAATTTTTGTTCCTATGCTTTACAGAATGGCTCTAGCAACAGGACAAGAACGCAAGATTGCCTATCAGATAGGACAAGATAATGTATTGGAAACACCAAATCGTCCAACAGCTTCAGAAATTGGATACAAGATAGCAGGAACGAATCAAGAAGGGGAGTTCCGTCCTTCTCAACAGGCTTTAGGTAGTAAGGTTGTTTTGGGAGTCAATAATCAGATTCGTTTAGCAGGTTTTTATGATTTATTTTTGACACAAGGAGAGATTTTAGATAAATTTGCGTACAATTATGATCGCAATGAATCACTCTTGAAGTTTTTGTCTATTGATGCTGTCAAAGAATTATTTAGTGATAGAGCTAATATCTTGGATGGAGATTATGCACAAGATTTTGGAACGTTAATACGTACACAAAGTCGTGGAGTTGAGCTATGGAAATGGTGTTTAATCTTTGCGTTGATCTTCTTAGCTGTTGAAACCTTACTTATTCGATTGTGGAAAACTTAAGTAGGTAGACAAAATCTAGTATTAAATTTCCACATCAAATTACTGTGAATGTATCTTAGTATCGTCATACCCGCTTATAACGAAGAAAAAACTTTGGCTGGAGTTATACAAAAATTACGTGAAGTAGAAATGCCTGCTTTTGTGAAGCGTATAGAATATTTGATTGTAGATGACTGCTCTAGTGACCAGACAGGAGCTATTGGTAGCGAACTAGCTACTTATCATGAGGATGTTCGTTATTTAAAACATGAGAAAAATCAAGGAAAGGGGGGGGCTGTACACACAGGTTACGCTTCCTCAGAAGGAGACACGATTTTGATACAAGATGCAGATTTAGAATTATCCCCTAGAGATATTCCTACCTTATTGCGAGCTATGCATGATTTAGATATTATGCTTGTGAATGGTTCCAGATATTTACCGGGGCCCGTTCGACCTGCTTTTGCTTATAGCCGTTATTTTTTTAATAAGTTATTTACTTGGTTCACATCTATTTTATTAAATGTGAAGCTAACAGACATGGCTTGTGGTTATAAGTTGATTAAGAGAGACTTACTGAATCAAATCAAGTTAAAAGAAAAGCGATTTGGATTTGAATGTGAGCTTCTAATCAAGACAGTGCGCTTAAAGAAAACGCAAATTGCAGAAGTTCCAGTACATTATTATCCTAGAAATGAAGGACAGGGGAAGAAGTTGCGTAATGTGGATGGATTCAAGATTTTTTGGTGTATTCTCAAGTATGGTTTATTTAGGCTCAAATAAATGGCGAAGGAATAAATTTCTTCGGTCTGGATAGTGTTAATTCTCATCCAAAGTGAGTTAATCCCGAAGGGTTTAGCGAACCTAATTTATTCCCTCGCCAACTTATATCAATAATGATATTTATTTATAAATTTTTATTTGGATCAGCATATTCATTAATCAATTTCTGTGTCTTTGCTTCTTCGATTTTGATGTGTAAACGGTCACCCTCTTGTTTATCGCGAATTACTTTTGCCAAGGTAAAGCAAGAAGAAACAGTAAATAGGTAAGACATGGCAAAAAAAGCTTTCACTGTCCAGTCTAGTTCTACAAAATATAAACCTAACAATGTTCCTAAAGAAGCGATTGCAAAAGAGATCCAAGACATCGCATAAAAAGATTGCGAGTTGTTATATTGATGCACATTCGTACTCATGGTAATAGCAGTTTTTAGTTATTATTATAATATGTTCTAGCTATGGGTAATAGAATAGCTGATTGAAATATGTAGCAGGTCAGTTCTTTTTATCATTTTACTCAACCAACCTACTGGTCTTTGGGTGTTTATAAACTTGTATTTAACTTATTTTGATTAAGGCATTAGCAAGCCTAAGGTATTTTCTTTAACAAGTTGCGCTTGTTCAGGTATAACGAAATAGATGAATAAACCTAATAGAACACCAATTATCAAACTCCCCAAAATCGTTACTACTTGTTTCTGCTGCTTATTTTTTAGATCTTTCATAATATTAAATGTTTTAAATTTTAAATTAAGTTTTGTGATCTATATACACGCTTGATAACATTGTTTGAAAAAATCATTTGTTTGCGTGATTCACAATTCTAAAACGGCAGCATTTGAGAAAAGGTGACAAAGGTTTTTTTAAAAACATCCTAAATAAAATCAAAGAATTGGGGCAAGTTGTTGAAGTTTTTAATAACTAAAGATCTAGAGATAGTCTTACCACAGCACATTTTCTGAGTATTCGGTTTGTTTGGAAGGATAAGTGGAAAAAAGACTAAAAAATCTTGGTGGAGGGCAATAAAAAAAGACTAGACAGAGTGTTAAGGAAAAAGAAGAAATCTTAACAATCTATTTAGCCTTTTCTTTAAAAAAGAGGAAGATATTGATCAAAAATCTTGAAGGAATATTACTTATCTTGAGGAAGTTTATCCAAAAGTTGCTTTGCTTTTGTACTATAAACCTCTTTATTTCTTAATTCTTTCAAGATATTTTTTGCACTTTGAGTGTGTTCATCCGTTTTATCAGCAATATACGCAAGCGCCAAGAACCACTGAAGATCTAGCTTCCAATCAAAGGTTTCACTTTTATTCAAATCTTCTAGAAGAAGAATCGATTGATCCACTTGACTTTCTTTTTCGTCAGCTAACAAGGCAAGAGCTAGGTAAAACTCTACAGATTCAGTTTCAATTAATCCCTTATTCGAATAATTATCTATATAGTTCTGTAGATTAATAATGGTTGTTTGATAATCTTTTTTTGCATAAGCATCCATTCCAGTCTTTAGGATTTCTAGCTGTTCCTTATTTGCAGCAAAACCATCCATGGCCAGCCCCTTGTCAATTTCTTTACTAATCTTATCCTCATAGGCAACAAAAGTATTCCCTACTAAGGTAGAGTTATTCCTAGGAATTAAGAACCAAGCTGTTACAACAAGCAGCATTGCAGCAGCAGCAGCAGCAGGCCATAGACGACGTATACGTCCACTAGATCGTGGAGTATTAGTTATAGGCTTGGTCGTTTCTTTGGCAACCTTAGTTTGAGGTATTTTGGCTTGCTTTGCTGGTGTAGCAATATCCAAACCCAATTCCTTTTCGATCTTGCGAAGATCGTGTATGATATTTTCACGATCTAGTTCATAAACTTCCCCAAAAGTAGAACTAGCTTGGATACTATTGATATCAAAACTAGCATCCTTACGTTGTGTATCTTGGAGAATATGCTTGATTCTAAATGCTTCTTGAAGACTATGGTGTATGCTGACTTGTTTTGCTAGATCTTTATCCTGTTTGATTGCTTGTTCAAAAGCTTTCTTGGTGGCAGGATCTAATTTATCATTTATATAATCTTCAATGAGCGCTTCTTTATTTTCTAAATTCATTGATTTCTTACTTTTAGGTTCTTATAGTCTGGCTAGACATAATTCTCAATCAAGGATTCATTGGATTGAGCTATCTATATTAATGATGTAGTGTGTAATATAAATTATTCTACTATCAGCAAAAGGATAGTAGATATAGTTTTCTCATTATGTCTATGCTTGAATATTTGATAAGTAACCACTATATTTAGAGGCGGTTTGCAATTTTTTAGGCAATCAAAAATTCTATTGTTGTTTTTTGAAAAAGAAAAGAATTGCAAACAGATAAAGATTATGGGAGTCTTTTTAATCTCTATAAAATTACAGGCATAAGCTTTATCACTCTAATATAAATTTATGATTTGATAAACACTAATATATGCGGCACATTATTGCATTCAGTGGAGGAAAAGATAGTCAAGCAACTGTGATTTGGGCATTGAATAATCTAGATTCAGAATTCGAAATTATTTTTTGTGATACAGACTGGGAAAGTCCAGATACATATCAGTTTTTATTAGAATTTGAAGAGCAGTTACAACAGCCGATCCATCATCTAAAATCCAAGAAATATAGTGGTATAGTAGACTTAGCGGCCAAAAAAGGACAGTTTCCTACCATACATACCCGATTTTGTACAGAAGAGTTAAAGATCAAACCCATGATTGATTATCTGATTGATGAGGTGAAAGATGATGTAACTATTTATCAAGGAATTCGGCACGAGGAGAGTCGAAATCGTGCAGGAATGAATCGTCGAGATCATTATTTCAAAGGTTATCTAGAACCTTACAAAGTAGAAGATCTAGCACTCAAACTGAAACGTCTAGAGGAACAATATGCTACCAAGGCACAAACGATGACACCCAAGAAACAGTGGCGTACAGTTCAGAAAATGGAAGAGATCAAACAGAAGCTAAATCGAGGCGTAGCAGAGAAAAAAAGCTATTATACCTATCGTAGAAAGGATGTATTGGATTTTTGTGATAAATATGACGCTACGGTCATTCGTCCTATTATTACGTGGACAACCGAACAGGTTTTTGCTTATATCAAAGAGAATGGTTTTGAGCATAACCCCTTGTATAACAAGGGAGCAAAGCGCGTAGGCTGTTATCCCTGTGTGTTGTGTTCGCAGCCTGAGATTGTGGATATTGCCAAGCACGATCCTGAGCGCATTGCTTTTATTCGCCAAAAAGAGGAGGAGTTGGATCTAACTTTTTTTCCGCCAGGTCATATTCCTGAGAAGTATTGTTCTAAACAGATTGATACAACCACAGGTGTTAAGTTTGCTCCGACTATTGATGATGTTATTGAATATGCATCTGCACGTAAAGGCGGTGATTTGCCGAATTTGTCTTGTAAGAATCCGTATACACCTTGTGAGTAATTGGTTGTATATAGTTGTTGAGCATTCATGAATGCTCAATAACTGTATTGCGAAGCTTAGCGCAATAAAATAATCTGCTGACTAAGTTGTTGATTATCAATTAAAACCTGAATCGTATAAATCCCATTTGGTAGATGCTCCAACGAAAGTAGAGCACCCTTTTCAGTTTGTCTTTTTTGTGTAATTAGGGTTTGCCCCAATACATTATGAATACTCAATTGATACGTTTGATTTTGGTGATTTGCCCAATCCATATAAACCTGTCCCTTACTTGGATTTGGATAAATCCTAATATCAGATAATGCCTGAGATTTCTGCGGATTCACTGAAACTGCATTTGGATCAAAAGAATAAAAACTAATTCCACCACGAACATTACCTACCACAAAATCCAAATTTCCATCTTGATTAATATCAGCTACATCTACAACCGATTGGTCACCTTCGTCCAAATAGACTAGACCATCACTAACCTGGTTGAAAGTCCCTAGAATATTACCTTCCACGTTATCATAATTCCAAATCCAGCCCTCAGTTAGACCTGTGAAAAAATGATACTCACCATCTACTTTGACTAAACAAGGTTCAGCATTTCCTTCCACTTGCCCAGGTGTCTTGGTATCAATGAAACCAAAAGTTGCACTGGTTGGCGTATCGTTAAAATCAGCTGTATTCACATCCCCATCATTTTGGAAATAATTAAAATTTCCATTACGTTCACCAACAATTAGATCCAAGTCGCCATCTTCATCCACATCTACTAACTGCGGTGCACTATTCAAGCCCACATCAATATTTTCCCACATAGGACGAATTTGAGGATAACTAGGCGCAGTATTACTTCCTTTGTTCTCAATGAATATAAGAGTCCCATCTTCTTGTCCAATAATACCATCTAAATCCCCATCATTATCTAGATCTCCAAAAGTTGGACAAAGCCTACGAACGTCATATTGTTCCAGTTGAGCAAAATCAGCATCTTCCAATTTATAAGAAGGTTGAGTAGCTGTACCTATATTTTTATAGAGTTGTAGTTGAGACCGATAGGTTCCCGCACCTTCAAAATAACCATAATTACCAACAACAATATCCAGTAAACCATCTCCATTATAATCCATGAAAGTTGGTGCACTAATAGCACCATGATCTATCATTCCACCCGATAAAAAATCATCAGTTTGGTAGCTAAAACTAGGTAGGTTATTAGCTTGATTATTTTTGTAGAACCAAACTACATTCTTATTTACTGAATTTGCTTCAGCATTAGGAGAAACTAATAAATCCTTAATTCCATCATAATCTACATCCAGATAAAAAGCCGCAGGAAAAACATCTAATTCAACAGGTAATGTACCACTTGGATAATTAACCAACTGAGAATCAATAAAGGCCGTATCCGTATCTCCAGCATTACGCACCCACAAGAGATTATCAAAAAAAACATCACCCAGCAATAAATCTTTGTCACCATCTGCATCTGTATCCAAACTCAAAAGGGTAGAACCTGCATGGAGATTATTTCTAGGCGTCCAGCCTATTTTAAGAGCGCAACTATCTCTACTAGGACTTAGTGTTAGATCAGGAAATACTCCACTTTCATAAAATCGCCCCCAACAATCGTCTTTGTATCGGAAGATTAAACTATCACAAGCATAGCCCAATTCTTGAGATTCATTATGAAACAAATCAATATATCCACCAGACAGATTAAAGGTTAGAATATCTAAATCTCCATCACCATCTATATCATTAATATCTGGAAGATCAATATTACTAACTGCAATAACAGTACTATCTGTTCCTGTTTGGTAATGTAACATTGTGTTGATGAGATCAAACTGGATTTTATTATCTGCATCCCTAGAACCCTTAAAAATTTGGATACCTTGTTGTCCCAAACTAGAGATTTTGTTGTACATAAACATATCCATAATTCCATCACAGTTGTAGTCTCGCAACAAAGCCCAGCGTGTCGCAATTGGAAATTGCTCAATGTACTCGGGGGCATAAATATAGTTATTCCCATCGTTGAGAAAACATAATGTCTTTCCTCCAGCTCGATCCAAGATATACAGATCCATATCTCCATCACCATCCATATCAACTTCTGAAAACTGAGGATTATTCAAGCCGCCAGTTGTGGGATTGGCTAGGCTATTTCCCTGAGCATCTTGAAAAGGAACTTCTAAAAAACGAATACCATACTGTGCTTCTAGTTGTATAGAAGTATATATAAAGAGGATAAAGAGTACAAAAAATCGAGCTGTCATATTCTATTATTTATTTTACAGAGCACTTAACTTGTCGATAAGTAAGAGAACATTTGGACTGTTACACACTACTTAATTATTCTTTTATCCAAAAACCATCAATCCGGTAATCTTCCTTATCAAACAAGACCACATCTTGCGTTTTTAAGATGCTGTAGCGTTCTCTAGGAATGTATTCAAGTGTTTCTGTAGCATTATAAACATCATTTTTACTATGATTAATAACGACAATGGAATGTACTTGATGGGTATTATTAAATTTGATAGCAATGCTTTGGGTTTTTAATTCCTCATCTAGAGCTCTGTATTGCAGTTCTACGAGTTGTTGGGTATTGTTCAGCACAGAATCTACTTTATACTTGTCAATGTAAGAAGGCTTATTAATGGCACTATTTAAGAAAGGTGTAAATTCTGTTTTCCAATCATTGATCATAAGAATTTTTTCTTCTTGTTGTGTCCCAATAGCCACCTTTTTACGAATTTTTGATTCAACCTGATTTAATTCCTTAATTTCTTGTTGGAAATAAGCATTTAGATCAAAGAATACAGGTTTGCTGATATCTATCTTATTACTATTATCTATGCAGGATGATAATAAGGAATTGAATAGCAATAAACAAATTGAAAATATTAGATATGTTTGTTTCATAAATTTAATTATTCCTTTCTCGGATATTTTTTAGATAAGTAATTGAAAAGAGCTACTTCAGAACTCTGAGCATCTACACCCATTTTAGTTAATAGTGGCAACACAGCTGCCAAGGGCATATTTTTGAACATATACTCTCTCCATGTTTTACCTACTTCTTTAGCGGCTATTTCTTCATACTTAATGCTCAGACTTATATTTTGTTTCATATCTTCCAAATCTTTTGCGTCAACCAAAGATAGAAGGCTTTGACGGTTGTTTAAGATAGCAGCTTCTAACTGTTTTCCTTGTTCGCCATAGGCTAACCACCGAGTTGGAAGATCTTTGTTTCTACGCCCTCTTATTGTTTTTATATCATTAGGAACAGCGTAACCACCTGTAGTATCAATCATATCTATTCGTAATTGTTCTAATTCTAGAAGGAAGCTGTCATTTTTTTGTTGAACTTCCTTAAATTTTATGGCAATTTCAGGATCAAGTACTTCTAATAGTATCTTTTCGCGGAAGTTAGTTATTATTTTATCTTCTTGTGTAGAAGTAGAGGGACTATTGCTGATTGGTGCTGGGTTCGTAGATTGAGGCTTGGGAGATTCTGTACCACAAGCACAGCATAGAAGTATTAGGAATAAATAAGCGGTAATTTTCATTACAGATTTGATTGATGAGGGTGAAGCATAAAAAGAGGAAGACTCTATTGTTTTATTTGCTCAAGCTAGTCTTTTTATGCAGAACTGTTTAACTTTGGGCATATTTTTTTGGGTTCTTTGACAAATCCTGTGTTCAATAACCCAATATAATCATTTTCATGGCGATGGGCTAACCCCAAAGGGCTCAACAAAGTAAAAGCCCTTCGCTGAGCTCAGCTGTAGCTTTGTTATTGATTTTGTATCGGTATAAAAATATCAAAATGCTGTGGCGTATTTTAATGCGCCGTCATAAAAAATCAACGAGCTATCATAGATATGTTTGTTTCATAAATTTAATTATTCTTTTCTCGGGTATTTTTTAGATAAGTAGCGAAAAAGAGTTAGTTCAGCACTACGAGCATTAGCTTGTATTTGGCTTAATAAAGGTAAAACAGCAGCCAAAGGCATTTGCTTAAAGGTGTATTCAGCCCAGGTTTTTCCTTTGGATTTTGCCGTTTCTTCATCAATATCGAATGTAATATTTTCTTTCATTTCCTCCATATCATCAGGCGCAACTAAAGAAAAAAGATTTTGTTGATTCTCTAGAATAGCAGCCTTTAGATGTATGCCTCGTTTGCCATAAGCTAACCAATCAGTAGTAATATCATTATTTCTACGTCCTTTTGGCACTTCTTTACCATGACTTATAGTATAGCCACCTGTACTATCGATCATTTCAGTTCGCAATTGTTCTACTTCTGTTATAAATAAATGATTTTTATGTTGAACCTCTAGAAAAGCTTCCGCAATTTTTGGATCAAGAGCTTGTAGAGCTATTCTTTCGTCAACGGAGCTAGGCGAAGGAATTAAATGACTAGGTATGGGAACTGCTTTGGATTCAGTTCGCAGATATTTTTTGTTATCCAAATCAACAAATAAGAATAATTTGGGAGAATCTAATTCTACAGCAAGGAGCTGTTGATCCCAAAAATTAATAATTCCATGAATTTCGGCATTTTCCCAATTAATTTGTGTAACTGTTATACTGTCTAATTTAATCGGAAGTTGTTGATTGATAATCGTTTTTGCAGCATCAATTATAGCCGTTCTAGGTGACCATTCCTTATATTTTCGACTATTTAAGATTATTGTTTCTCCAACACGTATATAATTTTGTTGAGCTTCTAGACCAGGAGCCACAAACGCTAAATAATCTTTGCCATTGTGCTCTATTACGTTAATATATAAGCTGAATTCCTTTTTTTTCTGTTGTAATCTAACGGCTAAAGTTCCATTAATGTCCATTGAACGAGACGTTGAGATTATCTTGCAGCGTTTTATGTTGATATTTCTACTCTCAAGCTCCTCTTTGATTTTTTGGATATTCATGGGAAATCTCCTGTAAAAGAATCCTCTTACAAAAAGATAAGCTTTTTTATCTGTCTCGAGTTGATTTGTACTCTTTTCTAAAAAGTATTCCATACCTATAAATAAACTATCTATTGGACTAGAGGATTCCTCCCTTAAAGCAGTTAGGTAAAGTTTGGCAATTTGGGATTCTGCTGAGCTAGATACATTGTCTGAAGATTTGGATAATTCACGTTTACTACTGCAAGCATACAGTAAAATTATTAGTAATAAACAAGTAGCTATTTTCATTCTAGGTGGGTTTTATGAATATGAAATGTAAAAGGAAAAAGTCTTGACTATTTTCATCGCTGAATCTAGTCTTTTTATGCAGAACTGTTTAACTTTGGGCGCATTTTTTTGTTCTTGATTGTAATTGGGTAATAGTTCGTTGATTTTTTAATTTTTTACCCAAAAATTAAAAAACATCTTTTAGCTTCGCTGAGCACTACGTGGTTCTTACTTTTTGATAATCAAGACTTTTAAAAATTTTATTGGTTTTGTTTATTTTTATGATTATCAATTAGTTACGAAAAATAAAGGGACTAAGGATTGAATTAAGAGCAATTTTTTAAAAGTATAATTTACGTTTCATGTATAAAACAATAACTATCCTTTGTACAGTATTCGGCTTAACTTTGTTGAGTGGTTGTGTTGGAATTGGTACAGGCAATAATTTTGAGCATATTCCTTCTGGAAATTGGCATTGTGTATTTATGTTTGACCAAAAAAATAGTATTATTCCTGTCATCATGGAGGTTTCGGGAACTGATAACAAAGAAGAAGCTATTAAAATAGCTATGGTCAGTGGAGACTACAGAGTAGAAGCAGATCGGGTAGATTTTAGGTTAGATACAGTCTATTGCTACTTTGACAAAATGAATACTTATCTCAAACTGGAGAAGAATTATAAAATGGATATCTCTAGAATGCGAGGACAGTTACTTTCGCAAGATCCTAAAGAGAATTTTATTCCTCTATTAGTCGAATGCCAATTTACGAATAAGTCTCGTTTTATGGATCTGCACGCTATTGGAGAAATCAAACCTGAAGGAAAGTGGCTGGTTTCTACAACTTCGGACATGGAAGAACAAGGAAAAGGAACAATGGCACTTAGTATGGATGGTAAAAAATTCACTGGGAATATAACTGTTCAGGATAGTACTCTAGACTTAAATATGGATTTTGAAGGGATTGCACAGAACGATAATATTTACATGTCTAGTTTTGATGGCCGTCATGTATTGGGTATGGAAGCTCAAGTGTTTGGAGGTGATCTAATTGATAAAGGGGTATTGCGAATAAATCATCGTATGTACTATTGGACAGCAAGACGACCCGAATAAACTCTTTTGTATAGATCTCGAAGTTTTTTTAACACCGTGGTCGCATATGCTGTAGCTAAACGCCTAGCGTTCAATCGAAAGGTACCCATTCTTGAGTCAAATCTACGATCTTGTTCTTAAATTTTTACTCAGAAGAAGCAAAATCGTAGATTTGGCGCTTTCAGTCCGAGCCACGGGAAGTAAGCTACCAAGACGGAAACTAGCTATTGCCATATGCGTATTGTTATGCTTCGTAATTATTCTTTTAATCTCCACTTCGTAGATGCGGTCCTAGTACCAGGGACTTTTTCTATTAGCCCTTGGTCTTTTAATTTATGGAATACATTTTTCATTTTATTTTCAGATTTAATGCCTGTAATTTTTCTTGCTTGTGAGTTTTTAATTTCCCCATTGTTTTTAATGAATTCTAATACCGCATCTTCTGGTGTAGCAAGTGGACTATGGGGGATAATTACTTTTACATAATTATTTTCTTGTATAATTTGGGGCTTTTTTAGTCTCCATTCTTGCATCTTCTGAAAAGCTGTATTTAAACCTTCTCCCATATCCCTATTGGGCGGAGGTGAATATCTGTTTAAAGTACGGACAATTTTGGGATTACGAGAATATCTAGCTTCGAGAATG
>JAKVCT010000111.1 GCA_022448995.1 Saprospiraceae bacterium
TTACAGATCTTTTTTCGGAAGTATTATTAAAATCTAAAGCGAAGATGTTAACTACGTTGATCCTTTCAGGATTTAACCGCATTGAGCTCTTCGAGGTTAGCCTTTCGCCATGAAAACAAAAAAAAGCGACCTAATAATATCAGATCGCTTTTCCTATTTCCTAAAATATACCTATGCTTACTTAGCAACCAAGTTGACCAAGCGCTTAGGCACAACAATTACCTTAATCAATTGCTTACCTTGTAGCCAACTATCCAAATCAGGCGAATTGCGAATAGCCTGTTCAATCTCATCTTTGCTCGCTTCCGCAGGGAAATCAACCTTAGCACGCACCTTTTTACCCAACTGAATTGGATAAGTATGTGTAGAAACCACCAAGTATTTCTCATCATGCTTTGGAAAAGTTACGTGATGTATAGAAGCTTCCTTACCAAGTGCATTTACCCAAATTTCCTCAGCAATATGAGGTGCAAATGGAGCAATCAAAATTACCAATGGTTCCAAGATTGCACGTTTAGTGCATTTTTCTTTGGCCAAATCGCGTGTTGCAACCATAAACTCAGCAACAGCCACATTAAAAGCAAAAGTATCCAAGGCTAGATTAACCTTTTTGATAGCTGTATGTAGAATCTTAAGTTCCTTAGGAGTAGGATCTACATCTGTTACAACAGGAGAACCATCCACTCCAAAGTATAGATTCCAAAACTTACGCAAGAATTTAGATACTCCAGTAATCCCCTTAGTATCCCAAGGTTTACTCTGCTCGAGTGGTCCCAAGAACATTTCATACATACGGAAACAATCCGTTCCATGCTCCTCAATCACATGATCAGGATTGATTACATTATACTTAGACTTAGACATTTTACCCACCTCACTATGTGTGACTAGGTGTCCTTGATCATTGGTATCAAAAATAGCATTTTCATATTCAGGTATCCATTCTTTGAACTGTTGAATACCTTTTTCATTCATATAAGAATGCTCACTTCCATAATCCTCAACAAAATCAATATGCGTATGAATTTGAGTATACTGATCTTCCTGATATGTTCCAATCTTATCAGCACTTACAAAAACTGTCTTTCCTTCTTGTTTTTCTTTGAGCATATAAACATCCTCAATGATTCCTTGAATCATTCCTTGATTAACCAGCTTTTTATAAGGCTCCTCTGTGGGAACGATTCCTAGATCATGCATAAATTTATGCCAAAATCGAGAATACATCAAGTGTCCCACAGCATGTTCAGCTCCTCCTAAATAGAGATCAACGTCTTGCCAATAATTAACTGCGTTTTGGCTAAAGGGTTCCTCTTCATTACTTGGATCCATATAACGCAAGAAATACCAAGAAGAGCCGGCATAGCCTGGCATTGTATCCAACTCACGTGTAAACCCTTGAGAACTATTCACCCATTCTTCTGCGCGTGCCAAAGGTGGTTTACCATCTTTAGTAGGCTTAAAATTATTAAGTTCTGGCAACTCTAGAGGAAGATTCTTTTCTGGATGAGAAACTCCATCCATATCATATTTTACAGGGAAGGGTTCTCCCCAATATCGTTGACGGCTAAAATTAGCATCCCTTAATCTATAATTGACCTTACGCTGTCCGATTCCTCGTTTTTCTACTTCTTCAAGCATACGATCTATTGCTTGAGGGACTTTCATACCATTGATAAAATCAGAGTTAATCATAACCCCACGTTTATCTCCAATTTTAGCGTCTTCAAATGCACTCAAATCTACTACATCAATAATCTCAATTCCAAATTTTTTGGCAAACTTATTATCACGTTCATCATCACTTGGTACAGCCATGATCGCACCAGTTCCATATCCAATCAATACATAATCACTGATATAGATAGGGAGTTTTTTCTTGGTAATAGGATTAATGGCATATGCTCCAATAAACTGACCTGTAACTCGCTTATCCGCCATACGCTCTCTTTCTGAACGATTTGTCGCATACGAAATATAAGCGTCTACATCATTTTGATATTTGGTAGAAGTCAATTGAACAACAAGTTCGTGTTCTGGTGCCAATACAACGAAAGTTGCTCCAAAAATAGTATCAGGACGTGTTGTAAAGATCTCTATCTTTGCATCATTATCTTCTATATCAAAGAATATACGAGCACCTTCAGACCGTCCAATCCAATTGCGTTGTTGTGTCTTGAGTGCCTCAGAGAATTCTACTTGGTCTAGACCATTGAGCAAACGTTCAGCATAAGCCGTGATTCTCAATGCCCATTGCATCATTGGTCGTTTGATAACAGGGTGGTTTCCACGTTCAGAACGACCATCCTTTACTTCATCATTGGCAAGTACAGTCCCCAATTCTTCACACCAGTTTACAAAACCAATTTTGCGATAAGCTAGACGATAGTTCATTAGAATATCATCCTTTTCCTTAGCATCATAGCTGTTCCAGTCTTGTGCAGAAAAAATAGTTTCTTCTGTACTCTCAGCGTGTACATGCTGATTCCCTTCTTTTTCGAAGATCTGGATAAGACTATCTATAGTCTCTGCTTTATCTGTTTTCTTATTGTAATAATGCCCAAACAGCTTTAGAAAAATTGTTTGTGTCCACTTATAATATTTCGGATCAGAAGTATTGATCTGGCGACTCCAATCATAAGAAAATCCTAAATTATCTAATTGCTTACGATAAGTTTTGACATTTGCCGCAGTAGATACTTCTGGATGTACTCCTATGCGAATCGCATATTGTTCTGCAGGTAAACCAAAAGCATCAAATCCCATAGGGTGAAGTACATTGTACCCTTGCAGTCGTTTGTAACGAGCTATGATATCACTAGCGATATAGCCTAAAGGGTGTCCCACATGTAGTCCAGCTCCTGAAGGATAAGGAAACATATCTAATACATAGTACTTTGGGCGATCATTGTCATTGGAAACTTTGTATGTAGCATGGTCTTCCCAATACTTACGCCACTTTCGCTCAATATCTTGAGGTCGATAGTCCATTTGCTAACTTTTTTTGATAAGCAATCTCCAACTCAAAGGTTGGACAAGATAACTTTAATGGTTGAATGATTAATTTATTCTTATAATTCAATAAATAAGCCACGAAAATAGTCAAACTTTTATAGAACTTATAAAATTACCTAAGAACATATCAAATTGTTTATGGATAAGAAGCAGATTTATTCCATTTTTGTTCTGATGTTATCGTATTTTGCGTCTTTGAATACATTTTAGTAACCAAACTAGTTCCCATTTTAGTATCTTATAGTTTGATTTTATCATGTATCTTGTCATACAACAAAATAGGATTAATACTTAAGGACTTTTCTGTTTGTTAATCAAAAGCTTATTTTTGTCTGTACAAATGAGGAAATTTTACTTGAAGAATTCAGTTCACTCAGCCTGTAGTTTAAAACTATGTGTTAAGAATTCAATAGTAGTTTACCTGTTTTTAGTTTCACTGAGCACTTCATAATTAGCTTTGCTAAGCCTTTTGTAAGGCTGTAAAGACTTGATTCTTGCAAATAAATTACACATAAAATCAAGGAACTATTCATAAAAGAAGGTTCATCAAATACAAGTGCTGAGTAGAGTTAAGAAATAACAGCTTATTATGGAAGTTGTTTAAAAATTATCTTTATCGCATTATTTTTAATGCTTAAATAACTTCATAGTTAAAAATATTACATATTATATGTTTAATAATAAATTATTAGATCAAAAAATTATCTTAGTAACTGGTGGAGGAAGTGGAATTGGTTTTAAAATCGCTGAAAACTGCTTAAAATATGGTGCGTATGTATTTATTGCTTCCAGAAATGAAGAAAGATTACAAGCTGCTATTGATCAATTAGAAAAATATGGAAAATGCTCTTATGTAGTTTGTGATATTCGTTCCATAGAGAATATCCAAACTGTAGTTGAGCGTATCAAGGAAGAAAAAGGTCAATTAGATATCTTGGTCAATAATGCAGGAGGGCAGTTTCCTTCTGCTGCAGAAGATATTTCTTATAATGGATGGAATGCTGTAGTTAACAACAACCTTAATGGAACTTGGCATATGACTCAATCTATGGCAAAAAACTTTTTTTTGCCACAGGGTAAAGGTTGTGTAATTAATATTATTGCAAATATATATAGAGGATTTCCAGGGATGGCACATACAGGAGCAGCACGTGCGGGGGTAGATAACATCACCAAAACTCTAGCTGTAGAATGGGGGCGTAAAGGTGTTCAAATTAATGCAATTGCACCAGGAGTAATTAAATCAACGGGCTTGGAGCAATATCCTGTAGAACTATTAAAAGGCATTACAGATAGAATTCCTCTACAACGTTTGGGGACTACTCAAGAAGTTGCAGATTTATGTATCTTTTTGATGAGTCCTATGTCTAAATTTATTACTGGTGAGACTATCTATATAGATGGCGGACAACGTCTATGGGGAGATGTCTTTGAAGTAGAATAAAAAAACTACAGCTATCAAACTTTACAGTAGTAAGTGTAATGTATATATTTTTTAGGCGGTTCATTTTTTTTTAGAGCCCTGTCTACAAAGGTTATCAAAATTAATGTGACACATGAAATCAATAGGACTTATCTTATGTTTTTGTTTTTTTGTACTCCAACTGGTGGATGCTCAAAGAGAATATGATTTATACTGGGTTAGTTTCAAGGATAAACAAAATACTCCATATAGTCTATTTCATCCACAAGAATACTTATCTGCCAAATCTATTGAACGTAGGCGCAACCAAGGTATTTTGATAGATAGTACAGACTTGCCTATTGATCCAACTTATATCTCAAAACTCTTGGAAAAAGTTGAGGTTGACATACATATGGAATCTAGGTGGTTCAATGGTATTGCTGTCAAAATTAAAGACGAGGTACAAATCGCGGAGATTGCTAAACTGCCTTTTGTTGCCTCTACGAGAGCCATTGGTTTTGTCCGAAAACGCAAACATCCTAAAACCGGAGTAGGTGCACGTGAGTATAAAAAGAATTACAAAAAACGCAGGCGCTACTATGGCGATGCTTGGGTGCAGATACAAATGCTAAATGGACACTATTTACACAAAATGGGCTACTCTGGACAAGGAATGACCATGGCAGTCTTAGATGCTGGCTTTGAATATATTAAGGAGACCCCTGCTTTTGATAGTTTATTTGCTCGTGGTGGTATCATTGAGACCCGTGATTTTGTGGAAGGGGATCATTTTGTTTTTGAGTCCTCAAATCATGGTCGGAATGTTCTAGCAACCATTACTGGTAATTTGCCTTATTTATATGTAGGGACAGCACCGCAGACCTCTTTCTATTTGTTCAAGACAGAAGATGAGTTAGGAGAATATGTTGCTGAGGAATATAACTGGTTGGCTGCAGCCGAATATGCGGATCAGATCGGAATAGATGTTATTAATTCTTCCTTGGGATATTATAAGTATGATGATAAGGATATGAATTACGCTTATGAAGACTTGGACGGTAATACGGCAGTAATCACTAGAGCAGCTGACTATGCTGCTCAAAAAGGTATTTTAGTTTTAACGAGTGCTGGAAATGAAGGTGATGGTAAATGGCAACATATTACTGTTCCAGGAGATGGGGACAGTGTCTTGACTGTTGGGGCAGTAGATAGAGAGGGCTTTCATGCAAAATTTAGCTCCAAAGGCTTTTCCAATCGCCATCAAATTAAGCCAGATGTCATGGCACGAGGACATACTGCTGTGATTCCTACACAATATAGATACAACACACAATACACATTTGGAACTTCCTTTTCTTGTCCAATTATGGCAGGTGCTGCTACAACGCTTTGGCAGGCAGTACCCTCAGTGACCAATATGGATATTATCCAAACCCTACAGTATTGTTCTAATCAAGCAGAAGAGCCTGATACAACCTTGGGTTATGGAATTCCCAATTTCTTGGAGGCTTATAATCAGTTGGGGGGAGGTACTGTGGTGAATATTAACAAACAGCAGAGAGTTTACACCGTACCATCTATATTGAACGATAAAGTAGATATTTTTATTCCAGATTCAGAATATAACACTTTACAGGTACATATTTTTGATGCTCTAGGTCAAAAAATCTATAGTAAGCAACTCAATGCTACACTCAATGAACTATGGCACCATCGGGTGACAGACTTAGATACTTATCCTCAAGGATCTTACACGATTAAGATAGAATATGGAATATACACCTATCATATTTTGCTACTGACATAGTACAATAGTCTATAAAGGGTTAGTTTCACTGACTACTTAGTAAGTTATTTTCAAATAATTCTACCCATAAAACAAAACTAGTGCAAGTAGAAAACAGAAGATATTCGACAATCGTTTATTTATTATTTTGTGTTTGTATCCTCATTCTCAATCTATTTTATTATCCAAAATGGAAGAAAGAGGTAACAGAAGCCACGATTAGTTGGGACGTTTCTGGGTACTATTGGTATTTGCCAGCCATATTGATATATGAAGATCCAGCAGATCAGAAATTTCACAAAGAAATTTTGGATAAATATCAACCTACTTATAATTTTCAACAGGCTTTTCTAAGCAGGAATGGCAAATACGTGATGAAATACTCCATGGGACAAGCAATCCAGTATTTACCTGCCTTTGCTATTGGCCACAGTATTGCTAGCTTAACAGATTATGAAGCAGATGGATTCTCACCTCCCTATCAAGTGAGTTTGAGCATGTATAGTCTGTTAATGGCCATGTTGGGGATGTGGATCTTGATGCATCTATTACTGCGCTATTTTGATGACGGAACAGCGGCCTTTACCTTGTTTATAATTGGTTTGGCTACCAATTACTTGAACTATAGTGCAATAGATAATGCAATGACCCACAATTATTTATTCACTCTGTATGCTTTATTAATTCTTCAGACTATTCGTTTCTACAAAGACCAAACCTACCGAAAAGCTACGAGTATTGGTCTTATCATTGGAGTAATGATGTTGACACGACCAACAGAAATTGTAGCTGTATTTATTCCCCTTCTATGGGGTATTGGTACATGGAGTGGAGTAAAAGAGCGGATTTCATTTATATTTAGGAACAAACGTTATCTGAGCATAGCCGTTATTTGTACGGCTTTGGTGGGAAGTTTACAACTATTGTATTGGAAATGGGTTGGTGAAGAATGGATTATCTACAGTTATCAAGATCAGGGATTTAGCTGGTTGAGCCCTTATATCTTAGAGGCTAGTCTAAGCTATAAATCAGGCTGGCTCACTTATACTCCTGCAATGATATTGAGTATTATAGGAATACCTTTCTTATGGTCAATGTATCCACAACTGAGATTTGCCGTACTATCAGTTTTTGCTTCTGCTATCTACATAACTTTTGCCTGGGATATTTGGTGGTATGGTGAAAGTTTAGGGCAACGAGCCATGATTCAATATTACGTGGTTATTGCTTTTGTCATAGCTAGCTTTATCGCAAAACTCAAATTTGGGGGACGACTAATACTGAGTCTTTTTGTTATAATTTGTACTTATTATAATTTTTGGCTAACCATACAAGCACATACAGGACGTTTGTTTGTCTCAGAACATATGAATAAGGCGTTTTTTTGGAGAGTAGTTGGACGTTGGGAGGTTCCAGAAGAAGTCTTTAAATTATTAGATACAGATTATATCTGGGAGGGAGAACGTAAGAATGTCAAATTAGTTTTTGAGGATGATTTTGAAAATACTGAAGATTCTAGCTCTCTGACTAGAGATACAGAAGTAGTTATTGCAGGAGATTATTCGGTTGTAGTGCCTACGCAAGGAGGATTTTCACCAGAATGGGTTGTACCTTATGCTCAGTTACAAACTGGACAACAACATGTTCGAGTAGGAGCAACTTTTCTAGCTCCGACAGTAGAAGGAGTAGTTTGGGCTCAGGCACAGTTGGTTGTACAGTTTCGCAAAGGCAAAGAAGTAGTTAAACACAATGCTATTCGGGTACATCGGATATTGAGTAAAGGTATTGATAAGAAAATACATATTGATGTTCCTTTACCTAAGCAACCTTATGATCGACTTGTTGCCTATGTTTGTAATTACAGCTCAAATAAAAAAATCTATATGGATGATATTTGGATCGAGCTATTTGATGAGAAGTATTAATGGATATCTGGGAACTTTTTTGTAATTCTTCAAATTAAAATTATAAGCAATGCATGTAGCTTTGTAATAAAAGCTTATATTAGTCCATAACTTTTTGTACTTTTCTATAGCCCTTCAAAGGCTAAGCTTCGCTAACCCCGAAGAGCTCAGCAAAACTAAAGACCAAAAAGCATTGTTTTGCCAGTTGATAATCAAAATTTTGCAATATTTGATGATTGTTATCTGTTTTTTGATTGTCAATAACTTATAGGTCTCTAGACTTAATAAAGTAAACTCTAAAAGGCTGGAAATCTACAAACCATTTATTGCCCTAAATAAGCTTTTTTGAAAAAACCATTAGACTTAATATCTCCATTCATATGAATAATCCTGAACACGACGAACATATTTCTGATATTGACTTTGAGTTAAGTTTCATGCATCCTCAATACGGTACCACCCTGAATGTAATCATTCCAGGAGATCGTAGTATTGAAGAGATGATTCAGAAATTACTAATCAATCGTTTTATTCAACCACATGATCCTGGTTATGATCTTTCTTTTAATGGTCGAATTCTAGAACCAAGCTTAAGATTTGAAGAAGTAGAAGATCTATATGACAGTGCTTTGATTGGAGTTGTGGCAAGAACAGAAAATGTTGAACCCATTGTCGTACAGGAGACAAAGAAAATACTCCACTTAAAAATTCAACATCCAACAAATGGACACTTCCTAGACTTTAGGGCAGAGGAAGACACTAAAATCCAGGATATTTTGACAAACTTATACCAACGAGGTTATTTCTACGGAGAATTAACAGCATTTAGTATGAGTTATAAAGATACGAATCATTTAAGTCTTGAACATACCTTGGCTGAATTGGGGATTGTGAACTTGGATGTTTTACGTATTGTGGATGATAAGAAAAATGAACAACCAACTTGGAAAGATGAACTAGAGGGTCTGAAGAATCAACTAGCTGTTACTTCAGCACAACTGGAAGAGAAAATCAAAGATGTGCGTGAAAATATGCCGGCACCAGATCTGATTCCTGTTGACGAAAAACTATCTGTTAATCCTACCATAACAGCCTATGAAAGTATGGAGAGTATCCTAAGCGAGATTCGGGCAAAAGATGGTTTTGCACCCTTCATTAAAATCAAAACTTTTAGCTGGATTCCTATCCTAATCATCACTCTACTTATAATTTTGGTAGTTGTGGCAATTCTAGTTCCTCAGTTTATCTAATAAGTAGATATGCATTACCCGATACCAAATTCCTATTTAATCCTATCTTAATCTATATATCATGTTTTGTATTTCTTTTTTAGATGCTATTCAGAATGATCTCACTTTTTACATTCTAAATATACTTGCATTTGCTGTAATTATTTTAGTAACCTGGTGGTATACACGCATTCAACAATTCAAGACTATTGCTCAATTACGTACGGAAATTGCAACTTTACAGATTCAACAAAATAACGAGCTGTTTGAGTTAGAGGATATATATAAGGCTAAAGAAGAACGTATGAGGTTAATTATTAAGGACCTGAGAGATCAAATAAATAAAGGTGATCTTAGTATGGTACGTGCCAGACGTAATGAGTTGAGTAATATTCTAGCCCTGGATTATGCCAAAGCTATGAGTAATTACACACGTTTAGCGGATCAGTTTTACGATGGAAATCGGTATAGACATACGCAATTTATAGAAAATCATATTCTTCCTTTTCTACAAAATGCTGGAGATATTATGAAGGTTCTGAATCAACCTAGTGTTCGGGATACAAGTGATGCTGCAGACATAAAACTGAATTATATGAATTTCGACTTTGCCTTTGATTTCATCAAAAAAGATATTCGTTTTACAAGTTTTGGATTAAAAAGTGCTATGAAGAAACACGCACAACGTTTGGGCTTTGGAAACGACATTTAATCCAATTTAAGAAGATGGATACTATCAAAACTGTATTTATTGCTCCAAGAATCCATTTGCTATGTCAGAATATAGACAATATATCCCATTGACAACTAAACATCTTTCCCTTATTCTTTTGGGATCGGCTCTTGTTGTTATTTATTTTATTCCTGCCGATGTATTATTTGGCGAAGGTGAAGGTTTCTGTATTCACAAGAAAATATTGGGTTTTGGCTGTCCTGGCTGTGGTATGACAAGAGCTATCTATTGTTTCTTACATCTTGACTTTTACAGGGCTGCTCATTTTAATTATGCTGTCTTTGCTCTTTTTCCTTTCCTAATAAGTCAAACTATTTTTCAATTAACATACAACAAGTTATTTTATTTTTTTAAAAAAATTTCACTCTATATATTTCTTTTATTACTCGGAAGCATTTACTTGTCAAGAATAATCATTGTATTCACTTAGGCTGTAGATATGCAAATTCTAGTAAACACTATTTTTTGCAAAAAAATAAAAAAGAGTAGTGTTGTGATGAGTTAAAGGACATATAAAATCATGGTTTAACCAAACACAAAAATTATGTTTAAAAAGAACTTTTCAGTAAAATTTACTCCTCCTGTATCAAAAACAAAAGAACAAATTTATAAAGAAGTAGACCAAGTATTAGCTGGCTTAGGGCGTACAGAAATTTCTTCTTCTGGAACAATATCTATTGCTGGAGGACGATTTGATGGCTTTGGATACACTACAGCATTTGATGGTAGATTAGTAGATAGAGATGGTACTTATACTCTTTATCTTGATTTTGAAGCAAAACCTGGTATTATTGCCTGGATTATTGCTATTTGTCTTTTTCCAATCGGACTTGCTATTTTTATTCTCCCATATAATGCAAGTGGAGATGTTCAACGAAATACAGATAAAATGATCGACGATTTAGTGTATACTGTAGAAAAGGAATAATGTCCAGCAGCAAACGCTTTTTTTGAATTACTATACAATTTATTTTTGCGAATAACTGTGATTATCCAAATAAATACTTAATTTAGTGCCAACAAATTTCTGTTTATTGGGTTAAAGTCTATGGTAATTCTATACAGAATAGGCCAAGCTAACAGAGTATAACCCTGTACAGTTTAAATGATTGAAACGGTTTTGGTACTAGTCTAGTAGCTCCTAAGCAGTTGCTTAATTGATTTGGTAGATTATAACATTGCAACAGAAGCTAAAGCGCTTGAAAAACTGCTAAAAAATCGTACACGAACTATCATAAAATTTACTTTGCAGAATATACGATAGTATTACCATAACGAAACACCACATAATTCAAGGTCTAAGCTTGGATCTCTAAAGACTATGAATACTCAATAGATCGCAAAAAAAATACATATGGGAAGAAAAAGTAAAGCGGATGTCCGCAAAAAAGAAATACTAGAAAATTTTTATCACGTACTAAAAGATATTGGATTTGAGAATGCATCAATTGCCAAGATAGCTGACCGAATGGATGTAAACCCAAGTTTGCTTATCCATTACTTCAAGAGTAAAGAAGCAATGGTGGAAGATTTGGTTAACTTTATCTTAGATCGTTTTGAAGCAGCCTTCTCTCAATCTTTAGACGGTGTTGAGACACCACAAGAGCGTTTTAACCATATCATCAGTATGATTTTTGGTACAGAATGGTTAGAAGTAATTGACCACTCTGTTTTTTATGCCTGTTATTATCTAAAATCTAGGAATGAAAAGATTTTAGAACGCTTTAGAGTCTTGTATGATAGATTTAGTAATTTCTTAGAAGATGAAGCAAAAACCTGGGTAGAAGCAGGCATTGTAAAAGGACATCAACCAACGGAAATAGCAGAATATCTAATTGTTATGAACGAGGGGATTACTTTTTACCACGGTATTCGACAAGATAAGGAAGCTTATGCCAGAAGGGCTGCCTACTTAAAGAAAGTAGCTCTGGCAACTTTTGAAGTAGAAGCTTAAGTAAGCGGTAATATATAAGAAACTATCTCAAAAGATAGTTGACAAAAAAAGTGAATCCAAGATACTATCTTGGATTCACTTTTTTTGTTGGCTCTTCGCCAAATAATATTGTGATTTTGAAAACGAAAAGCTCAAGCTACAGGGTAGAGTACTTGAGAGGACAAAATTACTTAATACGTTTTGGTCATTCGATCAGGAACACAGAAAATATAATCTGCCTTTTGTAAATGCTCCTCTTCCAGTTCTGTGATAGTACTCTGCTCTACGGTCGAAATGACAACAATCTTCAACTTCGGTTTTTTGGAGCGCAAATACCAAATAATTCCCTCTTTATAATCCGAGTGAAATGCACCATTATAGTGAAGAAAAGTGTTTCCTTTCGTATGATTTTCTAAGATAAAATGAGCCATGGTTGCGTCCTTAATCATTTGAGCATGCGGAAATTTTTCGTTTCCACCACCCATTTCCAGCATTTTTTGATAACAGCCCACATCTAAGTCCGTTTCGATAGGTAGAGGAGCAATATGCTGCTTGGAGCCTTTAGGTAGCTTATTCAAGGCATCTATACCTCTTTTGTAAACTACAGAAGCATACCTCCTAGGAATATTTGTTGCAATAAAGGGTATTTCGTTTTCCTTCGCAAATTCTACCAATGGTTTGTAGTCAGTCGAATAATTATCCCACAGACGAGCTTCCTGTTCAAAGGATCTCTGACTAATCAACCCTGCTAGATATTCATCCATTAGCAATTGATTGTCTGCCTCAAACATCTCTGCTCCCAAAACTACTTGGTCAGGTTTTTGGGCATAAAGATCTCGAGTGATTTCTAGTTGCATCCAGTGTGCAATAGGATTGTTATGTAATTCCCCAAAGAAAACAATATCTGCTTTTTTAGCATCATTGATTAGATTTTTGTAACTAACTACCTTTCCTTTGTAGTTGTAAATCTCAAAAGCTTGTGGCATATCCTGTGCGTTTGTGTGGAGAGAGGAACAAAAAATAAGGCTCATTGCCAATATTGTACATTGTTTTGTCATAGTTCTATTCTATCGTTTAGTTCTAAATTTGGATCCTTCAAGTATTTATACAGGCGATATTTGAAACCAATGCCAGTATGAATGGTAAAAATAAGGGTCTTTTGCAAAACTAAAAAATCCTGAGAGGATATTGCAGGTAATACAGGCTGATCGTTGAGATCTAGAGTAAATTTTTCTTCTCTTAAATTTCCAGTTCTCGATCCACTAGCATACAATACACCTCCCCGAAGAAAAAGGGAAATCCTCGAAGAAAAACGATAGCTCAATTCTAAGTCCAGGTTTACACCACCAGTTGCTCGCCATTGATAAGACCATTCCTTGGTTTCCAATAAGCCTATTTTCTCTTCAAGTCCTACCTTTGCATTCCAACCATTATAGATTATAGCCCCAAGAGAAATACCTAGATTTAACTTGAATTTCTTTCCAATTTCAAAGTAAGCTCCAGGCATAACATAAAAAATAGACCAAGGACGACCCTCCATACTACGTACATCAAATTGATTGATTATAGCAGTGGTATTAAAACCATGTCGCATAAATCCTGCTTTTGCACTCAGAGACCATAGAGGAGAACGCTGAAAACGGTGCTTCAAGGCAAACTCTCCATAAAATCCATACTGAGCTGATCCATTGCGACTACTTAGAAAATCTAAAGCTTTGTATGTACCCATAGGGAAGGAGACACCAGCACTAAAATCTAATTCTAAACGCATCTTGTCTATATCCTTGGGTTTGATTTTTAAACGGTCCTGTTGGGCGAAAACTTGTTTTCCCAAGCTCAGAAAAAATAGCAGAAGAAAATAATATCTAGAATACATAGAATACTTATTTTGGAATGGGCTGTCTTTCTTATCAAAGATTAAAACGCTGTGCTTGTGTAAATCAGTTCTTGATAAGGCTTTTTGTGTATAACAAAATATCAATAGACAAAGTTAGAAAAGAAATTATTTTTAGAGTGTCTTGTCTTTGTTTAAAGTATAAAGAATAAAATATTTTTAGCCAAATTATAAACAAAAAAATTACAAAAAAAGGAAGGATAGTTTAAACATAAACAAGCTGATTAAATGTTATTTAAAATAAAATACTTTAAGCGCTGTTTATCAAACACTTAAGAAGTATAAAAAACTATGAATTTTAGTCGAAAAATCGTATCTTTGTACTCTGTTCACTCAACAAAAAAAACATTGTTTTTAAGCATAAAATTCTAATTTATTTTTTATGGAATTTCAACAAAAAATTATCCCAATTAACATAGAAGAAGAAATGCAATCTGCATACATTGATTATTCAATGTCAGTGATCATTTCGAGAGCTTTACCTGATGTTCGGGATGGATTGAAGCCTGTACACAGGCGCGTTTTGTATGGTATGTCTCAGTTGGGATTAACTCACAACAAATCACATAAAAAATCGGCTCGTATCGTAGGAGAGGTTTTGGGTAAATATCACCCTCACGGAGACAGTTCTGTGTATGATACAATGGTACGTATGGCACAGCCATGGTCCTTGCGTTACCCACTAGTAAACGGACAAGGGAACTTTGGTTCCGGGGATGGGGATAGCCCTGCAGCGATGCGTTATACCGAGGCGCGTTTGAAAAAGACGGCCGAAGAACTATTGTCTGATTTAGACAAAGAAA
>JAKVCT010000112.1 GCA_022448995.1 Saprospiraceae bacterium
TATACACTTGATCCACGAGCTGTGTTGTACCTAGAGTCTTCAGATGGACTTTTTGGAGATATCAACTTTGCACTGAATGATTTTACTATACTTAAGCGCGATACTTCTTCCATGGTGATTATTCATACTTATGTAAATGGTGAATTTCTCAATTCTTATTGGGCAGATGGAATTATTGTGGCCACTCCAACTGGTTCTACAGGTTATTCCCTAAGCTGTGGAGGCCCGATTATTTTTCCTGATTCTGGTAATTTTATTATTACACCAGTTGCCCCACACAATCTAAATGTACGTCCTATCCTATTATCTGATGATGCAGTAATTTCCTTCGAGATAGAAGGTCGAGCTAATAATTTCTTATGTACACTTGACTCTAGACATAAGATTATTACTTCTTCTTGCCAATTGGCTGTCCGCAAGGCAGACTTTAACACACAATTAGTTCGCTTTCCGGATCGTAATTTTTTGTACATGATTCGTAGAAAACTACATTGGGGAATTGATTCAAGAAATTAAAGTTTTGATAAGAACATCTCTGCATTTATTCTAATGTAGAAGTTAAAATTAAAAAATAAACGAACTATCATTTATTATGATATTTATCTTTAAATTCCGTATTATTATCAAGTAATTACGTCCATCTACTTACTTAATATACATCATCTCAACTAATCATCCTCAAGTAAACTGTATTCCTCAAAACGTAGAACTAATACAGAATTCAATCATTCCTGTCGTATAAAGACTGGTTTTTATTCCCCGTATCTGCGTTAGATAGCCTCGTGATAATTTATTATACCTAGGTTATCTGCCTTGATCCATCAGACAAATCCTGCGCTTTATTGCGACATTTCTTTTTGAATTCCGTATAGTACTTCTAACCCACTAAACAAAATTATGCACAACAAACGAATTAACATTATTTCATTTCTAATTTTATTTCTATCCTTACACATTGGGATACATGCTCAAGTTGATGAGCAAACACTCACTGAAGAGGAAAAAAAATTTATGAAGCGCCAAAAGTTCCTCACTAAAGTATACACTGGTATGTATAGTAACGAGGTTCAAGAAAAGGCAGATGACTCGCCTAATTATGGTCGGCAAAAAGTTAGATTTTATACCATTTGGGAAGATTATTGGTTCAATAAACGTCCTGAAGTCTGGTGGTATTTTGGTTGGTATTCAGCAGATATTGATGATAACCCTCTAGTAGAATATATTGCAAGAACCCGTCCTGCTAGTGGTGATACCTTACTTACAGAATTTTATTACATTGACAATCCTAAAGCACACCGTGAAGAATGGCATAGTCCTGCTCCATTTCACGATATAGATCCTACACATTTGGTTGAGAATAAACTAGCTCCTTGCAAATGTTATGTAATTCCTTCCAAGGATGCAGAGGCTAGAATGTTTTCAGTAACCCCCTGTCCTTACAAAGGTAGTATTGGCTCCTTTAGATATTTTACCTTCAAGGCAGATATAAAAGCAAGAGAAATTACTGCGTACAATATCTATTATAATAAAAATTTTCAAATTACCTTTGATTACAAGGATGGAAATAACTTTAAGCTTAAAACACGCACAGTAAGTAAATTTTCTCCACAAAAAAAATAATATTTCTAACCCAATCCAATCTATAAAACTACGTGATTTCAGTCTTCTTAGTAGGCTTATCTATCTTGCCTGCCTTCGTGATTTGTATCTATATTTGGTGGCGTGATAGACACGAACAAGAACCTGCTTTGATGCTATTTGTAGCTTTTATCATGGGTAGTCTAAGCACTTATCCTGCTCTAAAACTTGAGGAGTTTGGAGTTGAGAACTTTTATATAGCAACCTCTAGCAGTGTCATGAACAGCTTTGTTTTTGCATTTGGAATTATAGCAGTTAGTGAAGAACTCATTAAGTTCTTGTTCCTTCGCTATTTTATTTTCCCACGCAAAGCCTATAATCAGCCACTAGACGGAATTGTATATGCAGTAGTCTTGGGAATGGGTTTTGCCGCTGTCGAAAACATTATTTATGTTGTTTATCGTAGTGATGGTTTTGAGGATGCGCTCCAAACAGCTTTTACCCGAATGATTACAGCGGTTCCTGCACATGCCTCTTTTGCAGTGGTTATGGGTTTTTTTATGGGAAAGGCAAAATTCATTACCAAACCTGTTAGCAAATCTCTACATCTGCTAACAGGTTTGGCTCTAGCTATATGTATTCATGGTGCCTATGACTTTTTTCTTTTTCAGAAAATGACAGGCGCTTTAAGTTTTTTAACATCACTAATACTTGTAGGGAGTTTAGCCCTTTCGTATAACTTAATCAACCGTTTAGACGATTCTAGTTCAAATCTGAATCCCTAAAACTAAATACCCAAATAAAAGATTAGGAATTCCTTACAAAAACTTCACAGTAGATCATAATAGGATATGTTCAAAAATACTACCTTTATTAAATTTTAATAGTCCGTGACTTTTACTAATTGACCATCAATACTTTACATGAAGTACATTACTGCAATTACAAAACATTAAACATTGACTACCAATTGGTTACCAGCCCTTCGGGCTCAGTAAAACTAAACACTCACAGACTACAGACATTTATACTGAAACCAGTAATTGTTGAGCAAAAGACAGAATATACAATTACGGAATACAATCCCAGATCTACTATGAAAAAATTAATCCTAGCTCATATTGCTATGTTTTTAGTAGCATTATTCTATGCTGCGACCTTTACCTTTGCCAAGGATGTAATGAATGAAGGTTACCTACAACCCTTTGGTTTTATTCTTTTACGTGTTAGTTGCGCTGCAGTCTTGTTTTGGGTATTTCACACACTCTTCATTCGAGAAAAAGTAAAGAAGGAAGATTTAAAAATGCTGGCAATTTGTGCACTCTTTGGTGTAGCTACAAATATGTTATTATTTTTCAAAGGGTTGAATATGACAACCCCCATTAATGGTTCGCTGATTATGCTGACCACTCCCATTCTGGTGCTTATTTTTGGCTTTCTGTTTTATGGAGAATCTATTACGCTACTCAAGATAGCAGGTGTTGCTCTTGGACTAGGTGGAGCTTTTTATCTAACGCTTTCAAATTCAGGTGAAGTAACCAAAGCTGCTAGTAATCCAGTTTTAGGTAATATCTTAGTTGGTCTAAATGCTGCTTCTTACGCTATTTATCTAACTATTGTCAGTCCATTGATGTCCAAATATAATCCCATTACTATCTTGAAATGGATTTTCACCTTTGGATTTATCTATGTATTACCCTTTGGAGTAGGTCAACTCAGTCAGAGTGATTTTGCAAGTTTTCCTACCTATATTTGGTATTTGATCATCTTTGTAATCATTTGTGCTACTTTCTTGACGTATTTGCTCAATGGTTCAGCTATGCGTGTGGTTAAACCCTCTGTTGTTAGTTCTTATGTGTATTTGCAACCACTTTTGGCCGCTATTATTGCTATTTCTTTGGGTAAGGATCAGTTAAGTCCCGAACTAATCATTGCTGGTTGTTTAATTTTTGTGGGAGTTTATCTCGTTTCTTATCGAAAAAAGGAAAAAGAAATACCCAAGACAGCTGAAGCTGCCTAAAGGGCAACAAGTATGGATTTATAGCTAAGCTTTTGGAACTATTTATGGAGGTTATTTAAGAAGTAGATTTAATGCAGAGATTTAGATGAATTTGATGCAGTAAAAACGATTTTTAAACAACTTCATGTATTGATGTTATAATGATGAGCTAATAAAAGATTCTGTAATTTGCTGAGCACTTCGTGGTTTTACCTACAAAACTATTCGTAATAAACTCTAATTATTCATTTATATGACAGACTACTAAGAATCTTGTAGTAGAGCTAAGTATTCATAATAAAATACACACTAACCATAAATTGTTTATGCACACACACTACGCTATATTAGTCTTTTTATCATTCATATTGCAATTGGGGTATAGTTCAGCACAAGAAACACACAATGTACTGATCATGGGTAAGGTGAATAATCCAACTTCCTATATGATCCAGCTAGATATTGACAAGAGTTTTATTGATAATACACTCGTGGGATACAATGCGGCTATTCGAGAAGATGGTCGTTTTGGATTCACCTGCAAAATAGAAGTTCCACAAACAGCTATACTAACTTATGGAGATCAGCAGATAGAGATTTTCTTGCAGCCTAATGATACTTTAGTGGTAGATTTTGATGCACTACAGCTTGAGGAAACCTTGAAATTTTCAGGATTGGGAGGAGCAAACAATCAACTTTGGAGGCAGTTTCGAGCAGCTTTTCCTGTAGATGAGAATATTTTTAAGTATCGTTATTATCGAAAAAGCATCTATCAGTATAAGATTCATGAGGATTTTGACAAAGTCATGTGGGAAAGTTCTGAGGAAGAATATATAAGTTTGATCAAAAGAGAATTACTGAAGAAACAAGGCTTTATTCAATTCTTTGAACAAAGTAATCCTGATACACTTACGGGTAACTTCTTAGCCTATTTAGAAGGAGAATTGAGTTATACCTACTATTTTCAGCTCTTATCTTATGGACATGTATATGGCCGTAAACATCGTACAGATAGTAGTTTCTTGGATTTTATGGATACTATTCAATTCCAAAATGACTTATGTTTGGGACATTCTATGTATCGGGATTTTATGATGGCTTGGGTCAATTACCAGTGTATGCAAAAAAATGTAATTCCTGATAATATTTACATTCAGCATTATTATTTTGCAAAAAAATCCTTGAAAGCACTAACCGGTTATTTTATTACAGCGGAAATTATTGCAGAATCCTTAAAAAAGAAAGAAGAAGTTGAGGTTATCCTTCCCATTTATGAGGATTTTCTAATGAGTAATCCTTATTTGGAGTTGGATCAGATTGTAGTGGATGCTTTTCAAAAAGCACGGCAGTTTGCAGCAGGCACCCCTGCTCCAACCTTCAGTCTACAAGATATTCATGGACAGACTGTAAGTTTGAGAGATTTTCAGGGTAAGGTGATTTATATTGATTTTTGGGCAACTTGGTGCCGACCTTGTATCAAAAAGATGCATCGCTTACAAAGTCTAGAAGCAATGCTTGCTCATGAAGACGTTGTTTTTTTACATATTTCACTAGATAAAAAAGAAGAAACTTGGCGAGATTATGTTCAACAACATCAGTTCAGGGGAGTACACCTAATCAATGATCCTAATCTACCAATCACAGAGAATTATGAAGTTTTATCTGTACCGAAATTTTTTATTATCACAAAAGAAGGTAATTTTGCATTTACGCCATCTTCCTCTGACCAACAAGTATTAGAAGAGGCCATTCGATCCTTACTAGATCGTTAAAGTCATTAGATTTATTTTAGTCAAAAAAACGATCCATCTGTTTTGTCCATTCTCAAAAAATTAGCTGGTGAAACTGCACTTTACGGACTAAGTAGCATCTTAGGAAGGTTGCTTACTTTTGTCTTTCTAACCCCTTATCTGACACGTAAGTTTGTGCCAGACCAAATGGGTATACAAATAGATTTGTATGCTTGGGCAGCTTTTCTCATGGTAATTTTTACTTACCGAATGGAAACTGCACTATTCCGCTTTGGGAGCAAAAAAGAAAATCGTTTCAATGCTTTTCGAACAGCCTCGAATACTATTTTTGGAAGCACACTAACCTTGATTTTCATTCTTATTCTACTGTCTCAACCAATAGCTAATTTCTTGGAATATCCAGAGCACAGTGCCTATGTCGTTTGCTTTGCGTTTATATTAGGTTTTGATGCTTTAGCTGCTATTCCTTTTGCACTACTACGCTTGCAAGGCAAAGCATTCCGATTTGCAAGTATCAAACTACTCAATCTTTTTATTCATTTAGGATCTATACTTTTTTTCTTAGAATTATGTCCATTTTTAGCTACTAATGAGCTTTTTGGGGCTCAAAACTGGTATAATCCAAACATTGGGATTGCTTATATTTTTATTGCTAACTTAATAGCAAGTGCTGTTACGTTTGCATTGCTCTTGCCAACCTACTTCTCAGAACGTGCAGAGAAAGGGGAAGAAGGTTTCAATGCTGACTTGTTGAAAAAAATGTTAGTTTATGCTGCCCCCTTGGTAATTTCTGGTTTTGCAGGAATCATCAATGAAGTACTAGATCGTACCTTACTAAAAATGATGCTTACAGGTGACTTAGAAACTAGAATGACACAAGTTGGGATTTATGGTGCTTGCTATAAGATTGCTATTTTTATGAATCTATTCACACAGGCATTTAATTATGCTGCTGAACCTTTTTTCTTTAAGAATCAAGATCGTGAAGATTCTCGAAAGCTCTATGCTGGAGTAGCCTATCTTTTTGCACTAGTAGGTTGTTTTGCCTTTTTGGGTATCACACTTTTTATGGATATTGCACAATATTTTGTGGGAGAAGACTACAGAGAGGGCCTGAGCATTGTCCCCATCTTATTGTTAGCTAACTTATGTTTAGGATTATATTATAATGTTGCTATTTGGTATAAGCTATCTAACCAAACTCACTATGGTGCTTATATTGCTGTCATAGGAGCTAGTGTAACCTTACTACTAAACCTAATCCTTATTCCTTTGATTGGATATATGGGATCTGCTTGGGCAACTTTAGCCTGTTATGCTACAATGGTAGGAGTCGCTTATGTTTGGGGACAAAAGCACTACCCTATTCCTTATCCTGTACGTAAGATCATGAGTTACTTGGCGCTAGCTATTAGTATCTTTCTACTGTTCAGTGTTCTAAAGCCAAGTTTAGGAACACACAGCTTTTTAGGGTATCTTCTCAGTTTATTTCTACTTGGTATTTTTACAGGAATTGTTTGGTTATCAGAACAAAAAACAATTTCTAAGTTGATCAAAAAATAAATTAAAATTCTAAAATACTGTTACAAAAAAGTTCTCAGTGGCATTAGAGTACTTATTCAAATCTTTTTATCTTTGTATGCTCTAAAATTGTTTGGTAACACTAGAGTTTGACTAAAAAACGGAAAAGTAATCCAACAAAAGCACTTAGAGTAATTTTGGGCAGCTACTATATAGCAGAATCACTGAAAATCACATACATGAAAGTTAACGTTATAAATAAGTCTAGTAATCCTCTTCCTCAGTATGCTACTATTGGTAGTGCAGGTATGGATTTGAGAGCGAACTTAGAACAACCTGTAGAATTAGGTTCTCTAGAGCGTTGTATTATTCCCACGGGACTTTTCATAGAACTTCCGCAAGGCTATGAAGCTCAAATCCGTCCAAGGAGTGGTCTGGCTTATAAAAAAGGTCTGTCAATTCCTAATGCTCCAGGAACAATTGATAGTGATTACAGAGGAGAAATTGGGGTAATTTTAGTTAATTTATCTAAAGACACTATCCAAATAGAGCATGGAGATCGTATTGCACAAATGGTTATCGCGAAGTATGAACAAATTGAGTTAAACTCAAGTGAATACTTGGCAGAGAGTGACCGTGGTGCGGGAGGTTTTGGCAGTACTGGTAGAACCTAAAATCTAATTTTGGGGGGTGATCTGCGTCACACAATTCCTACAAACCAAATTATATACATAAACGATTTAGTAATGTTGAAACCTTTTCACATTACCTATTTTGATATTTCATACTTCATTATACTTATATGAAACTTATAATACCAATGGCGGGTCGAGGTACTCGTTTACGTCCACACTCATTAACCGTTCCTAAACCTTTAGTTCCTGTTGCAGGTAAACCTATTGTTCAACGTTTGGTTGAAGACTTGGCCAAAGCTTGTGGGAAAGTGATTACCGAAGTTGCTTTTATCATCGGAGATTTTGGACACAAGGTGGAACAAGATCTAATGCAACTTGCTGAGGCAGTGGGAGCAAAAGGAAGTATCTATCATCAGAAAGAAAAACTAGGTACAGCTCATGCTATTATGTGTGCTAAAGAGAGTATTGATGGTCCTGTTATTGTTGCATTTGCAGATACACTATTCCAAGCAGACTTCTCATTAGACACTGATGCTGATGGTGCCATATGGGTTCAACGAGTTCCTGATCCATCTGCTTATGGTGTTATCAAACTAGATGATAATGGAGTTGTAAAGGAATTTATAGAAAAACCAAAAGTGTTTGTCTCTGATCTGGCTATTGTTGGAATTTACTACTTCAAGGATGGTGATTTTCTTAAGCAAGAGTTACAGTATTTGCTGGATAATGATATCAAAGAGCGTGGTGAATTTCAATTGACAAATGCGCTTGAAAACATGAAACAAAAGGGTGTAAAATTCAAAACTCATCCTATTCAAGAATGGTTGGATTGTGGAAATAAAAATGCAGTTGTTCATGCTAACAAACGCGTTTTAGAGATTAAAGAAGATGCTGCAACTATAGCAAAAGACGTAGTTTTAGAAAATGCTACTATTATTCCTCCTTGTCATATTGGAGCTGGTTCAATCATCAAAAATTCTATAATTGGACCACATGTTTCTATCGGAAAACATTCTTGTGTAGAACAAGCTGTAATTGTCAATAGTGTTATCCAAAATCACTCACATGTCAAGAAAGTCGTTTTGGAAAATTCTATGATTGGTAACCATGTTGAGTATGCAGCACAATCTACACAGCTAAGTTTGGGCGATTTTTCTAAATTTTCACAATAATTTTATTTAGGTTAAACCACAACTTGAAGTTCTCAAAACAACTTCATTTCCAGGACAGTCCTTCGTAGTTTTGAGCTAATCACTTGTCTACAGGTGGTAAAATAAGACTCTGAAGGGCTCTTTGAGGTTTATGTTGTACTTCGTTAAAACTCCTCTTGATAACTCTAGTAGTATGCTTTGCAAAACCCTAGCTTACTGCTTACTCCAGTGCTCCACTGGAGCAAGTTACCTTGGAGTATTTTTAACAAAAAAATATACAATGGTCAATTAACTTTAGATATAGTTTAATTTAGTTAACTACATAAAGATTGCTGGGAGATAAGCGCAATAAATAGAACTTTTGCTTGTAGTTATTAAATTAAAAAAATCTAAAAACGCCTCGAATCCCGATCCTATTTCTATTCTTTACGTTCTATTCTGGTATATCTACTCAAATAAAGGATAAGAGTTTGGAGGAACTACAAAGAGCACATTATTCTGCAATTAGTAAGGATCGATTTTTGTACACTGATACTCATTCCCTTATAAACATATATTACAACCATAAGTATGATAATCTGTAGATTTTATACTTTTTGATGAGCTCTCAAAGGCTCAGCAAAGCTAAAAGGCTGCTTGAATTTACTTCGTAGAGTCCTTTGGGGTTAAATACAAATTAATTGTGGCTAACTACTTAAGTAAAAACAACTACTTACTTAATAATAGATATTCCTGTTGATGTCTTGTAGAAACTCAATTTTTATGATTGTTTACCTACTTGAATAAAGCTCGTAGCTGTATTACAGCTCTTTTTATCTAACTGTAATGTTAACCTAAACTTTAGATCTAGCTACCTAGATGACGAAACTGCCAATAATTATGCGAGTCTACCTTATATTATGTTGTTTATTAAGTTTTGTTACTCAAAACTTTGCTCAGAAAAGCCCTGATCGTCCCTCAGAAGATGAAGTTCTTTTAGAAAAAGCCTTTATAGAAGCTTCTAGAGAAAAGATACTCGGTAATTATCAAGAAGCAATATCACGTTATGAACTTATTGTAAAACAAGACAATAATAATGATGTAGCTTATTATGAATTGACACGACTCTATATATTGTTAGAACAGTACGATCAAGCAATTATACAGATTGAACGTGCTGTAGAGCTCAAGAATTCAGAGGAACAATACATTCAACTCTATGCATCCTTGCTAGAAAAACAGGGGAATTATAAAAAAGCTGCCGATATTTTCAATACCCTAGTAGAAGCTAATCCTCAAAAAGAGAGCTTGTATTATGATTTGAGCTATTTCTTGACTAAATCAGGAGAACTAGATCAAGCCATCAAGGTATATACTACTTTGGAGAAAAGAATCGGTATTCGTCCTAAAGCTTCTATTGATAAACATAAAATATATGTGAATCAAGGAAAATATAAAAAGGCGATTTATGAACTCGAGAAACTAGCTACTGCTTATCCAAAAGAAGCTGAATATTCAGCTGCAGTAGCCAAGCTTCATGAGCAGACTGGACGCTTGGATAAGGCTCGTACTTGGTATGATAAGGTATTAGAGATTTCGCCCAATCATCCTGAAGCGAATATCTTTATGGCAGATATTTTTTTGGTAGAACAAAAAGATACCATGCAATATTTAAAAGCCTTGTCTAGCTTGTTTTCGGCTCCAGAACAGAGTGTAGATAAAAAACTAGATGCCATCCGTCCCCTGATCCAATCTGCTGAAGAAAGTAATAACGAACAACAGCTTTATCTATTAACTCAATTGGCTCAAAAAATCAGTGTTGCACATTCCAACAATAATGAAGCCCACCTTATGTATGGTAAATTACTGTTTCGCCAACACCAATATACTGCTGCAGCTCAAGCCTTTAATAAAAGTACAGCTTTAGAAAAAAACAATATTGCAACTTGGGAGCTATTATTAGAGGCCTATTTGTATTCAGGACAAACCAATGCTTTACTAAAAACGAGTAAGAATATTATGGAAATGTATCCTAATCATGCTGTAGGGTACTATTTTTATGCTATGGCAAACTACAGAAAAGCAGAATATAAAACTTCTATAGATGCAGCTAAGGATGCCGTATTTATGGCAGCTAGTATTCCCGAACTGCAGGGTAAGATCTACAGTATTTTGGGGCGCTCTTACAATGGAATAGGTAACCAAACCGCTGCAGAAAAAACCTTTAAGGATGCCATGGCTGTTTTGGCAGATAATCCAGATGTATTGAGTGGTTATGCTCATTATTTAGCCAACCAAAAACTACGCTTGGATGATGCTAGTAAAATGGCTAAAAAAGCAGTAAATCTATTACCAAATAATGCTACTCACCAAACTGCATATGCTTGGGTATTGCACCAAAAAGGTAATTATGAAGATGCCAAAAAGTGGTTTGAAAAAGCATTGAAGAATGGAGGTAACGAATATCCTGAGACCTTGGAGAAATATGGAGATACTTTGTATCAACTCAAAGATGCTGAAAATGCTTTAGCTTACTGGAAATTAGCGCGTACCAAAGGGGCTACCTCTGCAAGTCTAAATAAAAAAATCACCACCAAACAATTAGATCCAAGATAAGTACATGAAGTTACTAAAGTCTAACTATTTGTTCAACAACTAAGTACTTGACTTATGAGACTGTTTAAATGCTTTAAGGTTATGAAAATATCTATTTTATTAAAATTCATCTGTTTAGTTATTTTTCTTAGTTTTCTCAATCAAGATGCACAGGCTCAGAAAAAGCTATTAAAAAAGCGCAATAGTAAATTTCTTCTCAAAAAATTAAAGAAAAATATAATAACATATAATTGGTTTGCAGCTCGAGCCAAAATTAAAGTAAAATCCGAAAAAGAAAATATTGCACTGAGTGCAAAAATTCGAATTCGTAAAGATAGTATCATATGGATGTCTTTCAAGAAACTAAATACAGAAGGTCTCCGTATGCGTATCACGCCTGATCGAATAGAAATTCTAAATCGATTAGAGCGCCAGTATATTGTCAAGCCTATTTCTGCGCTACAAACAGAATATAATATTGCTGTAGACTTTTATGATTTACAAGAATTATTAGTTGGTAATCCCATTTTGCTAGAAGAACAATCCTTTGATGCTAGTATAGAGGATAACCTATACCAACTGAGTAATAAGAATCAAGAACTTGACCTGAGTATCCTAATTCAGCCCAAAACCTTCTTGATGGAAAGTGTACAAGCTATTGTTAATGAAGCCTCTGTTGATGTTACATTAGCCAACTATAAACTAATTGACCAACAAAAGATTGCTCTAGAAAAACAAATAGAAACCAATACGGTAGAAATGGGGGAGCTTTCTCTAGGGATGAAGTTTTCCAAAATCAAAATTGATGAAGCACAAAAAACAAGCTTTGTTGTACCCTCTCGTTACCAAGTAGTCGAATAAATAAAGTAGTCTATAATATTAGTAGTTCGTTGATTTTTTAATTTTCCGATGAAAAACAAAAAATAGTTTTTCTTACCATTTGAGAATCAATGCCTGATACAATTCAATATATTCTACATATATTTTTAATTGTCAGTCAATTACGAACCCTGAAAGGCTCTGCGAAGCTAAAAACCAACGAACTAATATAATATAGATCCATAATGAATATTTTATTATGAAAGTCCGATATCTATTGATTCTTATCCTGATGGGTTTAGGTGCACTACACCTTAGTTCTCAAGATCGAAAAAACCTTGAGCGAAAACGTAAGTCCTTAAATTATCAGATAAAAAAAACAAGTAAACTACTTCAGAAAACAAGTAGTACACGTCGTGCAACACTTGAAGAACTCAAGACCTTACAGCAGCAAATCAACTCCAGAAAAGAGCTCATCAATATTATACATGAAGAAATAAAAGAGATTGACGAAAAGGCAGAAGAAAAGAAATTAGTTATTACAGCTTTAGAAAACGACTTAGAGCAGCTAAAGCTCAATTATCACCAACTCTTAATAAGTGTATACAAGACGCAGATGACACAGTCTCCTACACAATTAGCCAATCTACTTATTAATAAAGATCTCAATAAGTCTGCTCAGCAATGGGCCTATCTGAAGCAGCTACATCGTCAACGTCATCAACAAGTTAGTTATATCCAAGCAGTGCAACAGCTTCTAAATGATAAGGTAAAATCCCTAGATGAGGAAAAACTAAATAAGTCTAAGTTACTTGCAGAAGAGCATGAGCAACAAGATGTACTCTCCGAAAGTATAGCCAAGAAAGATGAAATTATCAAGAGCCTAAAAACTAAGGAAGCACAGCTCAGGCAGCAAATTGCTAAAAAAGAGAAAGCCAAGCAAAACCTCAATAAGAAGATTGAATCAGTAATCCGATCCGAAATTGCAGCAGTAAAAAAAGCTTCACGCAATTACAACAGTGTTCAACAAAATCAGTCTAAACAAAAAAGTGTCAAGCTATCTAAAGATTTTGTCAAAAATAAAGGTAAACTTCCTATGCCTGTCTATAAAGGTAGAATCGTAGGACACTACGGAAGACAAGCACATCCTGTTTTTGAACAAGTCATCACTGAAAATAATGGAGTTGATATCAAAACTACTGCAAATGCTAGTGTAAAAGCTGTACATGCGGGTGAAGTTGTTAGCGTTTTTACCATTCCAGGTTATAATAAAGCTGTAATGCTCAAACACGGAGATTATTATACTACCTATTCCAACTTAGGTCAAGTAAGTGTTAAAAGAGGACAGAAAGTACAGGGAAAACAAAAGTTAGGAGTAGTTAGTAAAGATGCTAAAACAGGAAACTATATCCTTCATTTTGAATTATGGAAAGGAAAAAACAAGGAAAACCCTAGTCATTGGTTGCGATAAATATTACAAAATTGTACTTTTAGACTATAAAAAAGTAAAGTATAGCTAACTTTTTTTGATTGTTTAACTATCATTAATAGTTCGTTGATGTTTCAAACAACCCCTGAAAGGCTCAACGAAGTTAACCACATAATGCTCTGTAGAGCAAAAATTGAAAAGATACTTTTTGGATTTGTTACTCAAACAAACAAAAGGTCACAGCTATTTGTATTAAACCTTATCAATTTATATTAAACCTTATCAACCATTTAATTAATTCTATATTTATGAAAAATTTACTTTGGAACGAGGCTTTAAAACGTCTCCAAGATGGAAATGATCGTTTTATTAAAGACATTCTAGAGAATAAAAACCATGATATTGATGTCCGCAAAGAGTTAACCGCTGGGCAAGCTCCTTATGCAATTATTTTGAGTTGCGCAGATTCTCGTGTAGTTCCAGAACTGGCTTTTGATGCGGGTTTGGGTGAATTATTTGTCATCCGTGTAGCGGGTAATGTTGCCAATACTTCTACTGTAGCAAGTATCGAATATGCAGTAGCTCACTTGGATGTCAATCTAATTGTTGTCATGGGACATGAAAACTGTGGTGCAGTAACCGCAGCTCTACAAGGTGGAGAAAGTGGTAGTGGAAATTTAGACCACTTGCTAGCACAAATCCAGCCTGCAGTAAAAGCCTGTGGAAGTGATTCTCCTGTGAATACAGTCGTCAAAACAAATGCTCAACTCACTGCTGAAGAACTAAGCAGCAAATCTGCTATCATCAAAAATGAGATTGAGAATGATGAACTACGTGTTTTGTCTGCCTATTATAATTTAGGAACAGGAAAAGTTGATTTTGATTTGAAAGAGGCTTAAAGCTTTACAAAACATCAATAAATAGGCTGTTTCAGTATTAAGCAAAACAACTGATAATCAAATGTTTGCAAAATAAATTACCCCACTTTTGACTACAAAGTGCAAAAAGTGGGGTAATTTTTTTTTTGAATTCATTGTTTTACCCAAAAAATAAGTTGTATCAAGCCAAAAAATAGAGCTCAGTTTCGCTAAAAACTTAGCAAAATCTACCCCACTGGATTAATCGGACTATATGGGTTGTCAGCAACAAAGAAG